>CAZTZI010000149.1:0-16763 GCA_964618115.1 uncultured Acidimicrobiales bacterium
GACTCGCCGAACAGGAAGCCCACGCCGATGACCAGGTCGGCACCGTCGGCGGAGAGCTGCAGCAACTCGGCGCGGTTGGAGCCGTCGGGGTTCGGCGAGGCCTCGGTGGTGTTGACACCCAATTGGGCCGCCGCCCGGTCCAATCCGGCCGCGGCGGAGTCGTTGAACGACTGGTCGCCGCGCCCGCCGATGTCGAAGACCAGCGCGGCGGTGATGTCCGCAGCCTCTTCCGGAGGCGGTGGAGGCTCGTCGGCAGGCGCCTCCGCAGGCGCCTCGGGCGGTGCCTCAGCCGGGCCCTCGTCGGCGGCAGGCGCGGGTGCCGGCGCCGGCTGGGTGGTCGTGGGTTCGTCGTCGCCGCCGCATGCTGCGGCCACCATCACAGTGGTCAGCAGGATGGCCAGCAGCCCGGATAGTCCTCGTCTCATTGTTCCCTCGCTTCTGCTTGCGGTTCTCTGGTTGCGGGCACCTCGCCCAGTCCCGGTGTCCGGTGAGCTGCGGCACGTGAGCCCCCCCGGGGCGGTCGCCCGGTCTCTTGCCGCAATCCGGCGCGAATCGCAGCCCGCCGACGCAGGCAGGCTACCCGCGGTGGCAGAATTCCGCGGGTCGGCCCAGCCGGCGCGCGGGGCGCGTTCTGGCCCCCGGAGCGCGGGGATAGCCTGCAATCACGATCCGGCGCGACGGCGGTCGGAGGATCTGCTCCGGTGGCCTTCGCCCTTCTGGCAGCGAGGCCGCCCATGACGAGTAACGAGCACCGCAGCGACGCCGCAATCCTCGACAGGATGTCGGTCAACGACGTCGACACCATCCTGGACATCTGCCGCTCGAACGCCCACTCCGACGAAGTCGAACACATCGTCCCCGACGAGTCCGATGCCCTGTTCACGTGGGACTACGACAAGGGGGCGCGCCCCAAGCTGGAGAAGCTGTACGAGAAGGGCAAGACATCGCAGTGGAACGCCAACGATCTGCCTTGGGACCTCGAGGTGGATCCCAGCACGATCTTCCGGGTCGGCGACGCCCTCCCGCCGACGCGCGAGGACCTGGCCGGCGACCCTTCCTCGCCGCTGCACCGCTGGGGCGACAAGGAGTGGGCGGAGTACCGCGCCGAGGCGATCGCCTGGCGGCTGAGCCAATTCCTGCACGGCGAGCAGGGGGCGCTGCTGTGCACCGCCAAGATCGTCGAGACCGTGCCGTGGATCGACGCCAAGTACTACGCCGCCACCCAGGTCGTGGACGAGGCCCGGCATGTGGAGGTCTTCGGGCGCTACCTGCGCACCAAGCTGGACAGCGAGTACCCCATCAACCCGCACCTGCGGCTGCTGCTCGACGACATCATCAACGACAGCCGCTGGGACATGACCTACCTGGGTATGCAGATCATGGTGGAGGGCCTGGCCCTGGCCGCCTTCGGTTTCATGCACGCCGGCACCGAGGAGCCGCTGTTGAAGCAGTTGCTGCGCTACGTCATGGCCGACGAGGCGCGGCACGTGGCCTTCGGTGTCCTCAGCCTGCAGGAGTACTACAGCCACCTCACGCAGGCGGAGATCCGCGAGCGGCAGGAGTTCGCCTTCGAGGCGGCGGTGCGCATGCGCGACCGGTTCCTGTCCCAGGAGGTGTACGAGCGGCTCGGCGTGCCTGTGCGGCCGATGGTGGAGTTGCTGCTCAACCTGCCGCCGGAGCGGTCGGCGTTCCAGCAGATGCTCTTCTCCAAGATCGTGCCCAACTGCCGCAAACTGGGTCTGCTGGACGTCGGCGACGGTTGGCTGCGAGACCGGTTCACCGAGATCGGCGTCATCCAGTTCGAGCACGATGCCGACACCTCGGAGGAATACGAGGAGTTCGTCGCCGCCTAGGTGTCTGTCCGGGCGGGGGTCCGGGGTGCCGCTCTTCCTCGGTGCAGGGCGAAGAGTCGTCGCAGCCCGGCCCCCCGGACCCCCGCCCTCGGTTGGGTCGCGCTAGTCGAAGGCGGGGCCGCCTCGCTGGGTTTTCTCGAGGCAGTTCTTGCAGCCGAGTCGGTGACGGTTCCGGGCGACGACTTCGTAGACGCCTGCCGCCAGGAGTGAGACTCCTGGCCGGACCAGCGCCTGCCCCAGCCGGCTCCAGCCGCCTCCACACGCCCGAAGCGCGGCGGCGATCGCCCGGTGGCCGCGGTGGGGATCGCCGCCGGTGTCGATCCACCAGGCGGCGTCGGCTGCCTGCTCCGGGGTGAGGCCCAGGGCGGCGAGATCCGCCTGCTGGGATGCCAGGACCATGGTGCCGGTTGGGAGCCGGGCGGCGATCCAGGTGGCGCAGCGTTCGCAGAAGGCGCAGTCGCCGTCGTAGACGAGCGCCGGGAGGTGGGGTTCCGCGCGCCCGGCGTGATCGGGTGCCGAACTGGGCTCCGGGGGCATCAGAGGTGCGGGCGGCGGGGAGCGCCGCGCTGCCCGCCGCAGGGCTAGGAGTTGCGGCCGACGTTCGGCTTGCGCCCGTGGTTGGCCTTCTTGCGCCGGGCGTTGGCCCGCCTACGCTGCGTGCGCTTCGACATTGCTACCTCCCGGCGAACGAGCCTACCGGCCGCAAACCGGCACGCTTGCGGCCCGTCGACCCGCGAGTTCCATCGTCCACCCCGGAGAGCGCGCCGGTACGATGCGGCCGCTGTGCAGCGATTCGGGCTCGTGGGCCTGCCGAACTCCGGGAAGTCGTCCCTCTTCAACGCGCTGACCGGCGGCAATTCACCGGTGGCTACCTACCCCTTCGCCACGACGGGCACGCACCTGGGCGAGGCCCGCGTTGCCGATGAACGCCTGCAGCGGATCTCCCGGATGAGCGCGTCGGCCACCACCACTCCTGCGACCGTGCAGTTCACCGACGTGGGCGGGCTGGCCGCCGGCGCCGCCGCCGGCGAGGGCCTCGGCAATCGCTTCCTCGGAGGAATCCGCGAGTTGGACGCCCTCGTGCTGGTCCTGCGCGCGTTCCGCTGCGAGGCGGTAGAGGGCATTTGCGACCCGGTGGAGTCCCTCTACACCCTGGAGTTGGAACTCAGCCTGGCCGACCTCGAGAGTCTGGAGCGCCAGATCGACAAGAAGCGTCGGCAGGCCAAGGGCGACGCCACCGTCGGCCCCGACGTGGCCCGTATGGAGCGGGCCGCCGCTTCCCTCTCCTCCGGGACACCGCTGTGGCGGAGCGATCTTCCCGACGACGAGCGGCAACTCCTGGCTCCGTGCTTCCTGCTGACGAACAAGCCCGTCGTCGCGGTCGTCAACACCGGTGAGGAGGCTGTGCCCGTCGACGTGGAGGGCGCCGTGGGTGCCGTGGCGTCGGAGTTGGGCGGGGCGGAAACGCTGGCGGTGTGCGCGCAACTCGAAGCCGAGGTCGCGGAGTTGCCTGCAGCCGAGCGCGCCGAGATGGCTGAGAGTCTTCAACTCGGCGAGGGCGCGTTGGCGCGCGTCGTGGCCGCCTCGTACCGCGGGCTCGGCCTGCAGACCTTCTTCACGACAGCTCCGAAGGAGACGCGGGCGTGGCCGTTTCCGGCCGGCAGCACGGCCGACGTCTGCGCCGGGCTGATCCACACCGACTTCAGGCGCGGGTTCATTCGAGCCGAGACCATCCAGTGGCACGAACTCCTCGAGGTCGGCTCCTGGTCGGCCGCCCGGACCGCGGGCCGCCTGCGCGCCGAGGGCCGCTCCTACGTGGTGCAGGACGGCGACGTGGTGGAGATCCGCTTCAACGTCTAGCTCGCGGTGCAGCTGCTCCGCGAGCCCGGCCGGCGGCCTACCGGCCTTGGGCGCAGCAGGTCGAGGCGCAGAGGTCGGGCCAGGCGCCGGAGGCGCCCAGCGCCCGGCGCGGTGTCGACGGATCGATCCGCTCGCGGATCAATTCCACGACCATCTCCACGAAGGCCGGGTGGGTGCCCACGGTCGGCGTGCGCACTAGGCGCATGCCCATGGCGCCGGCCGCTGCGGCGGCCTCGTCATCGAGGTCGTGGATCACCTCCATATGGTCCGACACGAACCCCAGGGGGATAAGAGCCACGTCTTGGACGCCCCCTTCCCGCAGGGTTCGAAGGTGGTCCACCACGTCCGGTTCCAGCCACGGGACGTGCGGCGGACCGCTGCGGCTCTGGTACGCCACGTCCCAGCCGCCGGCATGGCCCGGCCGTCGACCCTGCGGCACCCTCTCGGCAATCAACCCTGCCGCCTCGCGCAGCTGCCGCTCGTAGGGCGCGCTGGTCGCCATGGTCACCGGGATGCTGTGTGCCGAGAACACCAGCCGGGCCGGACCCGTCGCCCCGGCACCGGTCAGGCGCACGAGAGCGTCCCGCACCCCCTCGGCCATCGGCTCGATGAAGCCCGGGTGGTTGTAGAAGAGCCGCAGCTTGTGAATCTCCGGTGCCCCCTCGCAGCCCGTCGCCGCACCGGCGATGTCCTCGCGGTACTGGCGGCAGCCCGAATACGAGCCGAACGCCGAGGTCACGAAGGCCAGTGCCCGGCGCACGCCGTCGGAGTGCATCCTCGAGACCACCTCGGCCAGCAGCGGATGCCAGCTGCGGTTTC
Source organism: uncultured Acidimicrobiales bacterium (assembly GCA_964618115.1). Taxonomy (GTDB): domain Bacteria; phylum Actinomycetota; class Acidimicrobiia; order Acidimicrobiales; family CATQHL01; genus VXNF01. The sequence goes on from CAZTZI010000149.1 coordinate 4,533, forward strand.
CCCAGTAGACCGGCAGGTCGACGCCGCCGTCCCGTAGAGCAGAAGTCAGCGCGGCGGTCAGGCGGCGGTTCTGATCGTTGATGGGGCTGCGGCCGCCGCGGGCCAGGTAGTGCCCGGCCACTTCCTCCAGGCGGTGCGCCGGCACGTCGCGTCCGCGGGTCACGTTGCGGAGGAACGGCATCACCTCCTCGGGTGCCTCGGGGCCCCCGAAGGAGACGACGACGACGGCGTCGTAGCCGGAGGAGGCGGCAGCATCGGGGCGCATTGCCGAAGACGGTAGGCGCATACTCCACGCGGCGGGCGCGAGCGCGCTGACGGCTACCTGCCGCGCGGGCGGATTTGGTGATCGTGAGAGTTACGCGGTAGGGAAACTGCACTGATGGGCACCAACAGCACCTCGCTTCGTCCGCGGAGGCGGGGTTACCTCCTCGCGCTCGCCGTGGTCGTGTGTCTGGCCGCGACCGCTCCCGGCGCGACCGCCCGCGAGCTGGGCAGCGACGAGGATCCCCCGTACACGAACCACCGGCTGGCCCAGGAGGAACTCGCCTGGGCGGAGGAGAACCTGGAGGCGGCCACCCGGAGGCTGGCGGAGCGCCTGGCGGAGTTCGACGCTCTCGTGGCCGAGGCCGCCGAACTGGTCGGGCGGGAGCAGGCGCTGATCCGCGAGGTGATCGAGGCCAGGAACCAGGCAGCGGAGTACCTCGTGGCCTCCTACATGACCGGTCGCCTCGGTGCACTGAGCGCGGAACTGCTGGCCCTGGAGCACCTCATCGACGCTCTGTACCTGCAGACCCTGCTCGAGGCGCGCGCGAGCGCCATATCCGGTGCCTACAGCGACTACGAGGGACTGCTGGAGGAGGCGGGCAACCGTCTGGTGTTCGTCGTCGACCGGATCGACGTCGTGCACCGCGACATCCAGCTGGCGCAGCGCGACATCCCGCTGCTGACCGAGCGGCAGGCAGAGGCGCTCTGGGTGGCGTTCGTCGCCGAGATCCACGGCGAGGCGGACCAGGAGATGGCCAGTCGCGGGCGGACCGATCCCACGCCGGCGCAGTGGGCGGCACTACGCGACTGCGAGTCGACGAACAACTACCTCGTCAACACGGGCAACGGCTACTACGGCGCCTACCAGTTCGACCAGCCGACCTGGGAGTCGGTCGGCGGCACCGGTCGCCCGCACTGGGCCGTGCCGGAGGTACAGGATGCGCGTGCGCGGCTCCTGTACGCCCGCCGGGGCTGGTTCCCCTGGCCGATCTGCGGTCGTCACCTGCCCTGAGGTTCACGCACCGGAGCGGATTGTTCGGCCAAGCAGGGCCGGGCATCGGCGCCCGGCAACCGGCGCCGGCGGAGCGACGTGGTTACGCGGAAGCGGGTCGTGCCTGCCGAGTCTCCATCAGGGCGGCTGCGTTGCGCATGATCACCTCGGCGAGCCCCCGGCAGGTCACCTGGCGCGTCTTGGCGAACGCCTCGGCGTCGAGGCGCTCGGCGAGTTCGGTGGCCACTCCGAGTGCATCGCCGGTGGCGTCGGACGAGTCCGCTCGATCGAGGAACCCGACGTCGACGGCCTCGGTCGGCGAGTAGACGTGGCCGGTGTTGCAGGCCAGCGTGAAGTGTCGCGGTGACAAGCGGGCGCGCGCCAGGTCGATCACCAACTCCGGGAGGGGTATGCCGATGGCCACCTCGTTGAGGCCGATCTTGTAGTCGCCCGCCGAGCAGACCCGGACGTCGCAGCAGAGCAGCAGAACGGCGCCGGCCGCCAAGGCGTGTCCCGTGCAGGCAGCCACCACCGGACGCGGGAACTCCGCGAGCCGAAGGAAGATCTCGGTGCCCTTGTGGAGCAGATCCATGCCGGGTCGGCCGCCGCTGCGCATCACGTTGAGATCCAGCCCGGCGCAGAACACGCCCGGCCGTCCTGCGAGCACGACGGCTCCGGCCTCGGCCTCCGCGGCGTCGAGAGCACCCCACAAGTCGTCGAGGAGCGCGGGGGTCAGCGCGTTGACCTTGCCGTCGTCGATCCGGATGAGGGCGACATCGCCGACGAGGTTCATAGTGACCGGGGACTTGCTCACGCCGGACTCCCTTGCTCTGCCGACGGTCGACGTACCCTTCTCGGCGTCCGTGCCGGTCTGGGGGCGGGTCGGGCGAGCGGGAGCCTATATCCTGCACCGTGTGAACAGTGATTCGGTCGCAAGCTCGACTGCCACCGCCATATCAACCATCCTGCAGGTGACCGACGAGGCCGCCGAAGTCGTACTCGGCGCGCTTGCCGACGAACCCGACGGTGCAGGACTCGGGCTGCGCGTCGCCATCTCCGGCACGGAGATGTCGCCGAGCATGACCTTCGAGTTCAGCTACGACCTGTCGCTGCACGAAGTCGACAGGGTGGACGGGGGCGACGCGGTCCACGAGGTCGCCGGCCTCACCGTCATCGTTCCCGAGGACTCCATCGAGAACCTCACCGGAGCAACCCTGGACGTTCCGAGCAACCCGCTGCAGGGGGGCTTGGTGATCCGCAACCCCAACCGCCCCGACATGGGTGAGCGCATCGACCTGTCGGAGTCGGACTCGGTGACCGAGCGCCTCCAGAGCCTGCTGAACAACCACGTCAACCCCTCGCTGGCCTCCCACGGCGGGTACGTGGAACTCGTCAGGGTGGAGGACGCCAAGGCGTACCTGCTGATGGGGGGAGGCTGCCAGGGGTGCACCATGAGCGCCGCCACGCTGCATCAGGGCGTCGCCGCGATCATCAGCCAGCACGTTCCGGAGATCCTCGACGTCATCGACGTGACCGACCACGCGGCGGGCGAGAACCCCTTCTACCAGTAGCGCTCGATCGGCCCCGCCGCGGACGCGCCGATCCAGGGGAATCAGCCGAGAGCTGCCAGGGCCGTCGTGGCGATTCCGGCCGCGTCGAGCCCGCAGGCGGCGAGGATCTGATCGGGCTTGCCATGGGGCAGGTAAGAGGTCGGGATCCCCAGAATTCGCAGGGCGGGCGTCTCGCCGTCCCCGTCCATCTCGCTGAGCGCCGCGGCGATGCTCGTCCCGGCTCCGCCCTCGCGGATCCCGTCTTCGATGGTGACGACGAGGGAATGCGCTCGGGCATCGCTCAGCATCGCCGCATCCAATGGCGCCACGATGCGCACGTCCCACACCGAGGCCGAGACGCCGTGACTCTCCAGGGCGTCCGCGGCCTCCTCGGCGGCTTCCAGCATCTTGCCGACGGCCAGGAGGCAGACGGTCTCGCCGCCGCGGACCTTGCGGCCGGCCAGCCCAACTCCGACCTCGTCCTCGCCGACGTGGCGCGCCGCGGTCTTCGGCCAGCGGATCGCCACGGGACCGTCGGTCATGTCCAGTGCCTGCGCCAGCATGACCTCCAACTCCTGGTACGAAGACGGCGCCATCACGCACATGCCCGGAACCTTCGTGAGCAGGGCCATGTCGAGGATCCCGTGGTGTGAGGGGCCGTCGTCGCCGGTGATCCCGGCGCGATCCAGGCAGAAGACGACCGGCTGGCGATGCAGCCCGACGTCGAGGTTGACCTGATCGAGCGCCCGGGTCAGGAACGTGGAGTAGATGGCGACCACGGGTCGGAGCCCGCCCATCGCCATGCCGGCGGCCGACGTCACGGCGTGCTGCTCGGCGATGCCCACGTCCACGAAGCGATCGGGGAAGCGATCCTTGAAGGTCAGCAGGCCGGTGGAGTCGGGCATGGCGGCAGTGATCGCCACCAGCTCCGGCCGGTTCTCGGCCTCCTTGACGATGGCGTCGGCGAAGGCCTGGGTGTAGCTGCCGTGCTTGGTCTGCGACGTGTCGTGCATGCGCTTGATGGGGTCGCGCTCGGCCGGCTCGTAGCCCCGACCCTTGTCGGTGAGGACGTGCACGACGACCGGACCCCTCAACTCGGCGGCGTGGCGCAGGCTGCGCTCGAGGTTGCGGATGTCGTGGCCGTCGAAAGGCCCGGTGTAGCGAACGCCCAGATCCGAGAAGAACGACGGCGACTCCGACAACTCGCGCACGCCGGCCTTGACCGCGTCCATGACCCGATCCATGTGATCGCCGACGAGGGGCAGGTCGCCCAGGATCCGCTCCACCCTTTCCTGCTGCTGGACGAACGCAGGGTTCACCGAGAGGCGGGCGAGGCGCTCGCTGAGCCGCGACACCGTGGGGGCGTACGAGCGGCCGTTGTCGTTGAAGATGATGACGACATCGAGGTTGGAGTGCCCCAGATTGTTGAGACCCTCGAACGCCATCCCGCCGGTCATCGACCCGTCGCCGATCACGGCAACCACACGGCGCCGCGTACCGCCGCGCTGCTCGGCCGACCGGTAGGCGAGCGCCAGGCCGTGGGCATAACTCAGTGAGGTGGACGCGTGGCTGTTCTCGACCCAGTCGTGCTCGGACTCCTCCCGCGAGGGGTAACCCGACAGTCCGCCCGGTTTGCGCAACTCCTCGAACATGTGGGACCGGCCCGTGACGATCTTGTGGACGTAGGCCTGATGCCCCGTGTCCCAGATGATCGCGTCGGTGGGGGAGTTGAAGACGCGGTGCAGGGCGAGTGTCAGTTCGACGGCGCCCAGGTTCGAGCCCAGGTGGCCGCCGTGGGTGGTGACGGCGTCCACGATGAAGGCTCGAATCTCCTCGGAGAGCGCGTCCAGTTCCTCATAGCTCATGGAGCGCAGGACGGCGGGTGTGATGGCCCGATTCAGGAGCATGGTGGAGCCTCGATGGGAGCGCCGGTCGGGGACAATCTGTGGATACCTTAGTTGCTTGCCGCTAGCCGGTTGCGGGGACGCCCGAGCCGATCTCCGGCTCCGCTCGATCACGCCGAGCCCGCCGGCGCCGGTGCTGGGTCAGGCGCACCAGCGGCGTTGCCCACGCCAACGCCAGCAGGAGGCACAGGATCCCGGCGACGGCGTCGATCCAGTAGTGGTTGGCGGTGACCACGACGGCGAACAGCGTCAGCGGGGGGTACAGATAGAGGCACACGCGCCCCCAATTGCTGCGGATCCGGCCCCGGAGCGCCAGGAAGCACCAGAAGGCCCAGGCGAAGTGGATGCTCGGCATCGCCGCGTACTGGTTCGAGAGCTTCTGGAAGGTGCCCGAGTCGAACGACCACAGCCCCTCGTACTGCACCATCGTGTCGACGAAACCGGCGTCGGCGAGGCAGGCGCCGTAGACACCGCAGTCGCCGAGCAGGCGCGGCGGCATGAGCGGGAACAGGGCGAAACCGATCAGACCCAGGCCGGTGCAGAGCAGGCCGGTGGTCCGCCAGCGCTGGTAGACCTCCGGAAACCGGAGGTAGAGCCACACCAGCGTGAAGAACGTGACCGTGAAATGCAGCAGGCCGTAGAAAACGTTCCAGACGCCGATGAACGCGTCCCAACCCAGGAACCAGCCCTGCATGGTGGACTCGAAGTAGAGGCCGAGCGAACGTTCCAGTTCGATGACGATCTCGGCATTGTTCAGCGCCAGGCCCGGTCCCACTGCGGCGGACCCGAACCGGTTACGGACGAGGTTGTAACCGAAGTAGAACAGGCCGATGAGGAGGATCTCGCGCCACCAGCGGATCCCCAGGTCCTGGCGGGTGGCGCGTCCGCGGTCCACCTGGTCGGCGGCGCTGCGCCGCAACGACTCGGCGGCTGACGACAGTGCCGACCTTGCCCGCGAGCCACGCCCGATTCGACGGTCCGGCGGCGCGAGTTCGGCGGTCACGGCGGACCTCAGACGAGGACCTCAGCACGTTCGTCAGCCGCCGGCGGCTCCGCGGGGGCGCGCTTCCTGCCGAACAGGCGGTTGCCGAACAGCACTGCGGGAAGTCCTGGGAGGCTGCAGAGGAGGATCAGCAGGCCGATGAGGAGCCCGAGTGAGAAAGCCTGCTCCTCAGCCACCCCGATCGACCCCAGGAAGAAGACGAGCGAAGCCTCGCGTACCCCGAGTCCGCCGATGCCGAGCGGCAGGACCTGCAGCATCAGCACCGCCGGGAAGAACGCCATGAGGGCGGTGAAGCCCACCTCGTCGATGCCGATGGCCTCGACGGCGCAGCCCACAGCCAGCAGAACCGTCAGTTGGTAGGCGAAGGACGCCACGACCAGCCGGATGGCGGCGCGCGGCTGCGCCTTGAGCGCGTCGGTGGCGAGGTGCATGGCGTTGAGGTAGCGCCCGATCCCGGTGCGGCCTGCCAGCCAGCGGCCGGTGGCCGGGTGGCCCACGATGTAGAGCAGGCTGACGAAGGCGGCCAGGGTGATGCCCGCCAGCGAGATGGCCGTGGCGGACGTGGCGCCGAGCCGGGCGAGCGACGGGTTCAGCGCCAGCCCGATGAACGTGAACAGGGGCAGGACCAGCCACCCCGAGAGCCGTTCGAATATCACCGAGGCGAAGGCCGCCGGGCGGTTGCCGGTGTCGGCGGCGACCCGGGTGACCCGCAGGACGTCCCCACCGATGGTCGTCGGCATCATGTTCGAGACGAACTGCCCCGCGATGAAGTGCGAGAGGATGCCGCGCATGGGAACGTGGAGGCGCAACGCCTCGGTGACCTGCCGCCAGCGGACGGCGGCCAGAACCAGGGACAGCCCGGTCAGGGCGAAGGCCCCGAACAGCCAGAAGGGCGTCCAGCGGTTCCAGTCCGGAAGCAGCTTGGATGCGTCGAGGTTCGGTCCCTGCACGATGAGGAACGTCAGCAGACCGGCGCTGATGCCTGCGCGGAGCGCGTAGACAGTCCAGGTGCGCTTGCGGTCCATTGGTTCCTCGACGTCTCGCCGACAGTGTGTCTGTGTGGGGGTCGGTCGCAGCTGTGGCGCCGGTCCGGCTCGATGGGCGGCTCTCTCGTGGGCCGTGCCCGTCGCTCGGTGTTTTTCCAGGTTACTCGTGAGCGATGAGACCGCGTATTCCGCCCGCGGGGAGGTGAGTTCGGCGTGCTGCGGGCTGCGGCAGGGGGTCGAATCCGACGATCGTGAGAGCGACGGCCCTGCCTTCATCGGGGAAATGGGGCCGAGGTGGAGGGGGCTCTAGCTCTCCGGCGGGATGCGCTGGGCGAACCTCTCGCGGTCGACGATGATCCGGACGATCCGGCCGCTGCTGACCAGATCGCCGCTGCCGTCTCGTGTCTCCACGCTGAACGTGAGGCGCCGGCCCTCGACGCGTTCCAGGCGTGCCGTGGCGTACACCGGCCGTCCCACCGGGAGGGGCCGCACGTGATCGAGATGGATCCGCATGCTGACGCTGGTCGAGTTGTCGGGCAGTGCCCCTGCCAGAGCGTCGCGGGTGGCCGATTCGCAGAGCGCGAGCACCACGGGCGTGGCCAGGAAGGGCAGGTCGCTCGATCCCACCGATGCCCCCGTGTCCGCGTCGCTCACCACGCGTTCGGCTCGGCCGCGGGCACCTGGTTCGAGAGCCACGGCCCGTACCCTACGGGGCTCTGCGGGAGCGATCACGTCCAGCTGACCGGTGGGCGCGGCGGTACTCGGAGCCGGACCAGGTTCGGGATCGGCGATTGCTACCCTGGAAGTCGCCCGAGCCGCGATTCCACGACCCGGCGGCCCGTGGGGGCGAAGGAGGCAGCGATGTCAAGCGCCATGCCCGATGCGGAAGTCCTCGATGCCACCCTGCACGCGGCGCTACGCACCGGCGGTGACTTCGCCGAGGTCTTCATCGAGGACAGGCGCAACTCCCGCGCCACCTTCGACGACGGCAAGGTGGAGGAACTGGTCTCCGGGCGCTTGAGCGGCGCCGGCATCCGCGTGCGCTCCGGATCGTCGATCGGTTTTGCCCACACGGCCGATCTCAGACCCTCCGGCCTGCGAGCGGCCGCCGAGACCGCGGCAGCCGCGGCCCGCGCGGGCGGTTCGCAGCGCCCGGGCGACAAGCTGCAGCGGCGGGCCGCCCCTGCCCCGAACGACGTGACCATGCCGCCCGACGCCGTCGCCAAGGCGCGGAAGGTTGCGCTGCTCCGGGCCGCCGACGAGGCGGCGCGGGCCGAGGGGGCCGCCATCTCCCAGGTGGCCTGCAACTACGGGGACAATCACCGCTCGATCCTGGTCGCCAACAGCGACGGCTTGCTGACCTCCGACGAGCAGACCAAGACACTGTTCTCGGTCTCGGTGGTGGCGATGGGGGACACCGGCATGCAGACCGGCCGCGAGTCGGTGGGCCGCACCGTCGGCTTCGAGTTGTTCGACACGGTCGACGTCGCCGACCTGGCGCGTGTGGCGGCCCGGCGGGCGTTGCTGAAGCTCCAGGCCGTGCCGGCACCGAGCGGGGCGGTGCCCGTGATCATCGGCCCGGGCGGCGGCGGTGTTCTCTTCCACGAGGCCTGCGGGCACGGCCTCGAGGCCGACCTCATCGCCAAGGGAGCGTCGGTGTTCGCCGGGCGCCTCGGCGAACAGGTGGCGAACCCGATGGTCACGCTCATCGACGACGGCACGATGTCCACCGAGTGGGGCTGCTACGCCATCGACGACGAGGGCCGTCCCGCCCAGCGCAACGTGCTCATCCGCGACGGGATCCTCGAGGACTACATGTGGGACCGGCTGCGGGCCGACCGGGCCGACCGGTCTGCGTCCTCGGGCAACGGCCGCCGCCAGAGCTACCAGCACCTGCCGATGGTGCGCATGACCAACACCTTCATCGGCAACGGCGACAGCAACCCTGACGACATCATCGCCGACACCCCGCACGGGGTCTACGTGGCACACCTCGGCGGGGGCCAGGTCAACACCGCCACCGGCGATTTCGTGTTCGGCATGACCGAGGCCTACCTGGTGGAGAACGGCCGCCTGACAGCCCCGATCCGTGAGGGCAACCTGATCGGCAACGGACCGGAGGTGCTGATGCTCATCGATGCACTCGGCGACGATTTCGCCATGGGCTCGCCCGGCACCTGCGGCAAGGACGGCCAAGGCGTGCCGGTGGGCGACGGCACCCCGACTCTCCGGGTGCAACGCCTCACCGTCGGCGGGACCGCAGCCTGAGCCCGCCCGCCGCGCCGGTGCCCGCCGGGGCCGTGCCGTGAATCGCGACGATCTGTCCGGTGAACACCTCGCGGCGCTCGGCGATCGCGTGGTGGCCCGGGCCCGTCCCGGCGAGCAGATCGAGGTGGTGCTGGTCCATTCCGCCGAGACGGAGGTTCGCGCCTGGGAGGGCGAGGTGGAATCCTTCGCCTCCGCCACCGCCCACGGCGTCGGCATCAGGGTGATCACCGGCGAGCGCCAGGGGTTCGCCCACGCGGGAAGCCACGACGAGGCGGTCATTGCAGAGACGCTCGCCGCCGCCCGCGACAACGCCGCCTTCGGCACGCCCGACGAGCACCTGGGGGTGGCGGAGCCCGACGGGGTGCCGATCCCGGAGATGGACCTCTACCGCCCGGAGCTGGCTGCGGTGGCGCCCGAGCGCAAGATCGACATGGCCCTCGAACTCGAGCGAGCGGTCCAGGGAGGCGACCCCCGCATCTGCGGCGTGGAGTCCGCCGACTACGTGGACGCCCTGTCGGTGGGGGCGGTGGTCACGACGAGCGGCATCCGTTCCATCGGCCGGGACTCCAGCTGCTACCTCACGGCGTTCTCGCTGGCCTCCGACGGTGACGAGACCCAGACCGGGTTCGGCTTCAGCGTGGGCCGGAGCATCGAGGACCTGGACCTGCAGCAGGCGGCGGCCGACGCCACCGAGCGCGCCGTGCGGCTGCTCGGGGCCCGCAAGCCCGAAACCGAGCGAACGACCGTGGTCTTCGACCCGTGGGTCACGGCGCAGTTCCTGGGCATCGTCGGCGGCACCCTGTCCGGCGAGGCGGTGCTGAAGCGCCGCTCCCTGTTTGCCGACCGCCTCGGGGAGACGGTTGCGTCGCCACTGTTCTCCCTCGTCGACGACCCGACGGATCCGGCTGCGTTCGGGGCCGGCGAATCCGATGGCGAAGGGCTCGCCACCCGCCGCAACGAGTTGTTGAACGGTGGCGTGCTGAAGCGGTTCCTGCACAACAGCTACACCGGCCGGCGCTCCGGTGGCGCCTCAACCGGGTCGGCGGTGCGGGGTTACGCCGGCACGCCCGGTGTGGGTTGCATGGCGCTCGTGGCCGCACCCGGGCCCAACCCGCCCGCCGACCTCATCGCCGGAATCACCAGCGGCGTGCTGGTGCAGGGTGTCACCGGTCTGCACTCGGGTGTGAATCCCGTGAGCGGGGACTTCTCCACCGGGGCGGAGGGTCTGCGCATCCGCGACGGGGAACTGGCCGAGCCGATCCGGGAGTTCACCGTGGCATCGACCCTGCAGCGCATGCTGCTTGACGTTGTGGCCGTGGGCGACGACTTGACCTGGCTGCCGATGACGGCGGCAGGGGTGACCCTGGTGGTCGACGACGTGACGGTCTCGGGGGAGTGAGCGTCCCGCCGGGCTGACCGGCAGGCGGGCGAGCGATGTCGGTTCTCGAAGCCATCGTCCTCGGCATCGTGCAGGGGCTGACGGAGTTCCTGCCGATCTCCTCCAGCGGGCACCTGCAGATCGTCACCTGGCTCGCCGGCTGGGAGCCGTTCGAGGGTGACCCCAGCGTGTGGACCGCTTTCGAGGTGGCCCTCCACGTCGGCACGCTGGCCGGTGTGCTGGCCTACTTCGGTCGGGAGGTCGTGCGCTTGTTCGTGGCCGCGGTGCGGCAGGTCGCGGGTCGCCGCAGCCCCGAGGGTCAGCGAGCATGGCTGCTCGTACTGGCAACGGTGCCCGCCGCGGTGGTCGGGGCGGCGGCGGGGCCCTTGCTGGAGCGCAACGAGCGGGTCTGGGTGACGGCCGGCACCCTCGTGGTGTTCGGGATCTGGTTGTGGTGGGCCGATCGGACGGGAGCCGGCCGGCCGGACGCCGCACTGGACGGCACCGACGCTGTGACCTTGGGTGTGGCACAGGCGCTGGCTCTGGTCCCGGGCGTGTCCCGATCCGGCGCCATCATGACCGCGGCGCGCCTGCGAGGGTTCTCTCGCCTCGAGGCAGCGCGGGTCGCCATGCTCATGAGCGTGCCGATCATCGCCGGGGCGGCGGTCTACAAGTTGATCGACCTCGGCGGCTGGTCGGGGATCCCCACCGATGCGCGCGCCGCCTTCGTCTGGGGGACGGTGGCGGCGGCGCTGGCGGGCCGGGCGGCGGTGTCGCTCCTCGTGTCGCTCGTCCGCCGCATCGACTTCGCACCCTTCGCCCTGTACCGGACGGCACTGGGGATCTCTGTCCTGATCCTCGTCGCCAGCTCGTTCCGCGACACCGCCTGGATCTGAGCGACCCCGTCGCACGGTCGACCGGAGCCCGGACGGCGTTACCGGCGGCTGTCGACGGTGCCTCTGCAGGGTTCCCCCCGGCGCCGTTCGCCGGCGCCCCTCCCCGGCCGGTTCGTTCCTGGATGATCAGCCGGCGGCTGCGCCGACGGCGACGACGGTGACGGTGCCCCAGATGAGGGCGGACACGGTGGAGGGCACCTCGCTTGCCTGGATGGCGACGGTCACGGCGTCCTCGCCCGATTCCAGGACGGTCGCGCTTCGAGCCACGCGGGAAGACTCGGGCGCCACCTCGTCGGCGAAGGAGTCGAAGGTGGCGAGCAGGTCCACCCGGTCGCCGGGCTGCACCGGCGGCACCCCGTAGGAGGTGGGCACCGAGACCGCTGCGGTGCCGGGGGCGAGCCTGCTGCTGAGTCCGCTGCCACCGCCGGCCACCCGCTCGCTGTGGATCACCTCTCCGGGGTGGATCGCCTCCGCCGCGAGCGCTCCCTCGGCGAGATCCGTGACGGCGCCGGGGGGCACGCCGGCGGCCGGACGATGCTCCCAGCGCACCGTCTCGCCGTCGAGGGGCTCCCCGGGCCTGATCAGGGCCACGGCGACAGGCACGTTGCGCAGGTCGCCGTAGGTCTCGGTGAGATGCCGCTGGCGGTCGGATTGACGGGCGACGCCGATGACCGTGATGACGAGGAGGAGCCCCACCACGGTCCAGTAGACGAGCGGCCGGCGCAGCCAGCGGTACAGGCCGGAGCGGTGCCATGCCGGCGATTCGGCGCGGCGGCGCAGCGGGGACAGTGTGGGCATGGCGGGCTTCCTCTCGCCGGTGGGAATTGGGGGGAAGCCGCGCCGGTGATCCCGTCGCCGAGGCGCAGGTTACCGGTGGTCGTGTGCGGTGCCGCTAGGAGGCGTCGTGGGAGAGGGGAGGCCCCTCGCGATCCGCGCAGCAGGCGGGTGGGGTGGCGGGGAGGTCGGCCACGAGACGCCCGATCAGGTCCCG
>CAZTZI010000150.1:0-7940 GCA_964618115.1 uncultured Acidimicrobiales bacterium
GCCCAGGCACATCGAGCAGCCCGGCTCGCGCCAGTCGAACCCGGCGGCCGTCAGCACCTCGTGCAGCCCCTCCGCCTCGGCCTGGCGCTTCACCTGCATCGAGCCCGGCACGACCAGGGTGCGCACGCCGGAGGCGACGCGGCGGCCCGCCACCACCTCGGCCACGGTTCGCAGGTCCTCGATGCGGCTGTTGGTGCACGAGCCGATGAACACGGTGTCGACGGGGATGTCCCGCATGGGCGTGCCGGCGGCGAGGCCCATGTACTCCAGCGCCCGGACGGCGGCGTCCCGCCCGGCGGCGTCGTCGGCCTCGTCGGGCGACGGCACGGCGCCGTCGAGCGGCGCCACGTGGCCCGGGTTGGTGCCCCAGGTGACGTGCGGCGGGATGGCGGCGCCGTCGAGGTGCACCTCGGTGTCGAAGCTCGCCCCGGGGTCGGTGCGCAGCGTCCGCCAGTGGTCGACGGCCTCGTCCCAGGCGGCACCGGCGGGGGCGTGCGGCCGGCCCTGCAGGTAGGCGAAGGTGGTGTCGTCGGGGGCGACCATGCCGGCCCTGGCGCCCGCCTCGATCGACATGTTGCAGACCGTCATGCGGCCCTCCATCGACAGGGACTCGATGACGGCGCCCCGGTACTCGATGACCGAGCCGATGCCGCCGCCGGTGCCGATGCGGCCGATGATCGTGAGGATGACGTCCTTGGGCCCCGAGCCGGCCGGCAGCTCGCCGTCGACGGTGACCGCCATGGTGCGGGGGCGGGCCTGCGGCAGCGTCTGGGTGGCCAGCACGTGCTCGACCTCGCTGGTGCCGATGCCGACGGCCAGCGCACCGAAGGCGCCGTGGGTGGAGGTGTGGCTGTCGCCGCAGACCACGGTGCTGCCCGGCAGGGTGAGGCCCAACTCCGGGCCGATCACGTGCACGATGCCCTGACGGTCGTGGCCCATGGGATACAGCGGCACGCCGAAGTCGGCGCAGTTGGCCCGCAGCGCCTCCAGCTGGCGGCGCGACACGGCGTCGGCCACCGGGCCGCTGATGTTGGTGGTGGGCACGTTGTGGTCCTCGGTGGCCACGGTGAGGTCGGGGCGGCGCACCGGGCGCCCGGCCATGCGCAGCCCGTCGAAGGCCTGCGGGGAGGTGACCTCGTGGACGAGGTGCAGGTCGATGAACAGCAGGTCGGTGCCGTCGTCGCCGGAGTGGACGACGTGGGCGTCCCAGACCTTCTCGCTGAGCGTGCGCGGGGGTGCGGCCATCAGTCGGCGTCGCCGGCCGCCACGACGGCCACGATCGTGACCTCCACCGGACCGGCGGGCGCCTCGTAGCGGACCACGTCACCGGCCCGGGCGCCGACCATCACCTTGCCCAGCGGCGACGACGGCGACACCACGTCGCAGTCCTCGGGGCGCTCCTCGATGGTGCCGAGCAGGAACCGCTCCACGTCGTCGTCGCCGTCGAAGCGCAGATCCACGAGGGAGCCCACGACGGCGCGGTCGGGGGAGCCCCGGTCGGGCGACACCACCTCGGCGTGCTCCAGCAGCGCCTGGATCTGCTGGATCCGCCCCTGCATCTTGCCCTTCTCCTCCCGTGCGGCGTGGTAGTCGCCGTTCTCGGAGAGGTCGCCGAGCGCCCGGGCGGCGGCGATCTGCGCCGTGATCTCCTCGTTGGCGGGGCCGGTGAGGTGGGCGAACTCCTCCTGCAGCCGCTCGTACGCGGCACGGGTCAACTGCGGGGCGTTCATCACGACAGTCTACGAAGGCCCCGTCGCAGACCGGCCGGGCGGGCGCCCCGGGTAAACCGCCCGGTAGATTGTTCGCATGACAACGCATCGCATCGGCGTCCTGGCAGGCGACGGTATCGGACCCGAAGTCATCGGCGAGGGCCTCAAGGTCGTCAAGGCCGCCGGCGTGGACTTCGAGACAGTGGACTACGACCTCGGCGGGGAGCGCTACCTGCGCGACGGCACCGTGCTTCCCGACAGCGTGATGGACGAGTGGCGGGGCCTCGACGCCATCTACGTCGGCGCCGTGGGCACACCGGACGTGCCGCCGGGCGTGCTGGAGCGGGGCCTGCTGCTGCGGATGCGCTTCGAACTGGACCTCTACATCAACCTGCGCCCGTTCCGGCTGCCGGAGCGGAACATCGACATGGCCGTCATCAGGGAGAACACCGAGGGCGCCTACGCCGGCGAGGGCGGCTTCCTGCGCAAGGGCACCCCGCACGAGATCGTCACGCAGGGCTCGGTGAACACCCGCATGGGCGTGGAGCGGGCCATCCGCTTCGGCTTCGAGCTGGCCTCCAAGCGGCGGCGCCACGTGACGCTGGTGCACAAGACCAACGTGATGACCTACTCCGGCGACCTGTGGTACCGCACCTTCGAGGAGGTTGCGGCCGAATACCCCGGCTACGGCACCGCCTACAACCACGTGGACGCCGCCTGCATCTACTTCGTGGACAGCCCGGACCGCTACGACGTGATCGTCACCGACAACCTGTTCGGCGACATCCTCACCGACCTGGGCGGGGCGGTCAGCGGCGGCATCGGCAAGGCCGCCTCGGCCAACCTGAACGCAGCCGGCACCGGGCCGTCGATGTTCGAGCCCGTGCACGGCTCGGCGCCGGACATCGCCGGGAAGGGCATCGCCGATCCGAGTGCGGCGATCCTGTCGGCCGCCATGATGCTGGAGCACCTGGGCGAGAGCGACGCCGCGGCCGCCGTGGACCGGGCCTGCATGGCCGTCGACGGCAGCGTGGCCGGCACCCGCGCCATCGGCGACGCCATCGCCGCGGCGCTGTAGGGGCTGGGATGACCGAGTTCGCCGGCGCGGCCATGGACGCAATGGGGGGCGAGTTCGACGCGTCCGCCGGAGCCGCTGTCGAAGTAGCCGGGGGAGCGGCCGGCGCCGTCTGACGGCACAGCCACTCCCGCCCGACACCCGCCGAGCAGGGATCGACCTGCACCCCGACTCGACACCCGAAACCAAGCCTCCCGCAACACCGGACAACGGGTCCGGACGCCCCGGACGGGCGTGGGAGAATCCGAACCAGCGACCGCAACGAACAGCGACACACCGAAGGGATACCCGATGCCGATTCAGCCCGTCGAGAAGATCTGGATGGACGGTGAGTTCGTGGACTGGCACGACGCCAAGGTGCACATCCTCACCCACACCCTGCACTACGGGAACGGCGTATTCGAGGGCATCCGCGCCTACGCGACCGACCGGGGGGCCGCCGTTTTCCGCCTCACGCCCCACATCGAGCGGCTGTTCCGCAGCGCCAAGATCCTCGGCATCGACATCCCGTACACGCCCGAGGAGCTGGTGGAGGCCACGAAGGCAACCGTGGCGATCAACGAGCTGGAGGCGTGCTACATCCGCCCGCTGGTGTACCTGGGCTACGGCGAGATGGGGCTCAACCCCATGCCCTGCCCGGTGAACGTGTCGATCGCCACCTGGAGCTGGGGGATCTACCTGGGCGCCGACTCCATCAACACCGGCGTGCGCATGATGATCAGCTCGTGGCAGCGCCACGACCCCAACGCCATGCCGCCGGCCGCCAAGGGCTGCGGGCACTACATCAACAGCCAGATGGCCAAGGTGTCGGCCCTGAACGCCGGCTACGACGAGGCCATCCTGCTGTCGCCGCAGGGGCACGTGAGCGAGTGCACCGGCGAGAACCTGTTCGTGGTGAGCGGCGGGCGGATCATCACGCCGCCGACCAGCGCCGGCGCCCTCGGGGGCATCACCCAGGACGCCATCGAGGCCATCGCCGGCGACCTGGAGATCCCGTACGAGACCGGGAACCTGCTGCGCAGCGACCTGTACACCGCCGATGAGGCGTTCCTGAGCGGGACCGCGGCGGAGGTGGTGCCGATCCGCTCGATCGACGACCGGGAGATCGGCGATCCGGGGCCCGTCACCCGCCAGATCCAAGAGGTGTTCTACGAGGCGGTCCAAGGGAAGGTGGACCGCTACAAGGAGTGGAACGAGTATGTCAACGAGTAGCGGTGCGGGCCGCAACGAGGCGGCCGGTACTGCCGCTGCTCCAGCCGGTGCCGCGGGGCTGAGCAGCGACCTGGAGGCCCGGGCGCGGGCCGCCGCGGCCGCCGCCCGCATCCCGGCGTCGGTGGAGATCTACGACACCACGCTGCGGGACGGCAGCCAGCTGGAAGGCATCTCGCTGACCGTCGAGGACAAGCTGCGCATCGCCCGGGAGCTGGACCGCCTCGGCGTGCACTACATCGAGGGCGGCTGGCCGGGCGCCAACCCCAAGGACGACGAGTTCTTCGCCCGCGCCGCCGAGGAGCTGCGGCTGGAGACCGCCCGCCTGGCGGTCTTCGGCTCCACCCGGCGGGTGGGGGGCGGCTGCGACAGCGACCCCGTGTTGGCGAACCTGCTGGCGGCCGGCACCCGGACGGTGTGCATCGTGGGCAAGTGCTGGGACTACCACGTCAGCGAGGCGCTGCGCACCAGCCTGGACGAGGGCATCGCCATGGCGGCGGAGTCGGTGGCGTACCTGGTCGGGGCGGGCCGGCGGGTGTTCTTCGACGCCGAGCACGCCTTCGACGGCTACAAGCACAACCCGGACTACTCGCTGGCGGTGCTGGCGGCGGTGGCCGAGGCCGGGGCGGAGCAGCTGGTGCTGTGCGACACCAACGGGGGCTCGCTGCCGCACGAGGTGTACGCCATCGTGGCGGAGATCGTGGACGCCCTCGGCGCACCGGTCGGGGTGCACCTGCACAACGACACCGGCTGCGGGGTGGCCAACGCCCTGGCCGGCGTGCGGGCCGGGGCCACCCAGGTGCAGGGCACGATCAACGGCTACGGCGAGCGCACCGGCAACTGCGACCTGGTGCCGATCATCGCCAACCTGAGCCTGAAGATGGACGTGGCGACGCTGCCGCCGGAGCGGCTGGAGCTGCTGACGTCGGTCTCCCGGCGGGTGGCCGAGATGGTCAACTGGGTGCCGGACCCCCAGCAGCCCTACGTGGGCACCTCGGCGTTCGCCCACAAGGCCGGGCTGCACGCCAGCGCCCTGGCCCGCCGGGCCGACGCCTACGAGCACATCGACCCGGTGGCGGTGGGCAACGGCACCCGGTTCGTGGTCTCGGAGATGGCGGGACGCTCGTCGATCGAGTTGAAGGCCCAGGAGCTGGGCCTCGACATGGACGGCGCCACGATCAGCCAGCTGATCGAGACCCTGAAGCGGCTGGAGTACGAGGGCTACCAGTTCGAGGTGGCCGACGCCTCCCTGGAGTTGTGGATGCGGGCGGCCCTCGGCTGGGAGCAACCGTTCTTCGGCATCGAGTCGTTCCGGGTGGAGGTGGGGCGGCACCTGCGGTCGGGCGGTGCGCCGGTCGGTGTCTCCGGGCCGAGACGGCCCGACGACGACGCCATGGTTCGCCAGTGCGAGGCCACGATCAAGCTGTGGGTGGGCGACCAGCGCCGCATCACCGTCGGCGAGGGCAACGGCCCGGTGAACGCCCTGCACAACGCCCTGCTGTCGGCAGCCGGCGACCACTACCCCGAGATCGCCCGCATCGCCCCCACCGACTACAACGTGCGGGTCCTGGACACGGCCGCCGGCACCGCCGCGGTCACCAGGGTGCTGATCGACTCCACCGACGGCGCCCGCACGTGGACCACGATCGGCGTGTCGGAGAACATCGTGGAGGCCTCCTGGGAGGCCCTCTGCGACTCCGTCGTCTGGGGCCTGCTCCGCAGCGACGCCCAAGCGCCAGCTGACAGGGGCTAGCGACCCAAGGATGTTGACTCGCTCTTGCCGGTGACGCCTAGAGTGGCGAGATCATGGGCGACACGATCTCACTGCTAGACCGCGAGATCTACGGATTCGGCCAAGTCGACCGGATCCTGGAACTGTCCCGAGGTACGGCGAAGCGCTGGATCGACGGATACGAACGGCTCGGTACGCGTTACGAACCCGTCGTCAGACCAGAACAGACGGGATCACCGACCGTCACGTGGGGCGAGTTCGTGGAGACTCGCCTGATCTCGGAGTACCGGAGCGCGGGCATCAAGATCTTCCGGATGCGGCCAGCCATCGAAGCCCTCCGGCAAGAGTTCGGCGTCAGGCATCCGCTGGCGACAGCCCGCCCATTTCTCGATGTCGAAGGATGGGAATTGGTGCAGCGGGTCCAAGACGAGACGAATCTGGATCGGTCGTTGTGGTTCGTCATCCGTTCAAGGCAGATGATCCTTCCATCTATGGCCCTCCAGCGGTTCAAGAAGGTCGCCGAATACGACGATAACGGCACCGTGATCCGCTTCAATCTGGCCGAGAATGTCGTGCTCGATCCTGACTACGCGTCAGGCGAGCCCACCATCAAGGGACGACGTCTTCGGGTATCCGACATCGTGGAGGCCGCGGCAGCTGGCGAGTCGGGCGAGTCGATCAAGGCCATGTGGGACCTGACCGACGACCAGTACAGCGACGCGGTGCAATATTCCAAGATTGCGTAACCTCAACCTGTTCCTCGATGAGAACATCGCACCGCTCGGCGAACGGCTGACATCGCATCCTGGCGCTGGTTCGATCCTCTGGGTCGGCCACCCCGAACTGCCGGATCTGCCCTTGGGCACGAAGGACGTCGATCTACTGCAAGCGGTCGGACGGATGGGCCTGCTGTTCGTCACGCATGACCGCCGCATGCACACGCGCCCCTGGGAGAGAAAGCAGATCTACGACGCCAGTGTCCGACTCGTTCAGATCACCGCGACCGGCTACCACGACGATTGGTACACGCTGATCATCAAGTACTGGCAGAGGCTGTCCGAAATCGACGCCGACGCATCGGGTCCCTGCGTCTTCCGGCTCAACAGAGCGGGAGTTCACACTTCTCGGCTACCCGGCTACCCCATTTGACCGCCCAGTTGTCCTGGTCCGGACGCACGCCTGGGCAGAGGAGTTGGGGTTGACAAGGGACGAGAGTGACCGAAGCCCGTCCAATAGCAAACAGCCGGTGAATGTTGTTTGGCGAATAACAAACATCGGGCCGATTGTGTGAGGGTTGTCGCGCTCAGTCGGTGAGGGGGGTGAGGGCCTCGGCGAGGGGTTCCAGGACCGCCGGGCCGTGCGGTGGGGGCAGGTAGCAGATGGCCAGATCCATGCCGGCCTCGGCGTAGGCGGCACAGGCTTCGACGACCGGGCCGGGGGAGCCGTCGGGCGGCACCCTGACGTGTGTCGAGATCATGATCTCTTCGGGGTTCCGGCCGATGGCGGCGCAGGCCTCGTACAGCACGTCGCGCTTGGCCAGGAAGCCGTCGGTGCTGACGCGGCCGGGCGGGGCGTCCCAGTCGGGGGGGCAGTTCCAGTGGTCGGCGAAGCGGGCCACCAGCGGCAGCGTGCGCCGCTCGCCCCCGCCGCCGATGCAGATGGGAGGATGCGGCTTCTGGACGCCCGGCGGGTTGTTGCGGGCCTCGCTGAGCGTGTAGTAGCGGCCGTCGAACGTGGTGACCTCCTGCGTGAGCAGGCCCGTGATGACCTCGCAGGCCTCCGCGAAACGGTCGAAGCGCTCGGTCAGGGTGCCGAGGCGGATGCCGTAGCCCTCGCACTCCTCGTCGTTCCAGGCGGCGCCGATGCCGAACTCCAGCCGGCCCCCGCTGATGATGTCCACCGTGGACGCCATGGACGCCAGCACCGCGGGGTGGCGGTACACGATGCCGGTCACCATGCAGCCCACCCGCAGGCGCTTCGTGGCCTGCGCCAGTGCGGTGAGGGTCGTCCAGCCCTCCAGGCACTCACCCGAGGAGTCCGAGTAGATGGGGTAGAAGTGATCGAAGTTCCAGGCCGACGTGAAGACCGGGATGTCGTCGGCCTCGGTCCAGACGGCCAGCATGTCCGCCCAGCTGGTGTCCTGCTGGGAGGTCTTGATTCCGAAGAGCATGGGCTGCACGGTACCGGCTCTAGGCTCAGCCGCATGGCCCAGCCC
>CAZTZI010000151.1:0-7603 GCA_964618115.1 uncultured Acidimicrobiales bacterium
TTCGGACAACTCCGCCGCAACACCGACCGGCGCCCCCAGCACCGGCTCGCCCAACTCGCCCTCGCCATCGCCCTGATCATCTGCGTCAAACTCATAGACTGGCGAAACCGCTGGTCACCACCTATCCGCTAATGCTCTTAGGGAAATATCTTTTGAATTGTTGAAGATTGGTGGGAACGGCTATCGGGTCGTCGGCCCGGAGGACGGGTCGTTGCGAGAGGGCCGACGGCGGCCGGCGATTCCTGGGGCAGTCGGTACGATTCGGTCCGTGCAGTTCCGCCGGGGGTTGCGGTCGCTCGTCCTGCTCGGAGCAGCGCTCGTGGCCGTGACCGCGTTGCTGGCCGCCTGTGACTTCGGGGTCTTCCGGTCGGCGTTCGCCGGCGTGACCTACAGCATCCCCACCGTCACCGACGAGCAGGTGCTACTCGACGAGAGCGGCCGATTCGCCAACGAGGAGGCCCGGGTCCACTCGTCGTTCATCACGGGGACGGCCGGTGACCTCAACGGCGACGGCATCCTCGACGGGGTGGCGGTGCTCGCCACGAACACCGGCGGGTCGGGGACCTTCTACACCGTCCACGCCATCCTCGGTGATGCCGACGGCGGGTTCCGCGACGTGGACAGTCTCTTCCTCGGTGACCGAATCTCCGTGTTGGCGGTGGATCTGGACGGCGCCACCATCCAGGTGTCGATCCTCGACCGGGCGGAGGACGAGGCGTTCGCCGTCGAACCTCACATCCCCGCCGTGGTGTGCCTCGAGCTCCGGGACGGCGAACTCTTCAGGCAGCACGCCTTCGGCGCGACGCCGACGGAGTGACGGCGGGGCGCCCGCCTCCTGGGCCCGCCGGCGATCGGTCAGAGGAGTCGGCGGCAGACGGTGAACTCGTAGACGGCGTCGCCGAACCACTTCCGGGTGTACATCCAGGGTCGTGCCAGCGCTCCGGTGACGTAGCGCCGGCGTGGGCGGCGGGTCGTGGCGGCCTTGGCGTAGACCTTGGCGGCGGCCGTCGCCTGGGTGCGGTGCTCGACGGCACCCGGGTCTGCCATCAAGCTGCTGAGCGATTCGATCTGAGCGTGGTAAGGGCTCTCGGCGGGGAACTTCTCCATGAGGGCCACCATCACGTCGCCGAACTCGGTGTGGATGGCACCGGGCTCGATGAGGACGACCTGGATGCCGAAGGGGGCGGCTTCGAGGCGCAGACAGTCCGACCAACCCTCCAGCGCGTGCTTCGTGGCGACGTACCAGGCCCCCATCGGCGTGAAGACCTTGCCGACCATCGAGGAGATGTTGACGATCCGCCCCGAGCCCTGCGCCCGCATGTGCGGCAGGACGAGTTGGGTGAGGTGGGCCAGGCCGAAGAGGTTCACCTCGAACTGGTAGCGGGCCTCGTCGATCGGGATCTCCTCGACGGGCCCGTACAGGCCGAAGCCGGCGTTGTTGATGAGGACGTCGATCCGCCCCTCCGCCTCGATGACCTGGTTGACGGCCTGCTCGTTGTCGTCGCTCTTGGTGACGTCCATCTCCACGGCCGTGATGCCGTGATCGGCCAGGTCGGCCATGCGGTCCACCCGGCGGGCGCCTGCGTACACCGTGTGCCCCTGCTTCGCCAGCAGGATCGCGGCCTCGCGGCCCAGGCCCGCCGACGCACCTGTGATCAGGATGATCTTGCTCATCGCGCTACTCCCTCCGTGCGCCGAGCTGCATCCTCGCAGCGCCGGTCGGCTCGGCCGCACCACTCGAGCAGGCAGCCGCGGCGACGGCCACGAGAAGATCGCAACAGACCATGTCGCGCATGGGCGAACGGCCCGACTCCCGAGACGTGTCGCACCCGTTGAGGTATCGCCTTGTCATGTCGGACAAGATAAGACGGCGGTGCGACACAGCCGATGATGCCGCCGCCGGTCGCGAGGTCAGCGGGCTCGCAGGCCCCTGCCGTCAGGGGAACGGCCCTAGGCGGATGCTCCGACAGGCCCGGTCGGTGTGAACTCGGCGGGCAGGTGCTTTATCCCGTGGATGAAGGCCGAGGCCAGCAGATCCGGCTCGCCGGTGGCGCGGATGTCGCCGATGCGGTCGAACAGCTCGCGGAACATCACCTTGATCTCCCGCCGGGCCAGGTGGGCGCCGAGGCAGAAGTGCGGCCCGGGCCCGCCGTAGCCGATGTGTGGGTTGGGGTCTCGCAGCACGTCGAAGGCCAGCGGGTCGTCGAACACCGACTCGTCCCGGTTGGCGCAGAGGTAGTGCAGCACCACCTGGTCGCCCTCGTCGATCTTCTGGCCGTCCAGTTCGGTGTCGCGCAGGGCGGTGCGGCGCATGTAGGTGACCGGGCTGGCGATGCGGACGATCTCCTCGATGGCGCTGTGGGCCACGCCGTCGAAGTCCTCGGTCCAGATGCGGCGCTGGTCGGGGTGGTCGGTGAGGTACACCAGGCCCCAGCTGATGGCGTTGCGGGTGGTCTCGTTGCCGGCCACCACCAGCAGGATGAAGAAGCTGGCGAGCTCGGCGCGGGTGAGCTGCTCGCCGTCCACCTCGGCGTTGACGAGGATGCTGGTGAGGTCACCGGTGTCGACGCCCACCTTGGACTCCGCCACCTCGTCCATGAGTTGGGTCAGGCCCTCGCCGGCGGTGAGGATGGCGGTGATGAGGTCCCCGAACTCGGGCACGTATTCGTCGTCGGCGGCGCCGAGGATGACGTTCGACTGGTCGAACACGAAGTCGTGCTGGGAGGCGGGGATGCCCATCAGGTCGCACACGATGCGCAGCGGCAGCCGGGCCGCCACGTCGGTGACGAAGTCGCATTCGCCCCGCTCGCACACCTCGTCCACGATGCGGCGGGCCTGATCCTGGACGGAGTCCTCGAGGCGGGCCAGCATCCGGGGCGTGAATCCCGCCGACACCAGCCGTCGCAGCCGGGCGTGGCGGGGGTCATCCATGCTGATGATGGAGTTGAAGTACTCGTTGAACTCCGGCGGGAAATCGTTGATGGTGACGCCGAACGCCGAGGAGTAGATCTTCGGGTTGCGCGACGCTTCCAGGATGGGCGCCTGCCGGGTGAGGACCCAGGCGCCCGGGGTCTTGATGCTGTCCAGCTCGCCCGTGAACTGGAATCCGGGGAAGAACGTGAGCGGTTGGGCGCGCAGCCGCGCCAGGTTCTCCTCCACCTCGCTGCGATGCCGTTTCCAGAACCTGTTGTGGATGGGGTTGTGCGGGTCCGCCTCGGTCGCCGGCGGAGGCTTGACCGAAGCGCCGGGCGTGGCGGCAGTGTCAGACGTGACGGCGGTCATGGAACCAGGTCCCGGTCGATCGACGGTGTGCCACGATCCTCACTGTAGTGACCAGCCTGGGCCACGTCGCCGAACTCGGTCCCGGATGGCGCCG
The DNA here is from genome assembly GCA_964618115.1 of uncultured Acidimicrobiales bacterium. Lineage (GTDB taxonomy): Bacteria > Actinomycetota > Acidimicrobiia > Acidimicrobiales > CATQHL01 > VXNF01. The sequence goes on from CAZTZI010000151.1 coordinate 3,377, forward strand.
AACCGCCCTCACCGGACGCTGCGGTGCAGGACGTATTCGAAGGCCCTGTCGCCGAACCACTTCCTGGTGAACATCCAGGGCCGCGCCCGGGCTCCGGTGACGTAGCGGCGGCGGGGCCGGCGGGCGGTTGCCGCCTCGACATACACCTCGGCGACCTCCTGCGCCCCGATCGGACGATCGACGGCGCCGGGGTCCGCCACCCGCTTGCGGAGCATGTCGATGTGTGCCCGGTAGGGGCTGTCGGCGGGGAACTCGTTCAGTTGTTTCGCTGTCAGGGAGGCGAACTCGGTATGGATCGAGCCCGGCTGGACGAGAGCCACCTGGATGCCGAACGGCGCGGTCTCGTAGCGGAGGCAGTCCGACCAGCCCTCCAGGGCGTGCTTGGTGGCGACGTACCAGGCCCCCATGGGCGTGTAGATCCTGCCGACCATCGACGAGATGTTGACGATGCGTCCCGAGCCCTGCGCCCGCATGTGCGGCAGGACGATTTGAGTGAGGTGGGCCAGCCCGAAGAGGTTCACCTCGAAGACGTAGCGGGCATCGTCGAGCGAGACGTCCTCGATGGGCCCGTAGAGCCCGCAGCCGGCGTTGTTGATGAGGATGTCGATCCGCCCCTCGGCCTCGATGACCTGGTTGACGGCCCGCTCGTTGTCGTCGCTCTGCGTGACGTCCATCTGCACAGGAGTGATCCCGCGGTCGGCCAGCTCGGCCAGCCGGTCCACCCGGCGGGCACCGGCGTACACCGTGTGGCCCTGCTTCCCCAGCAGGATCGTCGCCTCACGGCCGATGCCCGACGAGGTTCCGGTGATGAGGACGACCTTGCTCATCGCGCTGGTCCCGTCGTCTCAGCCGGACTGGGTACCTGGGTGACGCCGTAGCCCTCGTCAACCCCCTCATCGATCGACTCGTCGAGGTCCTCGACTCGCAGCCCCACGTGCATCCGTCGCATCACTCACTCCGTTCCGTCGCCGGTGCCGCCAAGCACGGCAGGCATGAACTCGCACTTCGCGTACTTGTCCAGCGCCCCTGCCGAAGCGCCGGCCTCGAGCAGTGCGAGCGAATACAGGTTTACACCCCGCAGGTTCCACTCGTTGTCGTCGCCGGTGCTGTAGCAGCCGGGATCGGCCGATTCCGGGTTGATCGCCGGCAGGTGCCGGCAGTGCGCGTACTCGTCCAGGGCGCCGGCGTCAGCGTCATCGGCGGTCAGCGCCAAGAGGTACCGGTTGGTGTCGCGTGGATGCTGCGGCTGGTCGGCCCCGGTCGTGTAGCAGTCGCCCGGATCACCCGTGGCCGGCGCCCCGACCGGCTCGGCCACCTCCGGATCGTCGGTCGCGCAGACCGCCGCCACGACGATGGCCGCCGCCAACGCAACCCACACCAACCACCGCGTCGCCGGACGGTCCCTCCCCGGAGACGTGGTGTCCGAATCGGCACCGGTGCCGCGGGTGGAGTTCTGCGATGTCATGGTGCACAAGATAAGGAGGCCGTGTGACAGCGCCGACGGCGTCCGGCGCGCGTCGCCGCCGGTCGGCTACCAGCGGTGGATCTTCGGCGCCGCGGTCCCGAGATGTCCGGCGAGGGCGACGAGGTCGTCGGCGTCGGAGGTGATGATGCTGTGACCCGTGCGCACCGCGAGCACCACGAGGTGTGCGTCCACCACGTCACCGGTACCTGATCTGGCCAACAACCGGCCCACGGCGGTGTAGTCGTCGGCGGCGAACGGGTGCACGGTTATCGACTTGGCGATGTGGGCCGGCCGCGCCTGCTGTGCGCCGTCGCGCCAGACCTGGGCCAGCACCGGCGCAGTCGTGTGCAGTGCCTCGCCGGCTCTCACGGACGCTGCCAGGAATGAACGAGCGCCGCGCTCGCCTCGATCGAACGCCACCAGCAGGCCTGCGTCGAGGATCACCGATCGAAATAGCGCCGGCGCATGGACTCGACTTCGTCCTCGTCGAGGGGGCCGGCTTCTGCCGCCCACTCTGCGAGCACCTCGTTGAGCGTCTCGCGGCGCCGGAGTTCTTGGGCGAGCAGCCGGATTCCGTGGCGGATGACCTGCGATTGGTCGCCGAACTCCGGGACGAGTTCAGCCAGCAGCAGCCTGTCCTCATCGCTGAGCCGGATAGTGGTCGTCGTGCTCACGCCAGAACTGTAGCACAGTCGTATTGCGCTGGAACCGAGGTCCGGCGGGCATCGGGCGGGCAACATCGAATCATAATCATAGTGAATAACTGTGCAATTTTATTCAATGTGACGCCAAGATATCGCCAAGCGCCGTCGGCTCGCCTTGCCGAGCGCTGCTCGCGTCGTCGCTCAGTGGGAGACGACGGTGAAGGTGCACCTCGGGCCGCCGGCGTTGGCCAGCCGGGCGTCGGCGGTGAGCAGCGGGCAGTCCAGTTCCTCGGCCAGGGCGACGTAGGTGGCGTCGTAGGCGGTGACGTTGTGGCGCAGTTCCCAGACGCGATCCAGCATCCCGACCACCGGGAAGCGTTGCACGCCGAGGCGCTGCCAGCTGCGGACGGCCCGCGCCGCGTCGGCGGCCTCGATGACGCCGCGCCGCACCTGGTGGCCGACGGTGTGCAGTACCTCGGCATCGACGAGGTGAGGCGCGGCCAGGCGTTCGGTTGCCAGCCGCCGGCGGGCGTCGCCGTCGTCGAGGAGTCCCAACACGGCAGCTGAGGCATCGACGACGATCACCGCTCGGCGCGCCCCCCGTGCAGATCGGCGACGATGTCCGAGGCGGTCACGCCCAGGTCGGGAAGATCACCGAGCAGGGCCGCGTTGTCGGCCCGCCGGGACACGACGGCCAACTCCCGCACGGCGAAGGCCGACACCGACATCGCCTCGCGCGCGGCCAGCACCTCCAGGCGTTGCACGACTCCCTCGGGCACGTTGCGCAAGTACAGAGTCCTCATCCTCATGTCGCAAGATGCTAGCACATTAGTGGCACTCTGTTCGCCGTCGAAGAGCGATATTGAACAGCGTCGAAAACCGGCAGTCCTTGGACGCCCCTGCTTCGCCGAAGCGGGAAGTGGCGTTGCCGCGATCGGAGATCAGACGTGGACCACTACCTCGCCGCCCCCGGATCTCGCCACGAACTCCTTCGCCGCTCGCCTGGCGTCGTCGAGCGACCCGTGTTGCGACACCGGCTTGTGCGCTCCGGGGATGCGCACCTCCCAATCGCCATGTCGATTCCGAACGACAAGCCGCTTCTCGCCCATCTCATCCCCCAGCCGCCTCGGCATCCCAGTGTGTTCACTCTAACCCGCAAGCAGAGTCTGTCCCTCCTTGGAACGGGAATGAATTGATAATCAATGAAATATATTGATAGCAAGACCGTCTTGCGAGTCGGAGCATACGTCGACGGCCTGAACGTCCACGACGGCGACTTGCGCCTGCCGGCGCAGCATGCTCGGACCTGTGTGCCGACGGGCACGGTGAACCCGTGGGGAGGGTCCACTGCGAGACATCTCCGGGGTGAGCCAAACGACGGTGTCGGCGGGCACTGGTGGTACCGGCTAACGGCTGAGGACTTCTTCCGCCACCAGTTGCCGGAGGTCGTGGGCGGTGCTCGGAAACCAGCGGGCTGGTAACAGTTGCGTAGAGCATCCTCGGAAGCTTGCGCCGACCGCGGCCCGTCGGCTATACTCACCGTAACCGACCCGGTCCCTGCGGGGGCCGGGCCTTTCTTTTGGGAATTATAACCCTCAGTGACAATCCGCTGGTCAGGAGGCCAACAGTGTCACACCCCCATCCCATAATGGGAGTATGGAAACACAGCAGACCAAGCAAGGGTGGAGCGGCCCCGGCCGGCACTACCGCAAGGGCCTCAGCATGAGGGACCTGTTCCAACTGTTCCCCGACGACGCAGCCGCCGAGAAGTGGATCGCGGCGATTCGCTGGCCTGACGGCCCGGAGTGTCCCCGCTGCGGGTGCGCGAACGTGCAGCACCCGACGGCGCACAAGACCATGCCCTACCGGTGCCGCGGCAAGGGGTGCCGCCGGTTCTTCAGCGTGCGGGTCGGCACGGTGATGCAGGACAGCAAGCTCGGCTACCAGGAATGGGCCATCGGGTTCTACCTCTACAACACGAGCCTCAAGTCGGTCTCCTCGATGAAGTTGCATCGCGATTTGGGCATCTCGCAGAAGTCGGCGTGGCATCTGGCGCACCGGATTCGGGAGTGCTGGGACGACCTACACGCCGACCCGTTCGTCGGCCCGTGTGAGGTC
>CAZTZI010000152.1:0-8690 GCA_964618115.1 uncultured Acidimicrobiales bacterium
GCCGGTGCCGCCGCCGTGCAACTCTTCGACAGCTGGGCGGGGTGCCTCTCGCCCGGCCACTACCGGCGCTACGCCGCGCCGGCGAGCCGGCGGGTGCTGGCGGCGGTCGCCGAGATGGGCGTCCCCGCCATCCACTTCGGCGTCGGCACCGGCGAGTTGCTGGAGGACATGGCGGCCGGCGCCGACGTGGTGGGCATCGACTGGCGGGTGCCGCTGGATGCCGCCCGGGCCCGGCTGGGCGACGGTGTGGCGGTGCAGGGCAACCTCGATCCGGCCGCCTGCCTGGCCCCGTGGGAGGTGGTGGCCGCCGAGGCCCGCGCCGTGCTGGCCGCCAACGCCGGCCGGCCGGGCCACGTCTTCAACCTGGGCCACGGCGTGCTTCCCGAGACCGATCCGGCGATCCTCGAGCGGCTGGTCGACCTCGTGCACGGCGAGGGTCACGCCACCGGGCCGTGAGCCACTCCGGCCGGTCGGCGACGCCAAGGGCCGGCGACCCGATGGCCCACCGGCGCCCGGCAGGCCCGGCTGCCGCTCGGAGCCCGCGGCCCGCCCGATGACCGGCCCACGCCCGCCCCGGATCTGCGTGGTGCGAGCCGGGATCGCCGGCTTGGCCGCCGCCTGGGAGGCGCACCGGTCGGCCCCGGACGCCGAACTGGTCGTGCTCGAGGCGGCGTCCCGACCGGGGGGCGCCATCCGGACTTCGCAGTTCGCCGGGCGTCCCGTGGACGAGGGGGCGGACGCCTTCCTGGCGCGGGTCGACGACGGCACCCGGCTCTGCGCCGAGTTGGGGCTGGCCGACGACCTCGTGGCACCCGCCGCCGGGCAAGCCTTCGTCCACCTCGACGGGGAGCTCCTCCCGCTCCCCCGGGCGCAGTTCCTCGGCGTGCCGCTGGATCCCGACGGCCTCGACGGCAGGGTCCTGTCACCGGTCGGGCGGGCCGCACTGCATGCAGACCTGACCCGCGCCGGCCCGCCGACGTGCGACTCTCCCGGCACCGATCGGCGGGGTGTCGCCGAACCCCCCTCGGGCGCCGGGGGCGCGCCGGGCGCGGGCGGGGGACGAGCCGGAGGCGAGCATCCCGGAGCCGATTGCAGCATCGGGTCGCTCATCCGCTCGCGGCTGGGCGACGAGGTGCTGGAGCGTCTCGTGGGGCCGCTCGTGGGTTCCATCAACGCCGGCGACTGCGACCGGCTGAGCCTGGCGGCCGCCGCACCGGCGCTCGCCGAGGCCGCCGGTGCCGACGCCAGCCTCATCAGGGCGCTGCGCGAACGGGGCGCCGGCGCTCCGGGGACCGCGGCCGAACCGGTCTTCTGGGGCCTGCGGGGTGGGATGGAGCGCCTGACGGCGACTCTCGCCGAAAGGTTGGCTCCCGCGCTGTCACTCGGGGAGCCGGCGCTGGCGCTGCAGGTGCAATCGGGTCGCAGCGGCGATCCGGAGATCAGCAGCGTCGTCACAGCGGACCGGTCGATCCTCTGTGACGCGGTGGTGCTGGCCGCAGGCGCCCGCCGGTGTGCCCGCCTGGTGGAGCCCTGGGCGCCGGAGGCCGCCTCGCTGCTGGCTCGCACCGAGACCGCTTCGGTGGCCATCGTCACACTCGCCTACGAGGAGTCCGCGGTGCCGGGCGCCCGCGCCGGGAGCGGTTTCCTCGTGCCCCCGTCGGCGGGATTGGACATCACGGCCTGCTCGTGGGCCTCCACCAAGTGGGCACACCTCGGCGGCCCGGACGGCGGCACGGTCATCCTGCGTGTCTCGCTCGGCCGCCACGGTGACGACGGCATCACCGAACAGCCCGGCGAGACGCTGATCGACGCCGCCCGGGTGGGCCTGGCAACCACCATGGGGGTCGTGGATGAACCGGCGGCGGCCCGCGTCACGCGCTGGCCCGACGCCTTCCCGCAGTACGCCGTGGGCCACGTCGAGCGCACCGCCGCCGTCGAGGAGACACTCGGGGCGGCGGGGGTGTACTGCGCCGGGGCGTCCTACCACGGCATCGGCATCCCGGCCTGCATCGGCAGCGGGCGGCGGGCGGCTCGGGCGGCGCTGGCACGGAACCGGGCACCGTCATGAGCCGGGAGCCGGGTGGCGCCCCGCCGGGGCCGCGGGATCCGGCACGGAAGCGCCGGATCGGACCGTCGAAGGAGCGAATCGGCATCGCCGCGGGCTGTCTCGCCGCCGGTGCCCTGATCTGCTTCTCGATGCCGCCGTGGGGGTTCTGGCCCCTGGCAGTGCTGGGCGTCGCCGCTCTGGACCGCCTCCTGGCCGGCCAACCGGCGGCCCGGCGCCTGCGACGCGGGGGGCTCGTCGCGGCCGCCTGGCTGCTGGGCGCCACGATCTGGATGTGGGACTTCAGCCCCGCCGGCTACCTGGCGGCGAATCTTGTGTACACGCTGTTCTACGGGGTCGGCTTCGCCCTGACGCCTCCCGACCGGGGTCGCCGCCCCGCCCTCGTGGGTTGGCTGGTGCTCGTCGGCTACCTGCGCTGGCGCTGGCCGTTCGGCGGCGTACCTCTGGCAACGCTCGCCCACAGCCAGGCCGATGCCCCGCTGGCGGCGACCGCCCGCGTCGGTGGACCGCTGCTGGTGGTGGCGCTCGTGGCGGTCGCCGGGGTGGCGCTCTCGGCACTCGCCGAGCGGCGCTGGCGGTCGGCGCTGGCGGGAGCCTCGCTGATCGCCCTGGGGCTGGCGCTGGCGGCGGACGCACCGCGGGGCACCGACACGGGCACCATCAAGGTCGCCCTCGTGCAGGGCGGGGGACCGCAGCGGACACGCGCCGCGGGAACCGACTTCTCCGTGGTGATGCAGCGTCACCTCGACGCCACGGCCACGATCGCCGAGCCGGTGGACCTGATCGTCTGGCCGGAGAACGTGGTGAATGTGGACGGCCGGTTCGGCGACAGCCCGCAGTTGGCGCAACTCGCCGGCGTGGCCAGGGACACCCAGGCATGGTTCGTCCCCGGCGTGGTGGAGGACGGCGAGCCGGGCGAGTTCCTGAACTTCGCCGTCGCCCTGTCCCCCGACGGCGAGCTCGTGGACCGCTACGACAAGGTGCGGCGCGTCCCGTTCGGCGAGTACGTGCCGCTGCGCCCGGTGTTCGACAGCCTCGCAGGCGGCATCCTGCCGTCGAAGGACGCCGTCGAGGGCACGGGACCGGCAGTCCTGGACACCGGCGTGGGCCGCCTCGGCGTGCTCATCTCCTGGGAGGTGTTCTTCGAGGATCGCGCCCGCGACGCCATCGGGAACGGCGGAGCCGTCCTGCTGAACCCCACCAACGGCGCCTCCTACTGGCTCACGATCGTGCAGACCCAGCAGGTGGCCTCCTCGCGATTGCGGGCCATCGAGACCGGACGCTGGGTACTGCAGGCGGCGCCCACCGGGTTCAGCGCGGTCGTGAACCCCGACGGCGAACTCCTTGCCCGCACAGGGGTCAGCGAGCAGAAGGTCCTCATCGCCGATGTCGCCACGCGAACCGGTCGGACTTGGGCCCTGCGGGCCGGGCCGTGGCCGCTGCTGGCGCTGGCGGCACTGGCCGTCGCCGCCGGCGTGGCAGCAGCCCGGAGGAGCCGACCGCCTGCCCTGACGTTGATCGACGGCGCGAGCGGCGCGCCCCGGCCCGGTACCGGGGCCATCGGCTCGCAGGTCGTTAGACTTCTGCGGCGACGCTCAGCGGACCCGCCACGAGCGCTCTCTCGCAGACCATCACAGGACCGGCCTCGCACTTGACCCTCACCCCCGACGCCGGCGCGCCGGCAGACGCCGATCCTCCTCCCGACGACGATTCCCTCCGGATCGCACTGCTGACCTATCGCGGCAAGCCGCACTGCGGCGGCCAGGGCGTCTACACGCGTCAACTCAGCAAGGCACTCGTGGATCTGGGCCATCACGTGGAGGTCTTCTCGGGACAGCCCTATCCCGACCTGGACGGGCGAGTGCAGCTGTCGCAGTTGCCGAGCCTCGACATCTTCAACGACCACTTCCCCGGCCGGAAACCGGCTTTCTGGGAGATCAAGACGGCGGCGGACCGCCTCGAGGTATGGGCCACCCGGTTCGGGGCCTTCTCCGAACCGCTGGCGTTCAGCGTGCGGGCGTGGCAGGAGTTGCGCCGGCGCGCCGACGACTTCGACCTGGTGCACGACAACCAGTGCCTCGGTTACGGGCTCTGGGGAATCCAGCGGGCCGGCCTGCCGCTGATCGCCACCATCCACCATCCGATAACCGTCGACCGCCGGCTGGAGATGGCACAGGCCAAGACCCGCAAGGAGCGCTTCGGCAAGAAGCGCTGGTATGCCTTCACCAGGATGCAGACCCGTGTGGCCCGGCGCCTGCCGCGGGTGCTGACGGTCTCGGCGTCCTCCCGACTCGACATCTGCCGCGATCACCGCGTGCCGGCCGAGCGGATCACCGTGGTGCCCGTCGGCGTGGACCCGGAGGTGTTCCGGCCGCTGCCCGACGTGCTGCGACAGGACGCGCTGATCGTCACGACCGCCTCGGCCGACGTGGCGATGAAGGGGATGACGTACCTGCTGGAGGCGCTCACCCTGATGCGCAACGGCGGTCGGAAGGTCGAACTCACGGTCATCGGCCGGCCCCGTGTCGACAGTCCCACCCTCGAGAAGATCCAACTCATGGGCCTCGGCGATGCTGTGAGGTTCGTCTCGGATCTCACGGAGGCGGAGATCGTGAACCTCTACGCCGAGGCTGCCGTCGCCGTCGTGCCGTCGCTCTACGAGGGGTTCTCGCTGCCGGCCATCGAGGCCATGAGTTGCGCCGCCCCGCTCGTGACCACCACGGGCGGCGCCCTGCCCGAGGTCGTGGGCCCGGACGGCGAGGCCGCCCTGCTGGTGACTCCCGGCGACGGCGAGGCGTTGGCGGGCGCCCTGACGAGGATCCTGGACGACCCCGACGTGGGCCGGCGGCTGAGCCTGGGAGGGCGGCGACGGGTGCTGGACAACTGGAGTTGGCGCCACACGGCCGAACGCACCGTCGAGCAGTACCGGAGACTCCTGGCCGATCACGCTCCCCGGGCGGCCGGCTGACCGTGGAAACCGTCGACTACCGCCGGCTCGGCCTCACGCCGGGCGACCGCCTCCTCGACATGGGCTGCGGGTTCGGCCGCCATGCCTACGGCGCGCTGCGGCACGGCGCCGACGTGGTGGCCTGCGACCTGGGAGGCCCCGAACTGGCGGAGGTCGCCGGCATGGTCGCCGCCATGCGGGGTGCGGACGAGATTCCCCCCGACGCCCTCGGCGCCGCGGTGGGAGCCGACGCCCGGATCCTGCCCTTCGCCGACGGTGCGTTCGACCGGATCATCGCCGCGGAGATCCTCGAGCACATCGTCGACGACGGCGCCGCCGTGGGCGAGCTGGCCCGGGTGTTGCGCCCCGGCGGCACGCTGGCCGTGACGGTGCCGTCCTGGCTGCCCGAGAAGGTGTGCTGGATGCTGGCGGAGGACTACCACGCTCCCGCCGTGGCGGACGGCCACGTCCGCGTCTACTCGCTGCGGCGACTGCGGACGCTGCTGCGCTCGGCCGGGCTGGTGCCCGGGGTCAGCCACCGGGCCCACGCCCTGCACACGCCCTACTGGTGGCTGCGCTGTGCGGTCGGCCCCCGCAACGACGATCACCGCCTGGTGCGCGCCTACCATCGCCTGCTCTGCTGGGAGATCGAGCGGCGGCCGCTCGTGCTGCGGCTCGTCGAGCGCCTGCTGCGCCCGCTCGCCGGCAAGAGTGTCGTGCTCTACGCCACCAGGGAGCCGGTCGCGCCGACGATCGCCGGCACACCCCCTGCCCGGCGGCGTCGAGCCCCCGAGAGCGCCGCCCGCCCCCCGGCCGCAGCGGAGGACGCCCGTGTACCTGCGTGAGGTCTCCGGGCTGTTGAGCCCGGCCGAGGTCAGGACGACCGCCGAGAGCATCGCCGAATGGCAGCTGGACTCGGGGCTCATCCTCTGGTTCCCGGGAGGCCATGCCGACCCCTGGAACCACGTCGAGTGCGCCATGGCCCTGGACGTCACCGGGCACCACGCGGCGGCCGAGCGGGCGTACGACTTCCTGGCCGCCTCGCAGCGGCCGGACGGCGCCTGGCACCGCTACTACACCGCCGACGGCACCGAGGAGCACAAGCTGGACGCCAACTGCACGGCCTACGTGGCGTGCGGTGTGTGGCACCACTACCTCGTGACCCGGGACCGCGGCTTCCTCGAGAGCATGTGGGGCGTCACCGAGGCGGCGATGGAGTTCGCGCTGGGCCTCCAGCAGCCTCGCGGGGAGATCCTGTGGGCGCGCCACGCCGACGGCACGCCCTGGCCGTTCGCCCTGTTGACCAGTTCCAGCAGCATCTATCACAGCCTGAGGTCGGCTCTGGCGGTGGCCGGCGAACTCGGTCACGAACGACCCGGGTGGGAGACGAGCGCCGCCCGTCTGGGCCATGTGATCCACCGGGTTCCCGATGCCTTCGCGCCGAAGGATCGCTTCGCCATGGACTGGTACTACCCGGTGCTGTCGGGGATCCTGGACGGCCGCGAGGCGCGCCGTCGCCTCGTCGAGCGTTGGGACACGTTCGTGCTGGAAGGCTGGGGAGTCCGCTGCGTGGCCGACCGGGACTGGGTGACGCCCGCCGAGACCGCCGAGTGCACCCTGGCGTGCCTCGCCGCGGGAATGGCCGAGGAGGCCTGGCAGCTCTTCGAGTGGTCGCAGCGCCAGCGGGACGACGACGGGCGCTACTGGACCGGGACGGTTCTGCCGCAACGGGACCGGTTCCCCGCAGGCGAGAAGGCCAGCTACACGGCCGCCGCGCAGCTGCTGGCCGCCGATGCCCTCACCGACGCCAGCCCGGCGGCCGGGCTGTTCACCGATCGCACCGGCCGGCCGGCGCTGAACCGGACCCCGCTGCCGGCGCGCACCCGCTGAGGGGCCCGGCCCCGGGTCCGAGGACCCGACCCCCGGGACGACCGTTCGCGCCGGGTGTCCTTACGCAGCCGGCGAGACTCAGCCGTTGCGGCCCAGCACCCGCAGGGAGCCCGTGCAGCCGATCTCGCTGAAGTTCCCCGACGCCAGCGCCCGCAGGTAGATCTCGTACGGCGGGCGCCCGCCGTCGGCCGGGTCACCGAAAACGTCGTGGATGGCCAGCACCCCGCCCGGCATCACGTGCGGCACCCACCCTTCGTAGTCGGCGTGGGCCGGCCCGGTGCCGTGGCCCCCGTCGATGAACAGGAAGGCCAGCGGGGTGCCCCAGAGGGCGGCGAGGCGCGGCGAGTCGCCCACGACCGCCACGATGTGATCCTCCAGGCCGGCGTCGAAGATGGTGCGGCGGAAGTGCGGCAGGGTGTCGATCAGGCCGCTGTGCGGGTCCACGAGGTCGGGCTCGTGCCATTCCCAGCCGGGCTGGTTCTCCTCCGAGCCCCGATGGTGGTCCACGGCGAACAGCACGCCGCCCCGCTCGGCGGCGGCCGCGCCGATGAACAGAGCCGAGCGCCCGCAGTAGCTGCCGACCTCCAGGAACGGCCCCTCCGGCGCCGCCCGCGCCGCCTCGTACAGGGCGAGCCCCTCGTCGACCGGCATGAAGCCGCGAGCCGCCTCGGCGAGCGCCCGCAGCCGGGGGTCCACCCGATCGATCCCGGACTCAGGTACCCGCCACGCCGGCGGCCCGGCGAGCCTGCGCCCGCTGTGCCCGGCGGGCGGGCCACAGCACGCGGTCCAGGAAGGCGAACTTCAGGAGCCAGAGGGCGCCGTAGGTCCCGAGGTTCACGAGCACCAGCAGTCCGGAGTTGTCCCAGCGCCCGGCCGCGTCGACGGCGACCGTAGAGGCCGCCCCACCGAGGAGGGTGATCGCCCAGAACGGCAGAACTTCGCCCCACAGGCGGTTGCGCCCGCTGCGGCCCCACACCCAATACCGATTCAGGAAGTACGCGGGCACGGCGCCCGCGCTGACCGCCAGAAGGTTGGCGTGCCAGGGCTGCCATCCGGCCACGCTGTGCAGCACGTACAGGATCGCCAGCGTGGTGGGCGTCACCACGACACTCACCAGGCCGAAACGCAGCAACCGGTACCACTCGGGTCGCCGTTCTCTCAGCATCTCGAGTGCCCGCACGACAGCGGCCCGGAGCTCGGCCACGGTGATCAAGCCTGCCCGTCCGCGCCACCCCGCCAGCGATACACGCCGGTCTGGCGCGGCTCGAAGCCGAGTCGCTCATAGAGACGGACGGCGGCGGCACGGCTGGGGCGCGAGGTGAGGTCCACCGTCACCGCACCGGCCGAGGTGGCACGGCGCAGGGCCTCACGGCTGAGCGCCTCGCCCACACCACGCCCGCGGGCGTCACCATCCACCACGACGTCCTCGATCCACGCCCGCAGCCCGGTCGGCAGGCGGAACAGCACCAGCACCAGCATCCCGGCGATCGCACCGTCGAGCCGCGCCAGCAGCAGAACGGTGGCCTCGGCCTCGCACAGTTCGGCCACCTGCTCCGCCGACGGCACCGACGCAGACGTCGACAACTGAGGCACCAGCCGCCGAACAGCCGCCACCACCTCACCATCACACGCGCCGGCCTCGTAGACCTCCAAACCGCGGGGCGTCACACTCCGATGATACGACCGTGACCAGGACACTCCGAGCAATGCGGGAGAACCGCAGTGAACGACCGGATGGGCCACAGCATGGATTCCGGCCATCGCCGGAATGACGAAGAACCGAGGGCG
>CAZTZI010000153.1:0-11866 GCA_964618115.1 uncultured Acidimicrobiales bacterium
TTCGAGCGGATCCTGAGCCGCGAGCACCTTGAGCAATTTGCCGAAAAGTTCGCGAATCTCGTGACCGAGGAGACGACCGACACGGACCGGAAGTTGCAACAGATTCGCAGCGTTCTCGAGGACAAGCACGGGGATGACTTCGACTTCTACGACGATCGGCTTGACCACGGCAATGACACCCCCGAGCCGGGCGGCGGCCCCGGCCCCCCGGTGGGCCTCGCCGAACTCGCCCGCGAGCTGCTCCTGACCGAGCCCGGCGACTTCCTCCACCGGATCGAGAAGTTGCTCGAAGACAAACGCCAAGTCATTTTCCAGGGGCCGCCCGGTACGGGGAAGACGTTCGTCGCGCAGAAACTGGCCCAGTGTCTCGCCGGGTCCGACGGCTCGGTGACGCTGGTGCAGATGCACCCCTCCTACGCCTACGAGGACTTCGTGCGAGGCTTCCGCCCGACGCTGCGGGACGGGCAGGCTGGGTTCGAGTTGCGGGACGGTCCGCTGCTGCAGGCCGCAAAGGCGGCGCGGTCCAACTCGGACGCGAAGCACTTCCTCATCATCGACGAGATCAACCGTGGCAACCTCGCCAAGGTGTTCGGCGAGCTGTACTTCCTGCTGGAATACCGCGACCGGGGAATCAGGCTCCAGTACCAGAGCGACGGCGAGGCAGACTTCTCGCTTCCGCCCAACCTGTACTTCATCGGGACGATGAACACAGCCGACCGGTCCATCGCCCTGGTCGACCTGGCGCTGCGCCGACGCTTCTACTTCGTGGAGTTCCATCCGGACACCGAGCCGATCAAGGGGCTGCTGCGCCGCTGGCTGACGGCGAACGCCCCCGACATGGGGTGGGTGGCCAACGTCGTCGACCAGGCCAACGAACGCCTCGGCGACGACCGGCACGCAGCCATCGGACCGAGCTACTTCATGACGCGCGGCCTCGACGACGAGGCCATGGAGCGCATCTGGACGCACAGCGTGCTCCCCTATGTCGAGGAATGCCTCTACGGGCAGCGTGACCGGCTGAGCGAATTCGACCTCGACGCGCTGCGCAAGTCGAGTGGATCGGGCACGCCACAGGCCGATGGCGAACTACCGGACGAGCACGGCGCGCCGACGCAGCGCGATTCCGGCGACGGCGAGGAGGCCGGGTGATGCATTCGCCACCGCGGGCGGCGGGCGCCCCCCGAACAGGTGACATCTTCGGCACCGTCGAGGAAGCCGAGTCGTGAGGCGCCGGCTGAACCTCCAAGAGCACGTCCCAAGCGAGCCGCACCGCCTGTCCATCGAGCAGCGCGAAGCCCTCCGGGAGGCCGGGCTGTCGCTGACGATGGAGCCCGCTGCGGGGACCGACGGGGCGTACCGTCTCAACCCCGGTTCTGTCGTCGGAGCGGTCGACGTCGGCGACCTGTCGGTGCTCATCGCACCGAAGATCGGCATCCCGCAGCTGTTGTCGCTCGTCTGCTTCGCCTGCGGCGGGTTCGCCCCCAGGCGCGATTTGTTCGACTATCCGCCCGAGGAGGCTCTGCCGGACGTGCTGGCACTGGCGCTGGGGTCAGCCGCCCGCCGGGCCTTCGGGCGCGGCCTGCTCCACGGGTACCGCAGTGAGGACGATGCACTGCAGACGGTGCGCGGCCGGATCAGGATCGACGAGCAGATCCGGCGGCGGTACGGCATCGCACCGCCGATCGAGGTTCGCTTCGACGAGTTCACCGACGACGTCACGGCTAACCGGCTCGTGAAGGCGGCGGTCGGCATGCTGGGCCGGATGCGGCTCCGCTCGCCGGCTGCGCGCAGGGAACTCGGCTGGATCGCTGGGATCCTGACGAACGTCTCGGCGGTGGAGTATCCGGCCGGCGCCGTCCCGGCGGTTCGCTTCGACCGGCTCAACGAGCACTACCGCGAGATCGTCGGACTGGCTCGCCTGGTGCTGCAGCACTGCACCTTCGAAGCGGGCCGCGGCGGCGTACGGGCGTCGGGGTTCCGGGTGGACATGACCACCGTCTTCCAGGATCTCGTGACCGCCGGGCTTCGGCAGGCGCTCGGACTCTCGGCCGAGACATTCCGGGAACGGTACATCCGGAGCCTCGACGAGGGCGGCTCGGTGAAACTCAAACCTGACCTCACCTGGCGCCACGGCGCTTCGGTGGTGTTCGTGGGCGACGCCAAGTACAAGAACCTCACCGGCAAGCACCTGCCGAACGCCGACATCTACCAGCTGCTGGCCTACGTCACCGCCGCCGATCTTCCGGGCGGGCTGTTGATCTACGCCAAGGGCGAGGCCGAACCCGCGATCTTCACCCTCAGGGGATCAGGCCGCCGACTCGAAGTCGTCGCCCTCGATCTGTCGGGCACGCTGGACGAGGTGCTGGAGCGCCTCGGTGAGATTAAGGCGAGTGTAAGGGCCCTGCGCGACGAGGCGACAGCGTGGCCGAACGCCGCCTGAGCCCGACGACTCGTCGACGCTCGATTGTCAGATCGATCCTCACTCGCATGTAGGAGACTGTTGACGGCCACCATGCTGGCGCTGTTCGTCAGCCGGTTGCCTTGCATGGGTTCGGCGGGCTCACTCGGCGTGCGATGTCGCGACCGGATCGAATTTCCGCGACGCGCAGGTCGAAGGTCTTCTGCAGATTCAGCCAGAGTTGTGGCGTTGTGCCGAAGTAGCGCGCCAGGCGAAGGGCCGTGTCCGCCGTGACACCGCGCTGGCCGTTCAGAATCGCCGTCACGCGATTGGCGGGTACACCCAGAGCTGCCGCAAGAGCACTGGCCGACAGGCCTCGCTCTTCGAGTTCCTCGCCCAGAATCTCCCCCGGATGCACAGGCTGCATGCCGCTACCGCTGTTCATTGCCGACTCCCCGGGTGCGGGCGATGAACCAGTCGAAGATTGGGTCGGGCTCGGGCAGCAGTTCGGGGTGCCACTGGACCGCCACCACGGGGGCGTCGCTGCATTCGAGGCCCTCGACGGTGCCGTCGGGAGCCTCGGCAGTGACTTCCAAGCCGGCGCCGAGGCGGTCCACCGTCTGGTGGTGCAGCGAGTTGACCATCAGCGACGGTCCGTAGACCTCGGCGAGCGCCGAACCGGGTGCGAGGCTGACCTCGTGCTGGAGCTTGTCGGGTGGCTCGTCGAACAGTCCGTGCTCCGGGACGTGCTGGTTCAACGTTCCGCCCCGCCAGACGTTCACCACCTGCAATCCCCGGCAGATGGCCAGCACCGGCACGTCGGCCGCTGCGGCGGCGTCCAGCAGTGCCAGCTCGTGGGCGTCGCGGGCCGGTTCGGGGTCCATCGCATCGGGCTCGGGCTCGGCACCGTAAAGGGCGGGGGCCACGTCGGTGCCGCCCGGCAGCACGATCCCGTCGAGGCGCTCGACGACCTGAGCCGGATCGGTCTCGAGAGACAGCAGTACCGGTAGCCCACCGGCCTCGGCCACCCGCCGGGCGTAGTCCCGGAAATAGAGCTCCAACTCCAGATTGGCCAGCGTCGGCAGCATGCCCGCCACGCCGCCGGCGATCTTCCGCCGTCCCGGCAGTCCGATCAGGGGCGGGCGCTGCCCCGAATTCCCGGCAGGTGGCGGCATGGGTGGCCAGTGTAAGGACACCGATGGCCACCACCCCGGAGTGGCAGGCCACCGTCAACTGCGCCGTTGGCCTCCTGAGAAGGCCCGCCGACCGGGTCTCGGCACCTGAGAGCCGTCCCGTACAGTGAGAGTCCGTGAGCGACGTGGACTTCATCGGGGCCCACCTCGTGGCGACTCCGGAGCAACTGCTGCGCCTACAGCGGGTGGCCGCCGGCGCCGAACCCGCCGACCTTGCAGTGCGCGACGGCACCGTCTTGGCGCTGCACGGGCGGGAGCTGTTGCGTCGCGACGTGCTGATCTGCGGCCCGCACATCGCCGCGGTCACGCCGCCGGGTCGTCTGGCGGCGGCCACCGAGATCGACGCGGCCGGCTGCTGGATCTCACCGGGCTTCATCGACACCCACCTGCACATCGAGTACACGCTGCTGACGCCCGGCGAGTTGGCCCGTCTGGTGGTGCCCCGGGGTACCACAACCGTGCTGGCCGATCCGAACTGCCTGGCCAACGTGCTGGGCCCGGTGGGCATGGACATCGCAGGCACCACCGGCACGCCGCTGCGCATCTTCCGGCAGGTCTCCCACAAGGTGCCCCGCACACCCGCACTCGAATTGGGAGGCGGCACGGTGCCCGAGGCGGAGACCCTGGCGCGCCTCAGCGACCCGCTCACCGTCACGCTCGGCGAGAGCAACCCGTTCGACCTGGAGGCCTCAGCGGCTCGCAAGTCGCACCGGGCACTCGCTGCGGGGCGCCGCATCACCGGCCACACGGCCCGCATCGCCTCCGAGCCGCTCTGGACCTACGCCGCCGCCGGCATCTTCGACGACCACAACGCCTTCGACCCCGGCGAGGTGATCGAGCGGCTGCGCCTTGGCATCGGCATCACCGTCATGTCGGGCTCCATGAACGACAACGTGCGGCCGCTGCTCGCCGATCCGGCCAGGGTCGCCGGCGGGTTCGATCAGTTCACCTTCTGCGCCGACGACCGCCACGTGGGCGACCTGGCCGACGAGGGGCACATCGACCACCACGTGCGCACCGCCATCGACTGCGGCGTCGAGCCCATCGAGGCCTACCGCATGGCCACGCTCAACGCGGCCCGCTCCTACCGGCTCGACCACCTGGTCGGCTCAATCACGCCCACTCGCCTCGCCGACCTGATGCTGCTGGAGGATCTCACCGACGTCCGCCCCCGCCTGGTGCTGGTGGGCGGCGAGGTCGCCGGTCAGGACAACAGCGCCACATTCGGCAACGACGACACCCTGCCGGCGTCCTGCCGCGGCACGATCCGCCTACACCCCGACATCGGCCAGGAGAGCTTCCGCGTCGAAGCCGAGGCGGGACCGGACGAGGTGGCCGTGGTGCGGGCGATGGAGATGTACGACGGCTACTTCAAGCGGGCCTTCGAGGCCGAGTTGGCCATCGTCGGCGGCTCGGTAGCGGCCGACCCCGCCGCCGACGTCGCCAAGATCGCCGTCGTGGACCGTCACCACGCCAGCCACACCCTCGCCATGGGTTTCGTACGGGGCTTCGGGCTACGCGCCGGCGCCATCGGCATCACCACCAACTGCGAGAACCAGAACCTCGTGGTCCTCGGCACCTCCGACGACGAGCTGGCGCACGCCGCCCGCAGCCTGGAGGAGATCGAAGGCGGCTACGTCGTGGTGGCCGGCGGCGAGGTACTGGCCACCTTGGCGCTGCCCTACGGCGGCTGCATGAGCGACCGCCCCTGGGAGGAGGTCCACGCGGGCCTCGAGGAGGTGACCGCGGCGGCCCGGTCGCTCGGCTGCGCCATCGCCTCGCCGTTCATGATCCTGTCGTTCGTCGGCCTCGCCGGCGTGCCCGACTACGGCCTCACCGAGAAGGGCCTCATCGACACGTTCACCCAGACGTTCCTGCCCGTGCTGGTCTGCTGCCGCTGCCCGGCGCACGCAGGCTGAGTCAGAGGGCGGCGCCTTCGGGAAAACCGCCGGCCTTGGAGAGGTAACCGGGGACGGGGTGGTCGAGGATCCCCTCGAGCCATCGCACCGACTCGCACAGCGACTCCAGCGAGACACCGGTCTCGACACCAGAGCGGTCCAGCAGGTACACGAGATCCTCGGTGGCAATGTTCCCGGTGGCATTCGGAGCGAAGGGGCAGCCGCCGATCCCGCCGAGGCTGGCGTCGAGCACCTCCACCCCGGCGTGGACCGCGGCCAGCGCGTTGGCGTAGCCCGTGTTGCGAGTGTTGTGGAAGTGCGCCCGGAGGCGCACCCCGCCGCCGACCGCCTCCCGGACCGCTGCGACACGCCCGGTCACATCCTGCGGCACGGCCACACCGATGCTGTCGGCGATGGCGATCTCGGCAGGGCCGCTCCGGACCACCTCGGCGGCCACTGCGGCGAGGCGCTCGACAGGCACGGGGCCCTCGTAGGGGCATCCGAATGCCGCCGAGAGCGTCACCCCCGCGGAGATCCCACCGGCACGCGCACCCTCGGCGAGCTCCTCCCAGAGCGTCACCGCCCCCGCGGTGTCCGTGCCCTGGTTTCGTTCGCAGAACGTGTCCGAGCAGACCACCACAGCGTTGATCTCGTCCACGCCGGCGGCGAGCGCCCGGTCGAGCCCTCGCCGGTTCATGACGAGACCGATGTAGGTCACGTCGTCGGACCGTGGGAGCGCAGCCATGACAGCCTCGGCGTCGGCCATCTGCGGAACGCGCTCGGGGTTGACGAAGCTCGCAGCCTCCAGGCGCCGGACACCGGCGTCGACCAGCCGAGCGATCAACTCCACCTTGCCGGCGGTCGAGACCGCCGTCGGATCACTCTGCAACCCGTCCCGCGCCGCGACATCGACGATCTCCACTGCTGCCGCGCTCTGTCGTGACATGGGTGACCTCCCGTGCGCGCCCGTGCGGGGCCTGCTCAGAGCGTAACCCCGCCGTCGAGGCCGCAGCCCGAGCCCGCCCGCCGGCGGGCGGGCTCGGGCTGCTCGCGGTCAGGTCGTGCCGGCTAGAACGGGAACGGGATCACGAACTCGCCGGACTCCACGGATGCCACGAAGTCGTCGAGGATCGCCTGCAGTTCATCGAGACTCGTGGCGGTCTCCACGGTGGCGTCCATGTTGATGGGCAGCACCTCGATGCCGCCGTTCTGCAGGCTGCCGGGGTAGAAGGCGTTGCCGAAGCTGCCGTCGCGCACCGTGTCG
Organism: uncultured Acidimicrobiales bacterium; assembly: GCA_964618115.1. Classification (GTDB taxonomy): domain Bacteria; phylum Actinomycetota; class Acidimicrobiia; order Acidimicrobiales; family CATQHL01; genus VXNF01. Next base: position 6,754 of record CAZTZI010000153.1, read on the forward strand.
AAGTACGTCCGGAACAACTCGCTGAGGCGGATGACCGTGGCCCCGAGGTACACGTCGGGTGCGGTCTCGTACTGGGAACCGAAGCCCACCAGGATCGGGATCCCGGCGGCCGAGGCCGACTGGGCGGCGCCGATGCAGATGCCGTCACCGGAGCAGTAGATGAGGTCGGCGCCCTGGTCGATGAGTGACGTCGCCACTTCGGCGGCCTTCTGCACGTTCACGAAGTCGCCGGCGAAGCCCTCCAGGAATTGCACGTCGGGGTTGACCGAGGCGACGCCCTGCTGGAACGAGACGTGCATCACCTTCACGAAGTCGAACTCCGGGCCGCCGACGATGCCGATTGTGTCGCCGATCAGGGCGTGCGCGGCCACGATGCCGTTGGGATAGGCCATGTCCTGGACGTTGTAGAGCCAGTCCACGACGTTGTCCTGCGGGTCGGCACCCTCCACGAGCACGCCGCCGGTCATGGCGAAGTCCACGTCGGGGAACTCCGCGTAGAGCTCCATGATCGGGTCCACGTACTCGATCCCGTGACCGATGATCAGGTCGAAGCCCCGGCTGGCGAAGCCCCGGATCGCCGGCAGTGAATCGGTGGGCTCGATGATCTCCTCCAGCATCTGGAACTCGGCGATATTGCCGTCGGCCTCCACGGCGTCGAGCAGACCCTCTGCCGCGGCCTGGCTGAAGGAGTTGTCGTTCTTGATGCCCGGCAGCAGCAGCGCCACGCGCAGCCCCTCGTCCTCGGCAGCCGCCGGGGCCGGCTCGGGCGGCGGCGGAGGCTCGGGGGCCGGTTCCGGAGCCGGCGCAGGCTCGGGCGCGGGCGCGGGCTCAGGCGCGGGCGGCGGAGCGGCGGGCTCGGGCGCAGGGGGCGGCGCGGCCGGCGCGGCCGGCGCGTCGTCGTCATCGGTGCCGCAAGCGGCCGCAATGAGCGCCACCGCCAGCAGGGCCATCAGCAGGCCGGCAGGGCGCCGCCATGCCCGTCGCCTCGTCGTGCATCGTGCAGTGGATTCGTTCAAGGTGTCCTCCCCTCGGGCGCCCCGCCGGGACGCTTCGATGTTCGGCGCTGAGCCCAACGCCACACCCCGATGTGTGGCCTCATCGCGGACCAGCGGCCCGTGTGCTACTCGCCGTGGTCGCAGCCGGTACGACCAGTACGGCAGGCTACTATCCGCCGCGCCGGAGCGACGGCGTGCACAGCGGGGGCCATTGCGGTCCGTCGGCGTCCGGCGCCGCCAGCCACGAACCCCGACCGGAGAGAGCAAAGCAACGATGCTGCCAGAAGGAATGCACCGGATCCGCGTCCTGTTCGCCGACCAGTTCGGCTTCGCCCGCGGCAAGTACGTGCCTGCCGCCGCGGTCACCGGCGAGGTGGGCTTCTCCGTGACCATCTTCGGCGTCGGCTACGACCGCGACCTCATCCCGGCGCCGGGAGCAGAGGTGCTGGAAGGCATGGGCGACCTCACCGCCCGCTACTCCCCCGATGACGTGCGACCCAGTTGGGACGCAGGCACCGGCGTCGTCATCGCCGACCTCGAGCGCCTGGGCCGACCGCTGGCAATCTCGTCGCGCTTGGCGGCGCAGCGCGCCATCGAGGCCCTCGCCGCGGTCACCGGCGGCACCCCCAAGCTCGGCGTGGAGTTGGAGGCGTACGTGCTGCAACCGGACGGATCCGGCGGCTGGGAGCCCTGGGACACGCCGGGTGCCTACTGCTACGGCACCGGCACGGTCGTCGACCCGGTTGGATTGTTCGACGACATCATGGCCGCCGCAGAGGTCTGCGGCATCGGAATCGAGACGCTGGGCAGCGAATACGACAACCCGCAGTTCGAGGTGGTGGTCGGCTACGGCGACGCCCTCGAGGCCCTGGATCGCGCGTTCCTGCTGAAGCAACTCTGTCGCGAGGTCGCACTGCGCCATGGGCTGCTGCTCACCTTCCTGGGACGTCCGTTCCAGGACCGCGGCGGCAACGGCACCCACTTCCACCTCAGCGTCACCGCTGACGACGGCCGGAACCTCTTCGACGACCCGGCGAGCGACGACGGGCTGTCGGACATGGCCAAGGGGGCCATCGCCGGCGTGCTCGCCCACCACGAGGCGCTGACCGCCCTGTGCGCGCCCACCGTGAACGCCTACAAGCGCCTGAAGCCCGGCGAGCTGGCGGGCTACTGGGCCAACTGGGGCTACGACCACCGCTCGGTGGCCGTGCGGGTGCCCTCGGGGCGGGGCGCCGCCAGCCGCCTCGAGCACCGGCTGCCCGACGGCGCCGCCAACCTCTACCTGGCCGCGGCGGCGCTGATGGCCGCCGCCCGCCTGGGGATCGAAGCCGGCGATCCCCCGCCACCCGCCGAGACCGGCGACTCCCTGGAGACCGCCAACACCGAGCGCTGCTGCCCGGAGAACCTCTCGCTGGCCCTCGACGCCCTCGAGGCCGACAAGGCCCTCTGCGAGGCCGTCGGCACCGAGATCACCGAGCACTTCGTGGCCATGAAGCGCGCCGAGTGGGCCCGCTACGCCCGCGCCGTCACCGACTGGGAACTGCGGGAGTACCTCGCCTTCCACTAGCCCGCTCGGCCCCTCCGGTGCAGCCGGGCCCAGCCACGCCGAGGCCGCATCTCCATCGAGGAAGTCCCGCCGAGCCCACCGGTCAATTGCCGCGGGATGCTCGTCGTCGGCACGGTCTGCTAGCCGTCCGAGCTTTGACACCCCTGAACGACCGTTTGACAGGAGTAAATTACGTGGTTCGCGTCGGTTCTTCGGCACCCGCCCTCTGAGGGATCTTCCAAGCCCGGCGTCAACTGCCACTTATGCTCTCTGACATGGAGACATGGCGAGGGATCGTGCGCTGGATTCGACTCAGCGCTCACCGCCGAGCGAGCGGAGACAGCCAGTGCTAATGTTACTAATACCAAACCCCGGACTGGAGGCACGATGACCAAGCGGACACGCACACTTCTCCCACTCGTCCTCGCGCTCGCTCTCGTCGCCGCATCCTGCGGAGGCGAGGAGAGCAGCAGCGAGCCGGCGCCGGCGCCCGCGCCCGCGGAACCGGCACCAGCGCCCGAACCTGCGCCAGCGCCGCCGGAGGCACCCGAGGCACCCTCGGTCGGCATGGCGCTTCCCACCGCAGCCAACGACGGCGGCTTCAGCCAGTCGTACTACGAAGGCCTTCTGGCCGCCGAGGAGAGCCACGGCGTGACCATCGCCTACCAGGAGAACGCCGGCGACCCCGAGCAGACGGTGGACGCCCTCCGCAACCTGGCCGCCACGAGCGATCTGGTCATCGGCGTCGGCGCCCAGTTCGCCGAGGCCGGCACCATCGTGGCGCCCGAGTTCCCCGAGGTGAAGTTCGCGATCGTCAACGGGCAGACCAGCGACGCCTCGAACCTCCACGTGTACATCGTCCGCCAGGGCGTGCCCGCCTACGTGGCCGGCGTGATCGCCGCCGATCTGACGCAGACCAACAAGGTCGGCTTCGTCGGTGGGCTGGAAATCCCACCGACGACCCAGTCCAACGACGCGTTCTCGGGAGGCGCCACGTCGGTGAATCCCGACATCGAGACCGTTTCCACCGTCGTCGGCGACTTCGAGGACGTGACCGGCGCGAAGGAGGCCGCGGCGGCACAGGTCGCCGCCGGCGCCGACGTCCTCTTCGCCTTCGTGAACTCCGGACTCGAGGGTGTCCTCCAGGCAGTCGACGAGAGTGGCGAGGACGTCAAGATCTTCAGCGTCATCTTCCCGCAATGCGACCGCTCCACACAGTTGGTCGGCACAGGCACGCTCAGCTCCCTCGCGCAGGTCGACGCCATCGTGGCGGCGTTCCTGGCTGGATCCATGCCGGCCGACATCCTGGCCTGGGGTGTCGAGAACCCCGCCATCCAGTCGTTCGTCCTTTGCCCCGACTACGCGTCGGCAGACTTCGAGGCGAAGGTCGCCGAGACGATCTCCGGCATCAACGACGGGACGATCACCCTGCCACCCGGCGTGTAGCCCCCCGACCCGGGACCGCCGACCACCTAAGTTGGGCACATGATGCACGAGGCAACGAACCACCGCGGGTCGTGCGACGACGACCGGTACCGGCTCGCCAAGGACACGGATCTGCTCCTGGGCGCGGAACGGCCCATGTTCTTCGTCCCCGGCGCCGGGCGGATGACGTTGGCCAGCAAGACGCAGAAGTGGACCCAATGGGGGCCCTTCCTGATCGTGGACGAGTACGTCGGCTGGTACCGCGAGGCACAGCAGCTGCGCGAGACGGTGGTCATCGGCGACTGGAGCCCCATCTGCAAGTTCCGCGTCTGTGGTCCCGACGTGCACCCGTTCATGCGGTACATCCAGACCAGGAAGGACTTCGCGGGCATCGAGGTCGGGCAGTCCATGTACACGGTTCTGGTCCGCGAGGACGGCAAGGTCGTCCAGGATCCCCTGATCACGCGCGTCGGCGAGGACGAGTACGTGATCACGACCGACGAGATCGAGAGTTGGCTGCGCGACGTCGTGGTCGCCGGCGACTTCGACGTGGCGATCAGCGACATCCGCATGCGCTACTGCCTCATGTCGGTGCAGGGTCCGAATTCCACTGCTCTGATGAACGACGCCACCGGGCAGTCGATGGAGAGGCTCCGCTTCTCGCGGCGGCAGGAGGCCGAGATCGCCGGCATACCGGTGGAGATCCTGCGGCAGGGGTTCACGGGCGAGGTGGGCTACGAGATCTACGTCGAGGCCGATCGGACCAACGACGTCGTGGATTGCCTCGTCGAGGTCGGCCGCAAGCACGGCCTGGGTTTCCTCGGCAACTACACCTCGCGGCTGACCCGGGCCGAAGCCGGGCTGGTGATGCTGCACTTCGACTACCAGTGCGCCTTCGAGGGCGACCCCGGGATCCTGCGGCGCAACCAGATGGATCCGGAGATGAGCCTCTGCTCACCGTTCGAGCTCAACCTGGACTACCTCATCGGACTCGACCGCGACGACGACTTCGTGGGGAAGGCCGCCCTCCAGGCGGAGATCGACGCGGGCGGGCCCGCTCGGCGGATGAAGGGGCTGGTCTGGAACAGCGAGGACGTGATCGAACTGTTCGCGGCGCAGTTCCGCGACGAGCCGTCGCCGCCGCCCA
>CAZTZI010000154.1:0-5189 GCA_964618115.1 uncultured Acidimicrobiales bacterium
GCAGCTGAGAACGTGCTTGATGTCCATGAGCAGGAGCTCCTGGTGCTGCTGCTCATGGTTGAGCCCCAACTCCACGAGGCCCGAGACGGACTCCGGCAACTCATCGCCAAGCAGCCGAGCCATCGCCTCGTCGACGCGGGCCCGGTAGCCGGCCACCTGGGCGACCGAAGGCCGGGAGATCATCCCCCGCCGTGGCCGAGGATGCCGCTCACCGACGGCTTCGTAGTACGAGTTGAAGAGGTAGCCGTACAGCGGGTCGACCTCGCGATAACCGTCGAGGTGGGGCGTCAGCAGGAACGTCTCGAAGAACCACGTGGTGTGAGCGCGATGCCACTTGGTCGGGCTCACGTCGTCCATCGACTGGATGCACTGATCCTCCGGGGAGAGCGGTGCCGACAGTTGCTCCGTCAGCTCCCGCACGGCCGCATAGCGCTCGGCGATCGTTCCGGCGGCGGTGCTCAAGAGGAGACCCCCAGATGGTCGCGGATAGCTCGCCCCTTGGTGGCCTCTGCGAAGTCCTCCAGCGCACGCCGCTGCGCGGCGTTCAGCTTCTCCGGCACCACGACCTCCACGGTAACCAGCAGGTCACCTGTTCGGCTGTCCGCCGGCACACCCCGGCCGCGCACGCGCAGGGTCCGGCCCGATCGGGTTCCGGCGGGAAGACGCAGCGTGACCGGCTCCCCCTCGAAGGTGGGAACCTCGATGCGCGCCCCGAGAGCGGCCTCGGTGAAGCTGACGGGAACGGTGAGGGTCAGGTCGTCGCCCTCGCGGCCGAACAGCGGGTCCTCGCCGGCACGGACGATGACATAGAGATCACCCCGCGGGCCGCCGGCGGCACCCGCGCCGCCCTTGCCTCGCAGGCGGATCCGCTGGCCGTCGGGGGTGCCCGGCCGGATCCGCACCTTGATCTGCTCGCTTGCGGACCGATCGCCAGCGGTGACGGTCGTCGTCGTGCCGTTCACCGCCTCCGAGAAGGACAGGGAGATCTGCGCCTGATGGTCGGGGCCCCGCTGCGGGCGGTGGCCCCCTGACGGTCCGCCGAACGAGCCGGACGGGCCGCCGGCGCCGCCGAACAGGTTGGCGAGCAGGTCACCGATCCCATCCGCTCCGGAGAACTGGAACGAGTGCGAGCCGCCCGGACCGGGAGCGGCGAACGGGTTACCCCCGGCGGCGAGACGGCGGATCTCGTCGTACTGCTCGCGCTTGTCGGCGTCGCCGACCACGTCGTAGGCAGCCGAGACCTGCTTGAACCGTTCCTCGGCAGCAGGATCGTTCGGGTTGCGATCGGGGTGCAGTTGGCGCGCCAGCGCCCGGTAGGCCTTCGTGACATCACCCGGTGAAGCGTCCGGCGACACCCCCAGGGCGCGGTAATAGTCCGTCTGCAGCCATTCCTGGCGTATGTCGTTCATCCGGAACCCGCCTCAGCAACTCTGCGGGCGGACGGTCATCCGCGGACGCCGACCACCGCGGGACGCAGCACGCGCCCAGCCCAGGCATAGCCGGTGCGGAGGACATCCGTCACGATCTGGGTGCCAGGGGTCTCGCCGGTCTCGTGTAGCACCGCTTCGTGATACTTCGGGTCGAACGGCTCGCCCGACGGCGAGATCACCTCGAGCCCCCCCTCGGTGAGGGCCTCCACGAGTGCGCTGTGGAGCGGTCCCACCAGATCTGCGTCGTGGGAAGCGCCCGCCTCGGACGCATCGAGCACCGCCAGCAGCCGCGTCGCCAGGTCGGCCGCACCCCGTTCGGCCGCCTGCGCCTGCCGCTCGGAGGCACGCCGGCGGTAGTTGACGAACTCCGCCTTGAGGCGCGTGAGGGACTCGAGGTACTCGGCGCATTGTGGACAGGCGGGCGCCGGCGAATCGCTCCCGTCCATCGTCGCGCCGGTTCCTGCACCCTCCGCCGCGGCGGTCTCGGTGGCCTCGGTTACCCCGGTCGCGGCGGCTTCGGACACCGCCGCTGCGGACGTCTCGGCCTCCTCGGGGCGCTCGTTGGGTTCCGGCGCCGTCACGAGTCCTCCTCGTCGATGATTTCCGCATCGATGACGTCGTCGTCGCCGCCTCCGGCGTCTGCGGTCTCGCCATCGGTCTCGGCGGTCTGCGTCGCCCGGGCGTACATGGCCGAAACGAAAGCGTCCACGGCGCTCTGGAGGTCGTTGGCGGCGGCCTCGGTGGCCGCCACGTCGTCACCCTCCAGAGCACTGCGGGTTGCGTCCATCTTGGCTCGCAGGTCAGCCGCTCCCTCGGCGTCGCCCTTGGCAGCCTCCTCGTCGAGAAGTTTCTCGGCGCGGTACACCAACGAGTCGGCCAGGTTGCGGGTCTCGGCGGCCTCCCGTCGGCGGCGATCCTCTTCGGCGTGTGCCTCTGCGTCGCGCACCATCTTGTCGATCTCGTCGTCCTCCAGGGACGACTGGCCGGTGATGGTGATGGACTGCTCGTTGCCGGTGGCCTTGTCCCGCGCCGACACGTGGACGATGCCGTTGGCGTCGATGTCGAAGGTCACTTCGATCTGCGGCACCCCCTGGGGGGCCGGAGGGATGTCGACGAGTTGGAACTTGCCGAGCGTCTTGTTGAACTCGGCCATCTCCCGCTCGCCCTGCAGGACGTGGATCTCCACCGACGGCTGGTTGTGGCTCGCCGTCGTGAACACCTCGGAGCGCTTCGTGGGGATGGTGGTGTTCCGGTCGATGAGCCGGGTCATGATCCCGCCCTTGGTCTCGATCCCGAGCGAGAGCGGCGTCACGTCGAGCAGCAGCACGTCGGTCACGTCACCCTTCAGCACCCCGGCCTGGATGGTGGCGCCGACGGCCACGACCTCGTCGGGGTTCACGCCCTTGTGCGGAGCCTTGCCGGTCATCTCGCTGACGAGCGCCGAGACCGCCGGCATGCGCGTCGAACCGCCGACCAGGATGACGTGGTCGATCTCGCTGGCCGCCAGGCCGGCGTCGGCGACGGCCCGCTCGAACGGCCGGCGGCAACGGTCGAGCAGGTGCGACGTCATGGACTCGAAAGCCGCCCGCGTGAGCGTGTAGTCGAGGTGAAGCGGACCCGACGACGTGGCGGTGACGAACGGCAGGTTGATTTGCGCCTCCTGCTTCTGGGACAGTTCGATCTTGGCCTTCTCGGCGGCCTCCTTCAGCCGCTGCAGCGCCATCGGATCGTCGGTCAGATCCACACCGTGGTCACCCTTGAAGCGGTCGGCTATCCAACCAATGACGGCCTGGTCCCAGTCGTCGCCTCCCAGCTTGGTGTCACCGCTCGTGGACTTGACCTCGAAGACGCCGTCGCCGATCTCCAGAACCGACACGTCGAACGTGCCGCCACCGAGATCGAAGACGAGCACCGTCTCGTCGGTGTGCTTCTTCTCCAGCCCGTACGCCAGGGCCGCGGCGGTCGGCTCGTTGATGATCCGCAGGACCTCCAGGCCGGCGATCTGTCCCGCCTCCTTGGTGGCCGTGCGCTGGGCATCGTCGAAGTACGCCGGCACCGTGACGACAGCCTCGGTCACGTCCTCTCCGAGGTACGACTCGGCGTCGCGCTTGAGCTTCATCAGGATGCGCGCCGAGAGCTCCTGCGGCATGTACTTCTTCCCGTCGATCCCGATGACCGGGACGGTCTCACCCATATGACGCTTCACCGAGCGGATCGTTCGGGAGGCGTTGGTGATGGCCTGCCGCTTGGCGACCTCGCCGACGAGCACGTCGCCACCCGTGGCGAACGCCACGATGGACGGCGTGGTGCGGGCGCCCTCGGCATTGGCGATGACGGTGGGATCGCCACCCTCCATGACGCTCACCACCGAGTTGGTCGTCCCCAGGTCGATACCGACTGCCTTGCCCATGCTGTGATTCCTCTCTGATTTCTCCCGCCGATCCGGCGGCCGGCTCGGCGAAATGCTGCGCAATCTGATGTCTCGCGGCGCGTTCTGCCTCTCGCGAAGCAGGCTACCGAGGCCCGGTTCGCCTGCCGTTGGCCTGTGGGAGACCGCGACCGGCGAGTCCGACAACAGGAACAACACCGTCGCAGTGGAAAATCTTCCCGCAGCGGTACTGTCGAGCGAGCCCGTCCCACCGATGAGTGCCGATGACCGCAACACTGATCCTGCTCCGGCATGGCCAGAGCACCTGGAACCTTCAGAACCGCTTCACCGGCTGGCACGATTGCCCGTTGTCGCCCCAGGGGCACGACGAGGCCGTCGCCGCGGGACGGGTGATGGCCGCCGCGGGTATCCGGCCCGACGTAGCCCACACGTCACTGCAGGCCCGGGCGATCGACACCTGCGACCTGGCCCTGGCCGAGGCCGGCTGCAGCGGGATCCCCGTACGCCGTCACTGGCGCCTGAACGAGCGTCACTACGGCGACCTCACCGGATTGGACAAGGCGGAGACAGCGGCCCGCCACGGGCCCGAGCAGGTCCGGCGGTGGCGTCGCAGCTATGCCACCGCTCCGCCGCCGATCCGCGCCGACAATCCCTGGAATCCGGCTTCGGACCCCCGCTACGCCGACCTTGCGCCGGACGAGATGCCCCTGGGCGAGTCGCTGGCCGACGTGCTCGTGCGGCTGTTGCCCTACTGGGACCGCTGCATCGCCGCCGACTTGCGCGCCCATTCGTGCGTGCTGGTCGCGGCCCACGGCAACAGCCTGCGAGCGCTCGTCAAACACCTGGACGGCGTTGCGGACCAGGCCATCGGTGGCGTGGAGATCCCCACCGGCGTGCCCATCCGCTACGAGATCGCCGACGACATGAGGCCGGAGCGGCGACTGGCACTTGCGGATCGGTTTGTGGCCGACGGAGCGAGCGGCGGGTAGCCTTCGGGGGTCGTTTCGCCGGATGGGCGGGAGCGGCCGAGTATTCGACCCAGGGCGCCCGGATCGGGCGTCGATCAAGAGACGGGAGACAATATGCGCGGGTTTACAGGAGTTCGAAAGCGCTGGTTGGTGGCGCTGCTGGGGGTGATGCTGGTTGCAGCCTCCTGTGCCGCCGACGACGGGGCGGCTGATACGGCCGCCGCCGCGCTGAGTGAGGCGGGAGCCGCCCAGTCCAACGCCGAGGTTGCACTCGCCGACGCCCAGGCCGCCGCCGCCAAGGCGCGGGAGGCGCAGGCCGCGGCCGACACCGCCGCCGCCGCCGCGGCGCTGGCACAGGCCACCGCCGAGGGCAACCAGGAGGCCGTGGCCGCGGCCGAGGCC
>CAZTZI010000155.1:0-27582 GCA_964618115.1 uncultured Acidimicrobiales bacterium
GGGGGGGTTCGAGTCGGCCGAGGGCGCAGCCGGAGTGGGTGGAGGCCCTTGCGAGGCTCGTCGGACGGGGAGTGTGGTTCGGGGTGTGACCGCCGCGGCCGGCTCAGCCGGTGAGATGTGATCTGATGTCGGCGAGCCACGTCTCGGCTCGCAGCCAGGCGTCGTCGGCGTCCTGCCGGGCGCCGGCGGCCCGCTCCCCGCCGGCCGGATACGAGCCCAGGAACTTGACGTCGGCCTGCTTGGCCTGGATGTTCAGCAGGCAGTCGGCCACCAGCTCATCGGCCACGTGCCCTTCGAGGTCGATGATGAAGCAGTAGTCCCCGAGCGAGCGCTTCGTCGGGCGCGATTCGAGCTTGGTGAGGTTGATCGAGCGGGCGGCGAACTCCTGCAGGATGCTCAACAGCGATCCGGGTCGGTCGCTTCGCTGGAAGGTGACGATGGAGGACTTGTCGTGTCCGGTCGGCGCGGGGATTCCCGCGGCGGCCACCGTCACGAAGCGGGTCTGATTCTCCGGGTGGTCGCCGATATCGGCGGCGAGGGTCGTCAGCCGGTACAGGCTGCCGGCGAGGTCGGCGCCGATCGCAGCGCTTGTCGGGTCGCCGGCGTCTGCGACGGCTCGCACGGCTTCGGCGGTGGAGGTCGCCGCCTCCATCCGAACCTCCGGGAGATGTGCCCGCAGGAACGTGCGGCACTGCGCCACCGCGTGCGGGAACGAGACCACGCGCTCGATGCCGGCCAGGTCGGCGCCGGGCGGTGCCAGAAGGTTGAGCTTCACCGAGAGGACCGTCTCGCGCTGGATCAGGAGATCCGACTCGAATGCCAGCGTGTCGAGCGTGACATTCACCGAACCCTCGATGGAGTTCTCGATCGCGGCGAAGCCGAGTTCCACGTCGCCGCCCGCGGCGGCCTCGAGCACGTCGGGAATCGACGGCAGAGCCACGTGGGTGTGACCTGCGAACGCGGCCTCCGACAGCAGCGCCTGCTCGGTGAAGGTCCCGCCGGGACCCAGATAGCCGACGCGTAGCCGGGAGTGCGGCCCAACAGACGGCGATGCGGCATCATCGGCCACGAGCGGCAAGGATACAGACCGTGGATGAAGGCGCCCTCCGGGACTTGCTCGCCGGCGTGCGGAACGGGGAGATCCACCCCGACGACGCCGTGCGGGAACTCCGCCGGCTGCCGTTCGGCGACCTGGGATTCGCGCGGGTGGACCATCACCGGCGGTTGCGCTCGCCGCTCGGCGAGGTGGTGTACGGGCCGGGTAAGGAACCCGACCAGTGCGCCGAGATTGTGGCGGAACTGCTGGCCGGGGGGCCCGGACCGGTAGTGCTGACCCGCTCGGCCGCCGAGCAGGCAGCCGCCGCCCTGGCGATGAATCCCGGCGGCCGGCGTCACGGTTCGACGTTGGTGTGGCGTTCCGCCCCTACCCGCGATGTGAGCGTCGTGATCGCCTCGGCCGGCACGGCGGACGGACCGGTGGCGACCGAATGTGAGACTGTGCTGGCGGCGCACGGCGTTCTGGCGCGCCGGCTGAACGACGTCGGTGTGGCGGGGCTGCACCGCCTGCTGGGCGACGTGGAGGCACTGCAGGAGGCCGACGCGGTGGTTGTCGTGGCCGGCATGGAGGGTGCCCTGCCGAGCGTGGTGGGGGGACTGACCGGCGCCCCGGTCGTTGCGGTGCCCACCAGCACCGGTTACGGGGCAGCACTGGAAGGAGTGACCGCGCTGCTGTCGATGCTGGCGTCATGCGCAGCCGGGGTGACGGTCGTGGGCATCGACAATGGGTTCGGCGCGGCAGCCGCCGTGCTGCGGATGCTCGACGGCTCCGGCGCGGCATCCTGAGGGACAGAGAGGCGGTAGGCGGATGCACGATCCCGAGGGCAGCGAGCCGGACACCCACGGCGGCGCGCTCAGCGTGATCGGCGCCGGCGATGCCGGGACGGCTCCCGGTGGCGCGACCGGCGGCCTCGAAGCCACCACGGCATGGTTCAACTGCTTCTGTGGCGTCGCCGGCGACATGGCACTGGGCGCGCTGCTCGACGCCGGTGCCGACCCCGATGCCGTCCGTGACATCGTCGGCGGCCTCGGCGTGCAGGGCTGGGAGCTGGTGACCGCCAAGACGCTGCGCGGCGGGATCAGCGCCACGGATGTGAAGGTGCAGGTCGCCGAGTCGGGCGTGGTGCGCACCGCGGCGAACATCCTGGGTCTCATTGCTGAGGCCGATCTGCCCGAGCGGGTGCGCGGCCGGGCGCTGGCGACCTTCGGCGCGCTGGCGACCGTTGAGGCCCAACTGCACGGACGGCCCGTGGAGCAGGTTCACTTCCACGAGGTCGGCGGCCTGGATGCCATCGTCGACATCGTCGGCACCTGCGCGGCTCTCGAAGTGCTGGATGTGGGCGAGGTGCACGTGGCCCCGATCGCCCAGGGGCACGGCATGATTCGCAGCGCCCACGGGCACCTGCCCATCCCCGCTCCTGCAACCGTGGAACTCCTGCGTGGCGCACCCACCTTCGGCACCGATGTCCCGTACGAACTCACCACGCCGACCGGCGCGGCTCTGATGGCCGCTCTGGCGACGCGGTTCGGAACGATGCCCGCCATGAACGTCGCTGCGATCGGCTATGGAGCCGGCGATCGCGAGCTGCCTGATCGGCCGAACGTCACGCAGGTCGTGATCGGGCGCGCCGCCGCGGAGCTCAGCGGCGGCCAGGAGGTGCAACTCCTCGAGACGAACGTCGACGACGTGACGGGCGAGACGCTCGCGTACACCGTCGACCTGTTGCTGCAGGCGGGTGCGCACGACGCTTGGATCACACCGGTGGTCATGAAGAAGGGCCGCCCGGCGCACACCGTCAGCGTGCTGGTCGATCCCGCGCTGGCCGGCAAGCTCGCGGACGTGATGCTCGCCGAGACGGGGAGTCTCGGCGTTCGCGCCACGCTGCTGCAGCGCTGGCCACGGGCGCGGACGGCGGAGGAGGTCGACGTGGACGGCCTTCCTGTGCGCCTGAAGGTCGCCTCGGATCGGGTCAAGGTGGAGCACGCCGACGCGGCAGCCGTCGCCGCCGAGACCGGGAGGCCGCTGCGCGAGGTTGTGGAGTTGGCCACGGCGGCGTGGCGCCGTCGGCAAGGGCCACCCGAAACGCACGACGCCTGAGGAAGCAGAGACCTCCACCGGCCCTAGGCTCGCCGCCGTGAGCGAGCGCCTCTACTTCCGGCAACTCCTCTCGGGCGTGGACTTCGGCGTCGGCGACGAATTGGCCCGGCAGATGCGCAACTTCGTCTATCTGATCGGTGACCGCGCCACGGGCGAGGCTCTCGTGGTGGATCCGGCCTACGACCCGCAGGGAATCGTGGATTGCTGCACAGCGGACGGGATGCGCCTCGCCGGGGTTCTCGCCACCCACTACCACCCTGATCATGTGGGCGGGAACATGATGGGGTTCTCGATCCCGGGCGTCGCCGAACTCCTCGAGATCGCCGATGTCCCGGTGCACGTGCAGGCTGACGAGGTGCCCTACGTGTCGGCCACGACGGGCCTGGGGCCTCCGGAGATCTGCATCCACAGCGGAGGTGACGTGGTGGATGTCGGCGGGCTGGGCATCGAACTGCTCCATACGCCGGGCCACACCCCCGGCAGCCAGTGTTTCCTCGTCGGCGGCCGCCTGCTGTCGGGGGACACGCTCTTCCTCGAAGGCTGCGGGCGCACCGACCTGCCGGGCGGCGACCCCGCGGCCATGTACGAGAGCCTGACGCAGCGCCTCGCTCGGATCCCCGACGACACGGTGCTGTTCCCCGGGCACTTCTACGCCGCGGCGCCGTCGGCCCCGCTCGGAGACACCCGCAGTTCGAACTATGTCTTCGCCCCTTCCAACGCATCGCAGTGGCTGGCGATGTTCGGTGACTGATCATCGCGATTGCGGCTATCGGTCCGCTGATCCGGCCCGCGAATCCGCCGCTCGGAAAGGGCTCACCGTTAGGCTGTCAGGGGCAAGTGGAGCGGAGACGTGTCACATCCCGGTACCGGCGGATGCGGGCACGACAGGGCGGATCCCGCAACGGAGGAAGCAAAATGATCAGGCGATCTTCTTCCGGCCGCGCCGCGCCGCGCCGGCCGGTGTTCCGAGTCCTTGCTCTGATTCTGGTGGTGGCGGTTTTCGCCGGCGCGTGCGGCGGCGCCGAGTCCGAACCCAGCCTCACCAGCGAGCGCCCGGAGCCACCGCCGACTACCACCACAACTCCCGTCGGCGACGCGGCGTCCGATTCATCGACGACGACCGCCGTCCCACTCAGCCGGACAACCGAGCCGACCATCCTCGTAACGACTCCGCCTGGGGTGGACGAACTCGGCGTGGCTATTCCCCCGCCGCTTCTCCCGGACGTTCCCCTGCCGGAGGAGATGACCGATCCGTCCCTGACCGAACTGCCGGCCGATGAACTCCCGCCGCCGCCTCCTCCCCTCGAACCCCCGCCCGCGGCGCCGGCTTGGGAGCCGGTGACCGTTCTGGTCTCGAACGACGGCTTCAACGGCATCGTCCCGGTCTACGACTCGCCGGACGGCACGCGGCTGGCGTTCCCCGACGGTGATGTCTGGAGCTATACGTTCCGGCGCAACAGGTTGGTCGCCCGCGTTCTGCAGGGATCCCAGGGCGACGAGTGGGTCGAGGTCGAGTTGCCCGTGCGGCCCAACGGGGCACGCGGCTGGGTGCGGGCCGAGAACTTCACCTGGTCCACAGTGAGCCACCACATCCTCATAGACGTGTCCGATCGCAGTGTCACGCTCTACGAGGGCGACAACCTCGTCGCGTCGACTCGGGCGATCGTCGGTAAGCCGGCAACGCCCACGCCGACACTGCAGGGCTTCCTTGTCGAGAAGCTGCCCAACCACAGCCAGCAGAACGGCAGCATCGTGCTCGGAGATTGGATCCTGATGCTCTCGTTCTTCAGCGAGGCTCTCAACAGCTTCGGCGGTGGACTGCCGCGCATCGCTCTGCATGGCACGCACATCCCAGAGCGGGTCGGCGAAGCGCTGTCCAACGGCTGCATCCGCATACCGAATGACATCGTGGAGACGATCGCCCAGAGAGCTCCACTCGGCACCGTGGTGAACATCGTCGTCTGAGCGCAGCGAGGAACCGGTCGGTGAGCAGAGTCGGGAACCCCCCGGGGAACACTTCGATGTCCCCTGAAGTGCCCGACACCCCGGGGGACCCTGGAGTGGATCGGCCCGTGGCCGCGCCGTTCGACGGCTGGCCGCGTCGTGGCGGGGATCGTGGTGGTCGCTGTGCTCGTGGCAGCCTGCGGCGCGAACGTGGGCGAGTCGGCGGATGTCACCGAGAGTGCTGCCGCCATGAACGGCGGGCCCACCCTTGGCAGCCCGCGAGCGGTTCAGGCGAACTCCGTTGCTCCAGCCGACATCCCCCCGCAGCCGGTGACCGGGCCGGTGGAGACGCCACCGCCGGTGACCGAGCCGGAGGTGACGGCGCCGCCGGATCCACCGTCGGCGCCACCACCACCCCAGCCGCCACCGCCGGCGGACGATCCCGCCGGCCGGCAGCCGTTGAACATCCTGGTCGCCAAGGACGACGTGAACGGGATCATCCCGGCGTACGACTCGCCTGGCGGCAGACGGCTGTCCTTCCGTGATGGCGAGCTCTGGAGCTATACGTTCCGCGGCAACCGTCTCGTCGTGCGGATGACCCAGGGTTCGCAGGGCGATGAGTGGGTGGAAGCGGAATTGCCCGTGCGACCGAGCGGTATCCGCGGCTGGATCCGCACGGAGAACTTCACTTGGACGACGGTGAACCACCACATTCTCGTGGACGTCTCCGCTCGCAGCGTGGCGCTGTACGAGGGTGATGATCTGGTGGTGTCGACGCACGCGATCGTGGGCAAGCCGGCGACGCCCACCCCGAGACTGCGGGGCTTCATCGTCGAGAAGCTGCCCAACCACAGCCAGCAGAACGCCAGTGTCGTGCTGGGGGACTGGGTGCTCATGCTGTCGTTCTTCAGCGAGGCGCTCGACAGCTTCGGCGGCGGCCTGCCGCGCATCGCGCTGCACGGCACGCACATTCCCGAGCGGGTCGGCGAGGCACTGTCGAACGGCTGTATCCGCATTCCGAACGACATCATCGAGACGATCGCCCGCCGTGCGCCGCTCGGCACGGCGGTGACCGTGGTGGCCTGAAGGGGGGTGGCAATGCGATCCGGTATCCGTCGAACGGTCGCTCGCGCGCCGCGCGGCGAGAATTCCAGCCACTTCGCTCTCGCCCCTGAGCGGCCATCGACACACCGTCGACCGCGCGGGGCCCGCATGACGGCCCTGATGGTCGCTGCCGCGCTCCTTGTGACATCCTGCGGCGGGGACTCCGACGAGGTCGCCGTCGTGCCTCCGGAGCCCGCGTCGCCCGCCCAGCCGCCACCGGCCACCGTGGAGCCCACCGCGCCGGAGTCTCCTGAACAACCGCCGCCCGTGTCGCCAGAACCCTCCGAGTCGTCGGAGTCGGTGGCTGCGCCGGAGGAGCCGCCGGAGGAGCCTGGTGAGTCGGAGCGGTCGGAGTCGGTGGCTGCGCCGGAGGACTCCGGTTCGTCGGAGCCGTCGGCAGCCCCTGATTCGTCTGCGCCGCCGGTTGATCCCGGGACGCCGTCGAAGCCATCCGGGACGCCGTCGAAGCCATCCGAGACGCCATCGCCCGGTCCGCCGCCGCCGGCCACGCCGGCGTGGAGTCCGGTGACCGTCCTCATCGCCAAGGAGGACGTCAACGGCATCGTCCCCATCTACGACGCCCCTGCCGGCCTCCCGCTGCGGTTCCGGGACGGGGACGTGTGGAGCTACACGTTCCGCGGCAATCGCCTGGTGGTTCGTGTTCTTCAGGGATCTGAGGGCGACGAATGGGCTTTGGTCGAACTCCCCGTCCGCCCCAACGGCAGCCGCGGCTGGATTCGCACGGAGAACTTCAACTGGTCGACGGTGCGGCATCATGTCCTCATCGACGTCTCCGACCGCCTCGTGGCGCTGTTCGACGGGGACGACCTGGTGACCTACACCCGCGCCATCGTGGGAAAGTCGACGACGCCCACACCGACTCTCCGCGGCTTCATCGTCGAGAAGCTGCCGAATCACAGCCAGCAGAACGCCAGCGCGGTGCTGGGGGACTGGATCCTGATGTTGTCGTTCTTCAGCGAGGCGCTCGACAGCTTCAGCGGGGGGCTGCCGCGTATCGCCCTGCACGGCACGCATATTCCCGAGCGGGTCGGCGAGGCGCTGTCCAACGGCTGCATCCGGATTCCCAACAACATCATCGAGGTCATCGCCCGCACCGCCCCCCTCGGCACCGTGGTGAACATCAGCGCCTGAAACCTCGACGACGCACCATCCTGCGTCAACTTGGCGTTGCCGCCGGGCGTCTGTAGGGATATGGAGGCTCGGGCACGGCCACGGTGCCCACGGCGGCGGTCTCCGCGCTCGCTTCGTCCAGTGGCCTGCTGACCCGGGGCGCCCGTATCGGTATCCGAAAGTCGGCAGTGGGGCGGCTCAGCGCAGGGCTTGGGCCATGGTGTCGATGATGAGGTCGATCTCGGCGTCGCTGATGATCAGCGGCGGGCACATGGCCAGGGCGGTGCCGATGGGGCGGACGATGACGCCGGCGTCCAGCATCGTCTTCCGCACGTCGGCGGCGTCCCGGCCCAGTTCGGCCGCCCAGACGGCGCCGGTGCCGCGGTACCCGGCCAACAACCCGTCGTCGCTCAGCGCCCGAAGGCCCGCCGAGATCCGCTCGCCGATGTGCGCCGCCCGTCCGGGGAGCCCCTCGGCTTCCATGAGTTCCAGATTTGCCACGCCTGCGGCGCAGGCCGCGGGATGGCCCGAGTACGTGTAGCCGGTGCGCAGCATGAAGCCCTCCGTCTGGGCCTCGAAGGTGTCGCAGACGCGGCGCGACAGGATCACCCCGGCCAGCGGCTGATAGCCCGAGGTGACTCCCTTGGCGAACGTCATGATGTCGGGGACCACGTCGTAGTGCTGCGCGCCGAACCACTCCCCGGTGCGCCCGAAGCCGCAGATCACCTCGTCGAGAATCAGAAGCGCCCCGTGGGTGTCGCAGAGCCTCCGCAGGCCCTCCAGGTAGCCCTCCGGCGGCGGCCACACCCCCCCGGCGCCCTGCAGCGGTTCGGAGATCACCGCTGCCAGTCGCTCCTCCTGGCCGGCCATCGCCAGCGCCGCAGCCTCCAGGTCGTCGTGGGGCACCTCGGTGAAGTGCGGCACGAGATCGCCCCAGCCTTCGCGGTTGGGGGCGATGCCCTGCGCCGCGGTGCCGCCGAAGTTGGTGCCGTGGTAGCCGTTGGTCCGGGTCACGACGGCTTGGCGGTCGACGTCGCCGCGCAGTCGCTGCCACTGGCGGGCGATCTTCAGGGCGGTGTCCACCGCCTCCGAGCCGGAACAGCAGAGGAACACCCGCCCGTCAGCGAGCGGCGAGCGTTCGACGATCATGGCGGCGACTTCCTCGGCCGCGGGGTTCGTGAACGGAGCGAACGTGTTGTACGCCTCCAGATTGCGCATCTGGTCGGCGACGGCGTCGATGATTTCGGCCCGACCGTGTCCCACCTGGCAGTACCAGAGGCTGGCCATCGCATCGAGGTAGCTCTTGCCGGTGTCGTCCCAAAGCGTGCATCCCTCGCCGCTGACGAGGGAGATGTAGTCCTCGAGGGTGGGCGGGGAGAAGGGATGAAGGAAGGCACGAGGCATGCGCCGGCTCCTTTCGGTCGGTACGGAATCGAGGGTAACGTCACCGCGGAATGATTCTGTCCGATCGCACCATCCACGAGCAGATTGCGGCAGGTCGCATCGCCATCGAGCCGCTGGCCGACGGGGCCATCCAGCCGTCGTCGGTGGATCTGCGCCTCGACCGGTTCTTCAGGGTGTTCCGCAACCACACGATGGGCTGCATCGACGTGAAGAAGGACCTGGCGGCGCTGACCGACCTCGTCGAGATCGACGTCGACGGCGTGTTCATCCTGCACCCCGGTGAGTTCGTGCTGGGCTGCACCCTGGAGCAGGTGGCTCTGCCCGATGACTTGGTCGGCCGATTGGAGGGCAAGTCCAGTCTGGGGCGGCTCGGGCTCCTCATTCACTCGACGGCCGGCTTCGTGGACGCCGGTTGGCGAGGTCAACTCACGCTGGAGCTGTCGAACGTGGCGACCCTCCCGATCACCCTCTATCCGGGCATGAAGATCGGTCAGATCAGCTTCATCCGGATGACGACCGCGGCGGACAACCCGTACGGCTCGAAGGCGGTCGGCTCGAAATACCAGGACCAGGTCGGCCCGATCCCCAGCCGCTACTGGGAGAACTTCTAGGCCGGTCTCAGTCCTTGGCCGGGAAGCGAAGCAGGAGATCCTGCGCCTGCGCCACCCAGTTCCACTTCTGGATGCGGCCGGGCGCGCCGATCGCCTCCTCGAGCGCCTCGATGCCGGCAGCGTCGAGGGCGGCGATCTGGTCGTAGCCGGTGATGCCCTGCTTGGCCAACTCGGCCAGCAGCATCGGGTCGGTGCCCTTGATGAGCCGCAGGTCGTCCTTGCGAGGTGCCGCGGAGGCAGGTTCGGGCACCGGAGCCGCCGCCGGTGCCAGCTCAGGCACGCCGGCCGGTACGGCCGCCGCCGCGGCGCGCACGGGCGACGGTCGTAGCCGTGACATCGGCGCCAGGTCCAACCCGGAGACGGACACCGCCACGGGCACGCCGGAGGTTCCCGGATCGCCGACGACCACGGGCGAGGCGACTTCGGCACTGAGCCGGGCGGCCGCCTCCTCCTCGCCATGGTGGATGGCCTCCAACACGTGCAGGGCGATGTCGCCGACGTTCACGTCCTCGTGTTCGACGCCTTCGCCCTGCACGCCGTCGTCGATCATCACGTAGCAGAACGGGCACGCGGTGGCGATGCGGTCGGCTCCGGTGGCCAGCAGCTCCCGGCTGCGCACCACGTTCACCTGCTCGCCGACGTGCTCCTCCATCCACATCCGGGCCCCGCCCGCCCCGCAGCACATGCCCTTCGTGCCGTTGCGCGGCGCCTCCACGACCTCGAGCCCGCCGATGGCCCCCACGACCCGCCTCGGGGCCAGGTAGACGTCGTTGTGGCGGCCCAGGTAGCAGGAGTCGTGATACACGAGCCGCTCGGGCAGGCGGGCCTCGGTCAGATCGAGACGCCCGCTCTCGACGAGCTGCTCCAGCAGCTGGCTGTGATGGACGACCTCGTAGTGGCCGCCGAGTTGCGGGTATTCGTTGCCGAGCGTGTTGAAGCAGTGCGGGCACTGCGTGATGATCTTGCGCACGCCCATGCGGTTGAGGGTTTCGACGTTCTGCATGGCCAGCATCTGGAACACGTACTCGTTGCCCGATCGACGAGCCGGGTCGCCGGTGCACATCTCCGCGGGCCCCAGCACGGCGAAGTCCACCCCGGCGCGCTGCATGAGTTCGGTCATGGCTCGGGTGACTTTGCGGTTCTTGTCGTCGTAGCTGCCGGCGCAGCCCACCCAGTACAGGTACTCGGCCTCGATGGGGTCGGTGCCATCGAGCACGACGAGACCCTCGAAGTCGCCGGCCCAGTCGGCGCGAGCGGCCTGGGCCATGCCCCACGGATTGCCGGAGTTCTCCATGGAGCGGTAGGCGGTGCCGAGTTCGGTGGGGAAGTCGCTCTCCATGAGCGACAGGTGGCGCCTCATGTCCAGGATCTTGTCCAGGATCTCGATGTTCACCGGGCAGATCTCGTCGCATGCCTTGCACGAGGTGCAGGCCCAGACCTCCTCGGCGCTCACCCGCTCGAAGACGCTGGTGCCCGTCACGGTGATCTCCGCGTCATTCCCCAGCGGTGGGGAGGTGGCCGGTGTGCCGCTGGCGGCCATGACCTGACCCACCTTCAACACGATCTCCCGGGGGTCGAGCGGCTTGCCCGTGGCATGCGCCGGGCACACCGACGTGCAGCGTCCGCACATCGTGCAGGCGTCGAGGTCGACGAGTTGCTTCCAGGTGAAGTCCTCCACCACGGCGGCGCCGAAGGAGTCCAGGTCGGTCTCCATGAGGTTCGGCAGCTCGCGCATGGCGCCCTTGGGCCGCTCGCGGTCACGCAGGTACATGTTCAGCGGTGACGTGACGATGTGGCGCAGCATCGTGACCGGGATCAGGATCAGGAAGACCACGAACGCCGCCACGTGCAGGATCCACCAGGCCTGATGCCAGCCGGCGGTGTTCGAGACGTTGTCGGCGAGCGTTGCCAGCGGGTAGCCGATCACCGACCAGCGTTCGAACGACGGCGTGCCCGACGCGGCGATGCGGAACGCCTCGGCTCCGAAGCCGGTCACGCCGATGATCAGCAGCGTCCCGAGGATGACGGCGTGCTCCGGACGCGTCTTGTGGCGGATCCGGTACGGGCGCAGGCGCCTGGGCCCCCAGCGGCGCAGGATCGCCCACAGCACGCCCACCAGGAACACCGCCCCGGCCAGATCGCCCACCAAGGAGTAGCCCTGGTAGACGCGCCCCGTCAGGAACTTGGCGCCGTCGGGTAGCTGATGCTCGATCTCCAGCGTGATCGTCACGGCGAGCAGCACACCGAAGCTGAAGTAGATGAGCGAGTGCATGATGCCCGCCGCGGGATCGCGCAGCAGCGTGCGCATGTAGACGCCCGCCCGCAGGTCCGCGAGCCGCCGATGGATGTTGCGCCAGGTGGTGGGGCGCCGCTCGGCGGCCCCCCGCTCCCAATTCCGCACCCGGTGCGCGAACAACACCGAGGCGTACACGAGCGCAACGGGGATGACCGTGTAGAAGGCTGCCCGCAGCGGTCCGGGGATGTTGCCGAACACCTCGCGGGTGACGGTCGCGCTGCTCCCGAACCCCGTGATGGCGGCGGCGATGCCGGATGCCACGGTGAACAGCGCGATGCCGAGGCCGGCCAGAACCACGAGACGGTTGGGTGCGAGGCGACTCGGTGGGGGCGGTTCGGTGCTCATTTCACAGCGAGGTTACGGCCAACGCTGCGGGCGCGGGGAGCGACACGGCGCCGGTCGTTCGGGTGCTCATTGCGACGGCGAGGTTACGGGCATCGGAGCCGCTTCGCGGTCATTTCACTGATGGAGGCTGTTCGCGGGCGACATCGCCCCCTGTCGCTGCCGCGGTCGGGCGCGGCCCGCGCCGAATCCGGTGCCGCGAGACCGTTGCAATCGTCGAGCCGGGCGCTACGGTGCCTGCTGCGCCAAGGGAGTCGCCCTGTACATCGTCGGGCGGAACGCACGACTCGATCAGAGAGGGGCTCCCTTGAAACGCAAGACGCTTGTGGCACTCGGGGTCTCGGGTGCCGTCATCGCGCTCCTGACCACTCCCGCGGCTGCACAGGCCGACGATCCAAGTGCTGCCGTCCAGGCCGTGCTGGACAACGTCTGGGTCCTCGTTGCGGGCGCGCTCGTCTTCTTCATGCAGGCCGGCTTCGCCCTGCTGGAGGCGGGCCTGACGCGGTCCAAGAACGTGACCAACATCATGGCCAAGAACCTCGCCGACATGAGCGTCGGCGTCCTCGCCTTCCTCGCCGTCGGCTATGGGCTGGCTTTCGGTGCAGGCAACGCGTGGTGGGGCACCGAGGGCTTCTTCCTGGCAGGCAGTGGGCTGTTCGAGATGGGCTCCAGCGGGGTCGGCAACCTCAGCACGGCGACGTTCTTCTTCTTCCAGGTGGTGTTCGCGGCCACGGCGGTCACGATCGCCTCGGGCGCAATGGCCGAACGGGCCCGGTTCAGGGCGTACCTGCTGTTCAGCCTGGCGATGACGGCGTTCATCTACCCGATGGTGGTGCACTGGACCTGGGGCGGTGGGCTGATCGCCGACATCTCCATCGGCGGCGCCGTCTACAGCGACTTCGCCGGTTCGACGGTCGTGCATTCCACCGGCGGCTGGGCGGCGCTCATGGGGGCGGCCTTCCTGGGTCCTCGCCTGGGGAAGTACGGCCCGGGCGGCGCGCCGCGGCCGATTCCCGGCCACTCCATGCCGATGACGATCCTCGGAGTGTTCATCCTCTGGCTGGGCTGGTTCGGATTCAACGCCGGCTCGGAACTGGCCGCCGACGGGGTCGTGATGGTGGTGGCCCTGAACACGGTCGTCGCCGCGGCTGCCAGCACGCTGACCGCCGGCGCGGCCGTCTGGTTGAAGACCGGCAAGCCGGACGTGGCCATGGCCGGCAACGGCACCCTGGCGGGCCTGGTGGGGATCACCGCCGGCTGCGCCACGATGAACGTCCTGGGCGCTCTCGTGACCGGTGCGCTGGCGGGCGTTCTCGTCGTCTACTCGGTGTTCTTCATCGAGCGGAAGGGAATCGACGACCCGGTCGGCGCCGTATCGGTTCACGGGGTCTCCGGGGCCGGGGGCACCCGACCGTGGGGCCGGTTGGCCCGCTACGACGACGCCTTCCTGGGTCGGGACAACGCCGGGCTCTTCTACGGCGGCGGCGGTTGGCAGTTGCTCGTGCAACTCGTCTTCGTGCTGATCGTCCTGGCCTGGACCCTGGTCACGACCGGGATCCTCTTCGCGGTGCTGCGCCGATTCGGCGTGCTACGGGTTACGGCTGCGGAGGAGGCGAAGGGTCTCGACCTTGCCGAACACGGCGCGGGTGCGTACCCGGCCGATCCGATGCCACGCGACGAGCGCGCCTACGAGTAGCCCCGATCGGCGAGCGCGTGCCGGGGACGGGCAACCACGTGCGGGTACGCACCGGCCGCGAGGTCGCCCGGATGCCCCCGGGCGCGGCTGCGTCTAGGATTCCGGCGAACGGGAGGAGGCGGATCGAATGCGGGTAGGCGTTGACATTGGTGGGACGTTCACGGACGCGGTCGCGGTTGACGACGCGGGGCGCATCCGCACGGCGAAGGTGCTGACGACGCCCCGTCGGCTGCACGACGGCGTGTTGGAGGCGCTCGAGCGACTCGAGGTGGACTGGGGTCGCCTGGAATCCATCACACACGGCACCACTGCCGGGCTGAATGCCTTCCTGGAGCGGCGCGGCGCGAAGGTCGCGTTGCTCACGACCAGCGGGTTCCGCGACGTCTACGAACTCGGGCGGGCGAACCGGCCGGACATGTACAACGTGCGCTACCGCCAGCCGGCACCGCTGGTGCCGCGGCGCTGGATCTTCGAGATCGACGAGCGGGTGGCGGCGGACGGCTCGGTGGTCGCCGCGTTGGACGACGGCGCGGTGCGGACTCTCGGGCGCCGGCTCGGAGAAGAGTTCGAGGCCGTCGCCGTTTGCTTCCTGCATTCCTACGCCAACCCCGACCACGAGCGGCGGGTGGCGGAGCTCCTCGCTGACGTGGCGCCATCGCTTGCGGTCGTTTGCAGTCACGAGATCGTCCCCGAGTGGCGCGAATACGAACGCACCAGCACCACCGCCATCGCCGCGTACGTGGCGCCCATCGTGCAGAACTATCTGGCCGAGTTGGAGCAGGAGGTCACCGCCCGCGGCCTGCGCGGCCCGCTGCGGGTCATGCAGTCGAACGGTGGCGTGATGATGGCGGCCATGGCACGGCGCAAGGCCATCCAGACGCTCTTCTCGGGCCCGGTCGGCGGCACCATCGCGTGTGTGGCCGTCGCCGAGCACTTGCAGGGTGAGGTGGATGTGAGTCGCCTCATCTGTATCGACATGGGCGGGACATCCTTCGACGTATCTCTGGTGGTGGACGGCGAGGCCGACGTGGAGTTGGAGTCCGAGTTGGAACGCCACCCGGTGCTGTCGCCCACGGTCGCCATCCACACGATCGGGGCCGGCGGCGGCAGCGTCGGCCACGTCGCGGCGGGGGGCCTGCGAGTGGGCCCGCGGTCAGCGGGGGCAGAGCCGGGCCCGGCGTGTTACGGGGCCGGCGGGACCGAACCCACCGTCACCGACGCCAATCTGCAGTTGGGCCGCCTCCCGGCCGTCGCCCGCCTGGCCGGCGGGATGGCGCTCGACGCGGCCGCCGCCGAGCGTGCGCTGGACGATGTCGGCGAGGTGCTGGGGCTGGAGGCCGAACAGCTCGCCACTGGTCTGGTGGCGGTCGCCGACTCCACCATGGCCAACGCCATTCGCGAGATCACCGTGTTGCGCGGGATCGATCCCCGCACCTTCGCCCTGGTGGCCTTCGGCGGCGCCGGCCCGCTGCACGCCGCCGCCATCGCCGACGAACTGGAGATCGAGGTGGTCGTGGTGCCCGCCGACCCCGGCGTTCTGTCCGCCTACGGGATGTTGCACGCCGACATCCGTCACGATGTCGTCCAGAGCTTCTACCTGCGGGTCGCGGAGGTTGACGCCGAGGCGCTGGAGGCAACGCTGGCCGAACTGGCCGAGCGCGCCCGCCTCCTGGCGAAGGAGGACGGCGTTGACGAGCGTGCCATCGGACTGGAGCCCTCGGCCGATCTGCGCTACGTGGGCCAGGAGTACACCGTGACGCTCCCGCTGGCGGTCGCCTCGACGACGGCGCAGATGCTGGCCGAACTGCCGCAGCGCTTCGCCGAGGCCCACGAGGTGCGCTACGGCCACAGCAACCCCGCCGAGGATGTCGAGTTCGTGAACCTGCGGCTGACCGCACGCGGCTCTCTGGGCCGGCCGGCCGCCGTGGACCTGCCGGCGGGGCAGGTGGGCGAGCCCACCGCCGTCGAGCGCACATGGTTCGCCGGCTCCTGGCTGCCCACGCCGGTGCACCGCCGTGAGGCGCTTCCGGCAACCGCCGCCGTCGCCGGCCCGGCGATCATCCTGGAGGACGCCTGTACAACGCTGGTGCCACCGTCCTGGACGGCCACCGTCTCGTCGCGAGGGCACTTGGTGCTGCGCCGAGCCTGAGGAGGCCGGGAGCAGCCTCCCGCCCCCACGACAACCCGACCACCGGAACCGACCGAGCCAGATCACCACCGAGGAGGACCCCGCCATGCGCATCCTGCTGATCAACCCGCTGGGAGTGAATGTCTACGACGAACTCGTCGACGAGGTGGTGCGCCCAGCGCTCGGTTCGGACACCGAGTTGACGGTGCGTTCCCTCGCCGGCACCGGCGTGCCCGAGACGGCGTTCCTGCCTGCGGCGTCGCTGCTCATGAATCAGCTGCTGTCGGCCGTCCAGCAGGGCGAGCGGGACGGTTACGACGCGGTGGTGATCGCCTGCGCCTCCGACCCCGGGCTGGCGGACGCCAAGGAGTTGGTGTCCATCCCGGTGACGGCGCCCATGGAAGCGGCCATCGCCACGGGGCGCGCCTTCGGGCGGCTGGCGGTCGTGGCGCCCCGCATCGAGAGCGGCGAGGGCGAGAACCTGCCACAGGACGCCAACTGGGTTCGGCGGCTGGTGCACGCCTACGACGGCGGGTCGATCTTCGCCGGCGTGTTCTCCGCGCCCTGTCCGCACCCGCCTGCCGAACTGGTGGACCAGCTGCTCGCCGAGGACCCCCGGAAGCTGCGGGCCACGGTTCGTCGCGGCATGGCCGAGGCGGTGGCGGGCCCCGCCGGCGACGCCGCCGAGTCGGCGTGGCGGGACCACGACGCCACGGTGCTGTTCTTCGCCTGCACGATCTGGTCCGGCCTGCTGGAGCCGGTCCGCGAACGAGTGCCCGTGCCCGTCCTCGATCCTCTGATCACACCGGTCCGCTACGCCGAGATGCTGGCCGGCGCCGGACGCAAGTTCTGAGTACATGACCCACCACCCGATCGCCCCGGTCGGAGGATTCCTTCGGGAGCACTGACGTGCCGCTCGCCATCTACATCGGCCGCCGCTTGGTGTTCCTTGTGGTGGCGTTGTTCGGAGTGTCCCTCATCACCTTCGTGGTGACCCGTGTCCTTCCCGGCAATCCGGCCTACCTGATCGTCGGCGTGCAGGCCGACGAGACCACCGTCGAGGCGGTCATCGAGCGACTGGGACTCGACCGCCCGATCGTCGAGCAGTACGGCCACTACATGCGCCAACTCTTCACCGGCGATCTGGGCGACAGCTGGCGCACCAAGAACCCGGTGACCACCGATATCGCCGTGCGCTGGCCGGCAACCATCGAGTTGGCGTCCATGGCGGCGATCATGGCGGTGGCCTGGTCGGTGCCCTTCGGCATCGTCTCGGCGCTGCGCCGCCGCTCGCTCTCGGACCGTCTGGCCAACGTGGTCTCGGGAATCGGTGTCTCGGTCCCCGAGTTCTGGTTGGGGATCATCCTGATCCTGGTCTTTTTCTTCCACCTGGACTTTGCTCCCGCGCCCATCGGGAGATCCCTCGGGACCGTGCCCCCGGACGTGACGGGGTTCTACACCCTCGACTCGTTGATCGCGAATGACTGGGGGGCGCTGCGCTCGGCGCTGGCGCAACTCATCCTGCCGGCGCTCACCCTTGCCGTGACCACCGGCGCGCCGCTGCTGCGCGTCACCCGTGGTTTCATGCGCGAGACCATGGCGTCACACCACATCCGCTCGGCTCGGGCGCTGGGTGTGCCGGAGCGCTCCATCGTCGTCCGCCACGCCCTGCCGAACGTGCTGCTGCCGGTGTCGACGATGGCGGCCATGATGTACGGCTACCTGCTGGGCGGGACCGTCCTGGTGGAGTTCGTGTTCGCCTGGCCCGGGATCGGCAAGTACGCCATCGATTCCATCAACGCCTCGGACTACGCCCCCGTGCTGGCCGCCGTGCTGCTGAGTGCCTGCAGCTACATCATCGTGTATCTGATCATGGACATCCTGCACTTCATCATCGATCCGCGGACGCGGACGTGAGCACCGCCCCGCCCCGCGCCTCGGGAAGCACCGCTCCGGCGGGAGGTCACCGCAGCATCTTGGCGGCGCGACCTGCGCGGACTCTCGTCGTCGTCGCCACGACGGCGATCCTCCTGGTCGCCCTGGTGTTGGATCCGGATTGGCGGGCGCTCCGGGTCGTGGTGTCCGTGCTGGCGATCGCCGTTGCCCCGCTGGTCTGGGATTCCCAGCGGCGAGTGGTCCGGCCCGCCGTGGCCGTCATGCTGGGCCTCATCCTGCTGGCGCTGATCGGTCCGCTGTTCACGCGCGATCCCCTCATGCTCAGCGCGGGTGAGTCGCTGACGGGGCCCAGCGGGGACCTCTGGTTCGGGACCGACCAGTTCGGCCGGGACATCTTCGCCAGGGTGATACATGGAGCGCGCCTCGACCTTGGCGTCGGCTTCAGCGCCGCGGCACTGGCGGTCGTGGTCGGCATGCCGCTCGGGGCACTGGCGGTGTTCCGGGGTGGGCTGTTCGACTCCGTGCTACTGCGCATCTCCGAATCGTTCCAGGCCTTCCCCACGCTGCTGCTGGCGCTGGGCATCGTGGCGGCGGTGGGTCCGAGCATCCCCATCCTGATCTTCATCATCGCCATCGTGAACGTCCCGGTATACCTGCGCCTGACCCGCAGTGCCGTGGCGCCGATCGTCAATGCCGACTTCGTGCTGGCGGCCCGCTGCGCCGGCCAGCGCGAGTTGACCATCCTGGTGCGTCACATCCTCCCCAACGTGCGCCAGGTGGTCCTGGCACAGTTCTCGGTGAACGTGGCGTGGGCCATCCAGATCCTGGCCGCCCTGAGCTTCGTGGGCCTCGGTGTGCCGGTCCCCACGCCGGAATGGGGCGCCATGGTTCGCGACGGCTACGAGCAACTGGTCTACGGCCGCTGGTGGGTCGCCCTGTTCCCAGGTCTCGCGATCCTGTTCACCGTCCTCACGCTGAACCAGCTGTCCGACCGAGTGAGGCACACGACGTGAGTGCCGCCGGCGTGCCCGAGGTGTCGGTTCCGCATGGGGCCGATCCGGTGGCGCCCGAGAGCGGGGCAGTGCCCGTCCTCGACGTGCTCGACCTCACTGTCGGCTTCGGTTCGGCGGCCAAGCGGCGGTCGATACCCCTGCAGGGGATCCACCTGGAGGTCGCCGCCGGCGAGCGGATGGCTCTGGTCGGCGAGTCCGGGTCGGGCAAGAGCCTCACGGCAGCGGCGGTCCTGGGACTCCTGCCGGAGGGTGCCGAGGTCATCCGCGGTTCGATCCGCCTCGACGGCGAGGAACTGATCGGCGCCCCCGAGCGCCGCCTGCGGGACCTGCGGGGCGGTCGCATGGCGATCATGTTCCAGAACCCCCGCGCCTCGCTGAACCCCGTGCTCACCGTGGGAGGGCAGATCGCCGAGGTGATCAGGGTGCACGGCGATGCCGGACGCAAGGAGAGTTGGACCCAGGCAGTGGACCTGCTGGCGGAGATGGGCATTCCCGACGCCGGTCGCCGCGCCAAGGACTACGTGCACCAGTACTCCGGGGGCATGGCGCAGCGAGCCGCACTGGCCATGGCGCTGTCCTGCCGCCCCGATCTGCTCATCGCGGATGAGCCCACCACGGGCCTCGACGCCACGCTGCAGCAGCAGGTTCTCGAACTGGTGGTCGAGCAGGTTTCCTCGCGGGACGCCTCGCTCCTGCTGATCACCCACGACATCGCCGTGGCCCGGGGCCACTGCGAGCGCACCACGGTCATGTACGCCGGTCGTGTGATGGAGTCCGGGCCGACCGCCTCGGTCACCGGCAGCCCGAAGAACCCCTATACGGGCGCCCTGCTCAAGGCGTTCGGGACCGTTGATCAGCGCCGGATGTACGCCATCAGCGGGGTGGTGCCGACGTTGGTGGGCGAGCTCAGCGAGTGCGCCTTCGCCGACCGATGCCCGATGGCCGGCCCGGAGTGCCGCGACGGCGTTCCCGCGTTGCGGTCTGTGGACGACCGTCGAGTGGCTTGCGTGAAGGCATGAACGAAGAGACCCGCGCCACCGGCGGACCGGTCGTCGAGGTTCGCGAGCTGGTGAAGGACTACGTCACCCGCGACGCCCGGCTGCGCCAGCGCATCGCACGCGCCGTCGACGGCGTCAGCTTCGAGATCCATGCGGGCGAGACGTTCGCCATCGTCGGCGAGTCCGGCTCGGGGAAGACGACGGTGGGGCGGGTGCTGCTGAAGCTCACCTCGGCAACCGACGGAACGGTGATCTTCCGCGGCGACGAGATCCTGGACATCCGCGAGCGTCACTTCCGCCCGGAGCGCCGGCACATGCAGATGGTGTTTCAGGATCCGCTGGCGGCGTTCGATCCGCAGACCACCATCCGCTCGAGCCTGCGAGAGTTCACCCGGCTCCGTGGTGCCCAGACCCGTGCGCAGGAGAACGAGGCCATCGCCGAGGCAGTGCAGAGCGTCGGATTGGAGCCCGAGATGGTCGACCGCCGCCCTTCCCAGGTCAGTGGCGGTCAGCTCCAGCGCCTCAGTATCGCCCGCTCCCTGCTCCCCGAGCCGGAGTTGCTGTTCCTGGACGAGCCGACGTCGTCGCTGGACGTCTCCATCCGCGGTCAGATCGTCAACCTTCTGCTGGACCTGCAGGAGCGCAACGAACTGGCCTATCTCCTCGTCGCCCACGACCTGAGGGTGGTCTACGCCATGGCCCACAGGGTGGCGGTCATGTACCTGGGACAGTTCGTGGAGGTGGGTTCGCGGGACCAGGTCTATGCCAACGCGCGGCACCCCTATACCCGCGGCCTGCTGGACGCCGCAGAGTTGGACGAGCCACCCCGCCTCGGCGACCCGGTGCGGCTCGTCGGCGAGATCAGCGAAGAGGCCGCCACCAGGCCGGGTTGCCGCCTGACGATGCGCTGTCCGTTCGCGGTCGAGCGCTGCGACGAGCCGCAACCCCTCCGGGAAACCGAGTCCGGACATTTCGTGCGGTGCTGGCGGGCCGTCGAGCAGCCCGTCGAAATCGGCCTTCGGGCCAACGAGTGAGATTCAAGGAGCATCCGATGCCACAGGTCGATCCGGTCACCACCGAGGTGATCCGCAACGCGTTCATCTCGATCGCCTCGCAGATGAACAACAACCTGGCACGATCGGCCTACACGCCGATCATCTACGAGATGAAGGACTGCTCGGTCGGGCTGTTCAACCAGAACGCCGAGCTGCTGGGTCAGGCGCCGGGCCTGCCCATCTTCCTGGGGAGCCTCGAGGCGGCGATCAACGCCACGACCGAGCACTTCGGAGGCAAGGACATCTACCGGCCCGGCGACGTCTACGCCGTCAACGACAGCTACCTCGTCGGCAGCCACCTCAACGACGTGAGCGTGTTCTCGCCCATCTTCCACGACGGCGATCTGGTCGGCTTCGGCGCCACGAAGGCGCACTGGATGGACATCGGCGCCAAGGATCCCAGCCAGACGAACGACGCCACGTCCATCTACGAGGAGGGCTACCGTCTCGGCCCCACCCACCTGTACCGGGAGGGGCGGCCCGAGACGGGCGTGCTGGAGTTCATCACCCGCAACAGCCGCCTGCCCCGATCGATCTGGGGCGACCTGCATGCCCAGATCGCCGCCTGCCGAACCGGCGAGCGGCAGTTGAATGAACTGCTGGACCGGTTCGGGCGATCGACCGTCGAGGCCGCCGCCGCCGTGGTGTTCGAACAGTGCGAGCGGCTCGACCGGGAGGCCGTGGCGGCCATCGCCGACGGCACCTTCGTCACCGAGGGCCATATGGACAGCTGGGGACCGGGGGGCGGCCCCGTGTACGTGAAGGCCACCGTGACCGTCGAAGGCGACGAGATGATCCTGGATCTCGACGGATCCTCACCGCAGACGCCGGGCTGCATGAACTGCGGCTTCGCCCAGACGGTTGCCGCGGCCCGGCTGGGCTACAAGCTGCTCATCAACCCTGAGGTGCCGGTCACGGCGGGGACGTTCCGGAACCTGCGCCTCGTCGCCCCGGAGGCGTCCATCTTCGACGCCCGGGAGCCGGCGGCGTGCCAGTACTACTACCCGCACCTGGGGATGATGATCGATCTGTTCATCAGCGCCCTGGCACCGAGCATGCCCGAGGCGGCGGTCGCCGCACAGCCCGCCGATCCGATGAACGTGCTCTTCGTCGGCAAGGACCCGGAGACCGGCGCCGACTTCGTCACGGGCGAGGCGACAGCGGTGGGCTGGGGCGCCTGGTCCGGCGGCGACGGCACGAACGGGATGATCAACTACGGCGGCGGCGACCTCAAGAACATCCCCGTGGAGGTGCTGGAGTCCCGCTACCCGATCAGGGTGCACCGCTACGCCGTGTCGCCGGACTCCGGCGGGCGGGGCCGCTGGCGGGGCGGCTGCGGCGTTGAGCGCGAGTACGAGGTGCTGGCCGACGGGGTGACGCTCTCGACCTGGTTCGAGCGCACGACCACGCCCGCCTGGGGGCTGTTCGGCGGCGAGCCCGGCAGCACCACCGAGGCGGTGATCACCGTAGACGGGGAATCCGAGCCGGTGCTGAAGGTGAACCGCTACCCCGCCCCCAAGGGGAGCCGTCTGCGGGTCGCCACCGGCGGCGGCGGCGGGTACGGCGACCCCGCCGAACGCAGCGAGGAGGACCTCCGCCGCGACCTCATCGAGGGCTACACCACGGTCGTGCCTCCGGGGCTGGACATCGACGGTGGCGACGGGGCGGGCAACGGCACCGCGGGGAACGGCTCGTGAGCGTCCCCGCCGGCCCGCTGCGGATCCGGGGCGCCTCCTGGCTGGACGTCGCCACGGGCGAGTCGGCCCCCTGCGACCTGCTGGTCGACGACGGGGTCATCGAGCGCGACGACGGGCGCGAGGCGGCGACGGTTGACGCCTCGGGGATGACCGCCATGTACGGCCTGTGGGACTGTCACTCCCACCCCGGCGGCCTCATGTACGACAACGCGGGAGTGGGGTTCTTCGAGGGGTTGCCGGACCGCACCATCCGCGCCGGGGAGAACTTCGCCGGTGCAGTGGCGGCGGGCGTCACCGGCGTGCGCTGCCTGTCCGAGGGCGATGAGTTGGACCTGGCATGGGGCCGGGCCTATGCGGCCGGGACGTCGCTGGGCCCGCGGGTCACCGGCGCCGGGCGGGCCCTCCGCACGACCGCCGGCCACGGCACCTGTTTCCCGCGGCATTACACCCGTATGAGCTTGGAGTTGGTCTGCGACGGTCCCGACGACATGGCCCGGGCGGTGCGCCGGCAACTGGAGCGAGGCGCCCAGTGGATCAAGATCATGCTCACCGGCGGCCTCTACAGCCCACACGAGACCTGCGACGGCGGCCAGTTCACCGACGCGGAGCTGGACGCCGTCATGGACGTCGCCAACCTGCGGGGCATCCCGGTGGCCGCCCACTGCGGCGGCGCCGAGGCCGCGATCGCCTTCTCCGCGCGCGGCGGCCGGTCGGTGGAGCACGGCTACCTGCTCAACGAGGAGGCGGCCACGGTGATGGCCGCCAATGGCACCTGGCTCGTGCCCACGGTGGGCGTCACGCACGATCAGGAGTACATCGAGGCCGAGAAGTGGCCCAAACATGCCGCCGAGCGGTCCAGGGAGGTTCTGCCCGGCCACGCCGAGGCGCTGAGGATGTGCATCGCCGCCGGCGTGCGCATCGCCACCGGCGCCGATCTGAACCCCATCGGCGTGCGGCTGCACCGCGAGTTGGAGATGCTGGAGCGGGCCGGCATGGACCGGCGCTCGGTTCTGCACGCCGCCAGCGTCGGCGGCCGCGCCCTGAATGGACTCGGCGACGCCTCCGCGGCGGTGCCGGGAGCCGCAGCCGATCTGATCCTGCTGGAAGGGAACCCCATGGACTCCCTGGCTGCACTGCGCCGGCCACTGCTGGTGGTCACGCACGGCCGCCCCGCGGCCGGCGAGCTGGCCACCGGTCTGGCTGCCTGAACAGCGTGACCCCACCTGTCGTTCCACAGACCACCCAGTTCGCCATTCCGGCGGAGGCCGGAATCCATCCTGCGGCGGCCGGCACAGTGACGCGGCCGCACGCCCAGGAATGATCGGAGAGCCGCGATGACAACTGAGACCATCTTCGACTACGCCGCCCGCCGGGAGTCGCTCGGGGCGATCATGGACGGTGCCGGCGTGGACCTGGCCTGGTTCCCGACCGGCGGCGACCTGGAGTACCTCACCGGGCTGGAGCGTCGCGTGCCGACGTTCGGCGACGTGAACTACACCCACGGCTGGGTGGCGGGCGCGTTCATCGTTCGGGGCCGCGACCCGGTGTTCCTACTGCCGCGCAACTTCGTGGAGTTCGACCTCCCCGAGGGCGTTCCCGGCGAGGTCATCAGCGTGGACGAGATGGACGACGGCGACGCCCTGTTCGCGCAGGCCGCCGCCGCCCTGGGCCCGGCCAAGCGGATCGCCATCGGAGCTCGAACCTGGGGCACGGCCATCATGCGCCTGCTGGCGGCCTTCGGCGGTGCGGAACTCGTCGATGGCAGCCGCCTCGTGAACCGCATGCGCCGGATCAAGAGCCCGGACGAGCTGGCGCTGATGAAGCAGGCCTGCCTCCTCGCCGACAACGCCATGGCCGAGGTCAGCGACCACGTGCGAGCCGGCGTCACCGAGCTCGAGCTGGGCGAGGAGGTGAACTACCACCTGCTGCGCCTCGGGGCGCGCACGTGGTCGTTCGACACGGCCGTCTGGTCGATGGGTCCCGGTGACGACCGCGACGCCAACGTGCGGATCTCCCAGCAGGCGCTGCGCGGCGGCAACGGGATCTCCTTCGACTTCGGCGCCGTCATCGAGGGCTACTGCTCCGACTTCGGCCGCACGATCCACATCGGCGACCCCGGCGAGGAGTACCGGCGGGTCTACGAGGTCGTGATGGCGGCCCAGCAGGCAGGTATCGATGCGGTCCGCCCGGGCGTAACGGCCTCTGCGGTGCACCGGGCCACGCGGCAGGTGATCGTCGACGCCGGCTACGGCGACTGGTTCCGCCACCGCACGGGTCACTGCATCGGCCTGGACGTGCACGAGGAGCCGTTCATCTCTCCCGAGGACGACACACCGCTGGAGGCCGGGATGACCTTCACGATCGAACCGTCGGTGTTCTGGCCGGGACGGGTGGGCGTCCGGGTGGAGGACATCGTGGTCTGCACTCCCGGCGGCGGCGTGAAGCTGAACGAGCACTCGACCGACCTCGTAGCCAACGAGTAGCGCCTTCCTCGGAGAAGCAGAGCGGTCATGGCAGAACCGGCTGGCGCGCTCGTCACCGGCGGCGCACGCGGCATCGGCAGGGCGATCGCGGAGCGCCTGGCGCGCCGCGGCGACACGGTGTTCATCGGCGACCTGGGCTCGACGGCTGCCGCGACGGCTGCTGACCTGTCGGCAGGGGGTCTGGCGGTGCACGCCGTTGCTCTCGACGTCCGCGACCCAGGGTCGCTCGCCGCCGCGGTGGCGAGCGTCGAGGAGGTGGCCCCGCTGGCCACGATGGTCAACAACGCCGGTGTGTGCTGGATCCGGCCCCTGGTGGAGGTGACACCCCAGGAGTTCGACGACCTCATGTCGATCAACCTGCGCGGCGTGTTCTTCGGGATCCAGGCTGCCGCCCGCGCCATGACGGGCCGCGGGGGCTGCATCGTGAACACCGCCTCCACTTCGGCGTTCACGGCCTCGACGACCCCCATGGTGCCCTACGACACCTCCAAGGGAGCGGTGCGGATGCTCACCATCGCGGCGGCCCGCGAGTTGGCCCCGGCGGGTATCCGGGTCAACGCTGTGGCGCCCGGCACTGTGGACACCGACCTCACCCGCTCCGTCCTGGATGATCCCGAGGTGCTGGCGGCCCAGGCGGCCGAGCGCATCCCCCTCGGCCGCCTGGGCGAGGTCACCGACATCGCCGCCGCCGTGGACTTCCTGAGTTCGCCCGACGCCTCCTACGTCACCGGCCACGTGCTGGTCGTCGACGGCGGCTGGTTGACTTGAGTCCCGCCAGGCCGGACTCGAGGCCCTGATCGCTCGAAAGGAACCGACATGTCCGACAGCACCGTGACCACCGGGGCCGCGCCGGAGCCGCGCGGGCCGTACCCGCACGTCCGGATCGACGGCGACCACGTCTGGGTGACCGGGCAGATCGGCCGCGACCCGGTGAGCGGCGACTTCGTCGGGGGAGGGTTCGAGCCCGAGTTCCACCAGGCCATCACCAACCTGGCGGAGATCCTCGGCGAGGTGGGCTGTTCCCTGGCCGACGTGGTGCAGACCTGCGTGCAGTTCATCACCGAGGACGACCTCGACTCCATGAACCGCATCTACGGCGAGCGGTTTCCCGTGCCGTACCCCGCCCGCACCAGCTTCGGCGTGGCGTTCCTGTGGAAGGGCGCCAAGGTCCAGATCGACTGCGTCGCCCGCCGCCCGTGAGCCGGATGCCGGCCGTATAGTCACCCGGTCCGATACTCGAAGGGGAGGCGCCAATGTCCGCAGAGTCCAGCGAGTCCCAGCCGGCAACCGGAGGCATCCGGCCCGACCTCTGGTCGCGGACGTACCAGATCGGTGTGGTCGTGCGCGACATCGATCAGGCGGCGGCCTTCTACGAACGCCTCGGGATCGGGCCCTTCGAAGAGGGACCCTCGGCCCACACCCTCGTCCGGAGGATCTACGGCAAGGACGCACCTGATGTGGCGGTGAAGGGGCTCATCGCCCAGATGGGCGACATCGAGTTCGAGCTGCTGCAGCCGGTGGCCGGCAAGGGGATCCAGGCGGAGTTCCTCGAGCGCCACGGCGAGGGGATCGTGCACCTGTGCGCCTACACCGACGACATCGACCGGGACATCGCCGATCTCGCCGGCCTCGGCCACGAGGTGATCTCCTACGGGGAGGTCTCCGACGGTGGCCGCTTCGCCTATTTCGAGACCCGCGAGGTGGGCGGTCTGGTGCTGGAGCTCTTCCAGCCGGGGGAGACGTTCACGTAGACCCGCTACCGGAGGGTGCTGCGCCGCGCCGGGCGTAGAATGCGCCGCGGCCGTCCGGCCGGCCCGGGCGGGCGCGTTGCGCCGGGAATGAACGAGGAGCGAGTGGAATGGTCGAATACGACAAGGTCGAGATTTCGTATCCCGAGTTGAAGGGGTTGGCCGACGCCATCGAGGACGGGCCGGGCGACCGGCTGGCGCGCACCAAGGAGGGCGGCAAGATCGACCACGACGGGCAGCGCCGCTACCTCGAGCGCTATCACGAGATCGCCGCCGACGACCCGATCCAGCAGGGCTGGGACGCCAACGAGAACGAGTTCCACGCCAAGACGAGGATCTTCTCGGTGCTGGCCGACGCCATGGAGGTCGAGCTCGGCAAGGAGGAGGGCCGGGCGGCGGTGTCACGCGCCCGCCAGCGCCAGGGACTGCAGATGGGAACGATGATGGCCGAGAGGTCGCGCGCCAAGGGCGACAAGCTCAGCCTCAACAACTTCTTCAAGGAGTTCTGGAGCTACTTCGCCTGGTCGCCGAAGCTGGACACCGAGCGCTACTTCGAGGACGACGGCAACATGGCCAAGTACGTCCTGCGCCTCAACTGCCCCATCGGCGACTACCTGCGCGACAACGCCCCCGACGTGGAGTTCTCGTCCAACTTCTGCGACCTCGACGAGCACATCGCCGTCACCTACAACCCCAACATCCGCTACTCCCGCAAGCGCTGGGTCCCCGCCGGCGACCACTACAGCGAGCTGATCTGGGAACTCGACAGCGACGACGTCCTCGACTGAATCCCGATCGCACGTGCCGATCACCCCTCGTCATTCCGGCGAAGGCCGGAATCCATTGGTAGCGCTCCGGCGACCGCCCGGGCGGGGCCACCGG
>CAZTZI010000156.1:0-32089 GCA_964618115.1 uncultured Acidimicrobiales bacterium
CACCGAGATCGCCCGGCGGCTGCCCATGCGGATGCTGGGCCGCCTGCTGGGCGTCCCCGACGCCGACGCCGAGCAGCTGGTGGTCTGGGGGGATCAACTGCTGTCGAACACCGATCCGGAGTACACCGATCACGTCGTCGACCTCACCGACACCGAGGAGTTCCGCCTCATCCCGTTCCGCAGCCCCGCCGGCCTCGAGGTGTTCCGCTACGCCCAGGAGGCGGCCGCCCTGCGCCGCACCGAGCCCACCGACGACGTCATCAGCCGCCTGCTGGCACCCACCAGCGACGGCACGCCGCTGAGCGACCTGGAGTTCAACAACTTCTTCGCCCTGCTCGTCGCCGCCGGCAACGACACCACCCGCTACACCGTGACGGGCGGCCTCATGGCACTCCTGGAGCATCCGGCCCAGCTCGAGGCGCTGCGCGCCGATCCGTCGCTGATCCCCGCCGCCGTCGAGGAGATCCTGCGCTGGACGACGGTCACGATGCACTTCCGGCGCACCGCCACCACCGACATCCAGGTGGGAGGGCGTCAGATTCGCGAGGGCGACAAGGTGGTGCTGTGGTGGGTGGCCGCCGACTACGACGAGCGCGCCTTCCCCGACCCCTACCGCTTCGACATCGGTCGCACCCCCAACGATCACGTCGCCTTCGGCCGCAACGGCCCGCACCTGTGCCTCGGGGCGTGGCTGGCGCGCATGGAGGTGCGCCTCACGCTCGAGGAGTTGCTGCCGCGGGTCGCCTCCATCGAGTTGGCCGGCCAACCCGAGCGGCTCCGGTCCAACTTCATCAGCGGCATCAAGCACCTGCCGGTGCGGGTCCGGTTGGTCTGACCGCGCCCTTCAGGCGTGGGGCTCGCCGGTCCCGGTGTCGGACAGCCCGGCCCGTCCCAGGCGGTCCAGGCAGGCCTCCACACTCCACGGCAGCATCGTGGCGCCGCAGCGGGCGTCGCGGTAGAGGCGCTCCAGCGGCTGGGGGCGCAGCAGCGACCGGCCGCCGCAGACCCGCACCGCCAGCGAGGCCAACTCGGGGGCGGTCTCCATCGTCGACACCATCGAGGCCCACGCCCGGCGCACCTGCTCGTGTGTCGGGTCGGGTCCCGCCTCCCGCAGAACCCGCCGTGCCAGCGAGTGGGTCCGCTCGTAGGACACCTGCATCTCTGCCCACCCGGCCTGCTTCTGGGCGTTGTCCCGGCGCGAGCCGGGTCCGATGCGCCCCGCCAGGTAGTCGTCGGTGAAATCCATCACGGCCCGCATGATCCCCAGGTACGTGAACGACAGCGTGAGGTAGAAGTGCGGCCAGCGGAAGGCGACCTGGTCGAACACCCCGGGGGGCAGCAACTCGGCGTCGTCCGGCACGAGGACGTCCTCCAGCAGCAGCGTGAGGGACACTGTGCCGCGCATCCCCAGCGGATCCCAGTCGCCGCTGAACCGGAGTCCCTCGCTGTCGGTCGGCACGCTCATGAACCGGATCGTGGGATCGTCGGGCGCGACGCAGATCACGTTGTGGTGATCGGCGGCGTGGGAAAGCGAGGCGAAGATCTTGCGCCCGCTCAGCCGCCAGCCGCCGTCGACGGGGACCGCCGTCGTGGCGACCCCGGCGGTCGCGCCGGGGGCGTTGCCCTCGCTGAACGGCTGGGCGTGGACGTGGCCCTGCTCCACGACGCCGGCGTACATCGCCGCCCGCCGGCGCTCATGGGTGGCGCGCGCGCTCGCCGTCATCTCCAGGTCGTCGGCGATCTGGCCGCACAGCAGCATCGTCGCGGTGTGCATGTTGAAGGTGAGCGCCGTCGACCCGCAGTAACGCCCCAGTTCCTCCGAGACGAGCCCGTACGAGGCGAAGTCGGCGCCGAGGCCGCCGTAGCCGGCCGGGACGCAGAGTCCCAGCAGCCCGGCCTCCCGCAGATCGGCGTAGTTCTCGTGGGGGAAACGGGCGTCGCGGTCGTAGTGCGGTGCGCGCTCCGCGAAGGCCGGGCCGAGGTCGCGAACCAGCCCGACGAGATCCTCCTGGCGATCGGGGGGCGTGGGCGATGCGGTCGAAGTCATGGGGAGCGGCCAGGCTAGGAGGTGGTGCCGTCGCGGACCTGCAAGGTCTTCAGGTCGCTGTGGAAGTCCAGGGCGTAGTCCCCGCCCTCCCGGCCGAGGCCGCTGA
The DNA here is from genome assembly GCA_964618115.1 of uncultured Acidimicrobiales bacterium. Taxonomy (GTDB): domain Bacteria; phylum Actinomycetota; class Acidimicrobiia; order Acidimicrobiales; family CATQHL01; genus VXNF01. Next base: position 2,154 of record CAZTZI010000156.1, read on the forward strand.
TGCCGCAGCCGCCGAACGGCGCTGTCAGGTCGCGCACCAGGAAGCAGTTCACCCACACCGTCCCGGCGCGCACCGCTCGCCCCACTCGCTCGGCGCGCTCCGCCGAGGCGGTGAAGACGACGCCGGAGAGTCCGTAGCGCGTGCTGTTTGCCAGATCCACCGCCTCGGCCTCGTCGGCGAAGGTCTGCAGGGTGAGCACCGGGCCGAAGACCTCCCGCTGCACGATCTCGCTGTCGTTGCTCGCCGGGCGGATCAGGGTCGGCTCGTACCACAGGCCGTCGGGGCGGCTGCGGCACCCGCCTCGTAGTATCTCGTCGCCGCCGGCCTTGGCTCGCTCCACGAAGCCCTCCACCCTCGCCAGGTGGTCGGGGTGGATGAGCGGTGAGATGGTCGTGGCCGGGTCGCGGCTGTCGCCCAGCACGTGGGCGTCTACGTGGGCCTCGAAACGCTCCAGGAACTCGCCGAGGAGGCCTTCGGCCACCAGCAGGCGGGTCCCCGCCAGGCAAACCTGGCCGGAGTCGTCGTACTGCCCGGCCGCGGTCCGGGCGGCCGCCTCGACGTCGGCGTCCTCGAAGACCATGAGCGGTCCCTTGCCGCCGAGTTCGGCAGTGAACGGCACGATGTTGGCGGCCGCAGCCGCACCGATGGTCCGAGCCGTCTCCGGCGAGCCGGTGAAGGAGATGCGGCGCACCCGCTCGTCGGCCACGAGGGCGGCACCCACCTCGGCACCGCGGCCCTGCACGACGTTCAGCACGCCCGCCGGCAGCCCCGCCTCGGCCGCCAGGTCGGCGAGCACGCTGGCCGACAGCGGCGACCACTCGGCGGGCTTCAGAACCACCGGGTTGCCCGCCGCCAGCGCCGGGGCGACCTTCCAGGCGGCCAGCATGAACGGGGCGTTCCAGGGACAGATGACCACCGCCGGCCCGGCGGGCATCCGCTCCACCAGGTTTGCCGTGCCGTTCGAGGACCAGTGGCGCTCGGTGTAGGACTCGGCCAGGTCGGCGTAGGCCCGGAAGTTCCTTGCGCCGCGGGCGATGACCCTCTTCTGCAGGCTCTCCAGCAGCATGGCCATGTCCAGGCACTCGAGCTCGGCCAGGGGCCCGACCGCGGCATCGATGGCGTCCGCCAGGCGCCGCAGGTGAACGCCCCGTCCCGACGGCCCCAGCGCCGCCCACGACTCCGCCGCCTCGCACGCCGCGCCGACGGCGGCGTCCGCCGTCGCCGCGTCCCCGGCGGACACGTCGGCCAGCTTCAGAGACCAGTCCAGCGGGGAGCGAACCTCGAAGGTCTCCGGCGACGACACCCGCCGGCCGCCGATGCAATGGTCCACCGACACCGCAGTGCCGGCGATCGGCACGCGGGGCCGCTCGGGATGGCTCACGGCTCAGCCCTCCCCTGTGGCAGCGATCCGCAGGACCCGGTAGCCGCCGCCGGTGGCCAGCCGCTCGGAGGTCCAGCGGTGCTCGGCCAGGCGCCGCACGAGCGGGTCGGCGCCGAGGTTCTTGTGCATCACCACGGCGGCGAAGCCCCCCGGATGCAGGCGCCGCAGCCACCGCAGCAGCAGGTCGTCGAGCGCCCTGGTGCCGATGCGCACCGGGGGATTGCAGTAGACGGCGTCGAATCGCAGCGACTCGGGCACCTCCTCGGGAGCGCACACCCGCGCCCGGCAGTCAGCGGGCCCGCCGCTGCCGCCGCCGACGCTCGTTCCGGCGGCGGCGAGGTTGGCCGCGGTCAGCTGGCGCGCCCGCAGATTCACGTCCACCGCCCAGATCGCGGCGTCCGGGGCGCGCAGGGCCAGCGCCACCGCGATGGGGCCGTACCCGCAGCCCACGTCCGCCAGCGTCCGGCCGGATCCGTCGCCGGCGGCCGGCAGGGGAGCGTGCTTCAGGAGCAGGCGCGTGCCGGGGTCGACGCGCTGGGCCGAGAAGACCCCGCGGTCGGTGCGCAGGTCGGCCGAGACGTCGGCCAGCGCCAGCTGCACAGTGCGCTCGCGGCGCCGCGAGCCGGGGTCCGGCGAGAAATAGTGCTCTGCCTCGCCCATCGCGCCGACGATACCCGTGCGCCCGGTGACCTCGGTGACCGCCGGGATCACTCCCGTCGACAACGACCTCGACGGGTGGCTCCAGAGTGACCCCGGTCACCGCCGGGATCGCTAGCCTCGACGGCGTGGAGATCAGGCTGTTCGGCGACCCGGTGCTGCGCTCGAAGGCGGCCGACGTCACCCAGATCGACGGCTCCGTGGCCCGGCTCTGCGACAGCATGTTCGGGACCATGTACGCGGCTCGGGGCATCGGCCTGGCCGCCCCGCAGGTGGGCGTGCGCAAGCGGCTGTTCGTCTACGACGAGCCCGGGACCTGCGGGCGCGGGGTGATCCTCAACCCGGTCGTCACCGAGAGCGACGGCACCTGGGTCTTCGAGGAGGGCTGCCTCTCGGTGCCCGGCTACTCCTGGGAGATCGAGCGGCCCCGGCGGGTGGCCCTGACGGGCGTTGACCTTGACGGCAACGAGGTGACCGTGGAGGCCGACGACCTGTTCGCCCGGCTCATCCAGCACGAGATCGATCATCTCGACGGGGTGCTCCTGACCGAGCGCCTCGACGCCGACCAGCGGCGTGCCGCCCTCAGCGAGCTGCGCCGGCGCGGCGTGGGTGCGCCAGGGGCGGGCCTGTTCCCGTCCCTCGGCGCCGAGTGACGTCGTGACCCCTTGGCCGGCGACGGTTCGCCGGCTGGTCTACTTCGGCACGCCGCAGCTCGCTGTGCCGCCGCTGCGCGCGCTGCACGCCGCCGGATTCGAGATCGCACTGGTCGTGACCGGCCCGGATCGCCGCCGCTCCCGACGAGGTTCGCCCGAGCCCAGTCCGGTGAGCCGAGCCGCCGCCGAGTTGGGTGTGCCGGTCGCGCACGATCCTTCGGCCGCCGCGGCCGGCAGCGCCGACGGCGCGGTCGTGGTCGCCTACGGGCGCCTCATCGGCGCCGATGTGCTCGACGCCCTGCCGGCGCTGAACGTGCACTTCTCGCTGCTGCCGCGCTGGCGGGGTGCCGCCCCGATGGAGCGGGCCATCCTGGCCGGCGACGAGACCACCGGTGTCAGCCTCATGGCGCTCGCCGAGACCCTCGACACCGGACCGCTCTACGCCCAGGTCGCGACCCCGATCGGGCCGAGCGAGACCCTTGCCGAACTCCGGGAGCGCCTCGTGTCGATGAGCTGCCCGCTGCTGGTCGACCTGCTGCGGAAGGGGCCGCGCGACCCCGTCGCGCAGCACGGCGAGGTCACCTGGGCAGCCAAGATCAGCGACGACGACCTCCGCCTCGACTGGGAACGCCCGGCAGCCGAACTGCACCGGCGAGTCCGCCTCGGCCGGGCCTGGACCACGCTGGCGGGCGAGCGCCTGCGGGTGCTGAGCGCGGTGATGGTCCCGCCCCACACCGGCCCGCCGGGCCTCCTAGAGGGGCTGACGGTCGGGACCAGCGCGGGCGGGCTGCGTCTCGAGGTGGTCCAGGCCGCCGGTCGCACCCCGACACCCGCCGAGGACTGGCGCCGGGGTGCCCGCCTCGGCGCCACCTGCCTCCTCGGCACGTAGGAACTGCTGCGTACCGGGACTGACAGACCTCGTCGTCGTTCGGCGGCTTCGTCGTCATTCCGGCGGAGGCCGGAATCCATCGGTGGTCAAACCGGTCGGCACTGCGAAGGGCTTGCTCGAGACACTCCCCGGGCCTCGACCGCATGGCCTGGCCTCACGGTAGGGTCGCAGCGTGTCCGACAGGGATCCGGCCGGGCTTGCCGCCAAGGTGCTCACGGTCTCCGACGGCGTGATCGCCGGGGTTCGCGAGGATCGCTCGGGTGAGGCTCTCGCCGAACTGCTGGCAGGTGCAGGCTACGAGGTGGTCGAGCGGCGCGCCGTCGCCGACGGCACCGAGTCCGTAGCCGGCGCGCTGCGGGAGATGACCGGCGGCTTCGCCGGTCTCCTCGTCACGACCGGGGGGACGGGTTTCGGCCCCCGCGACCTCACTCCCGAGGGCACCCGCCAAGTCGTCGATCGTCTCGCCCCCGGCCTGGCAGAGGCCATGCGCCTGGTCAACCCGCTCGGGCGGCTCTCCCGAGCCGTGGCCGGCACCCGGGGCCGCGCACTGATCCTCAACACCCCGGGATCACCACGCGGCGCGGTCGAGTGCACCGAGGCCGTCCTCGACGTCGTGCCCCACGCCCTGCGCCTCCTCAGCGACGAGCCCACCGCCCACTGAGCGAGTCCGGATCGTCAGTGGACGATCTTGGCGAGGGGGAGTTCCAGGATGTCGGTGGCGCCGGCGTCGGAGAGTTCGGGGATCAGCGTGTTGATGACCGCCTTGGGGACGACGGTCTCCACGGCGAAGCCCTGGCCGCGATAGAGCTCGTTCACGGTCGGCGCCTTCATCGACGGCAGCAGGTCGATGACCGCCGTGAGGGCGCTCGCAGGGACGTTCATCTTCACGAGCACGCGTCCCCGCGCCTCCAGCACGCCGGTCAGCAGCGTGGCGATCTGCCCCATGGCGTGGCGGCGCTCGGGATCGGCGTACGCCGCCGGATTGGCGAGCAACTCGGTGTGCGACACCAGCACGGTGTCGATGATCCGCAGTCCCGCCGCACGCAGGGCGCCGCCTGTCTCGGTCAGCTCCACCACGCAGTCCACGATCTCGGGCACCTTGGCCTCGGTGGCCCCGTAGGAGAGCTGCACATCGGCCTCGATGCCCTTCTCGGCGAAGAAGCGGCCGGTCAAGCCGGGATACTCCGTCGAGACCCGGACCCCGTTGGGCAGGTCGTCGGCGCTCCGGTACGACGAGTCGGCGGCCACGGCCACGACGATGCGCACCGGCTGGTTCGTGGCCTTGGAGTAGCCCAGCTCGCACAGCGAGACCACCTCGGCTCCGCTCTCGGTGACCCAGTCCCGGCCGCTGATGCCCAGGTCGAAGATCCCCTCGCTGAGGTAGCGGGGGATCTCCTGGGGGCGCAGGATGCGGACGTCGTCGACGCGCGGGTCGTCGATGGTGGCCCGGTAGTCCACCTTGGACATCCGCCGCACGTTCAGGTCGGCGTCGGCGAACAAGTCCAGGGTGGCTTGCTCCAGCGAGCCCTTCGGCAGGACCAGACGCAACATCCCGACAACGCTACCGGCGCCGCCGGGTTGCTCAGTCGCCGCCCGAGGATTGGTGGACGTAGGCCATGCGGAGGCTCTGCAGGGCTTCCCTCAGCGTCGGCTCGGATTCGCCGAGGCGACCGCCCAGTCCCTCGACCAACGCTCCCATGGCGTCGATCGCCAGGCGCGCTGCATCGGTCCGGGGTGGGTCGGCGGTGAGGTGGATGGCGCCCAACTCGTACAGGCCCATGGCGTGGTTGGCAACGACGACCTCGGGTGGAGCGGCGGCGAGGCGCTCTCTTGCTTCGGCCAACTCGGCCAGCATGGCTTCGGCTCGCTCGCGGTCCTCCGGGCTGAGGTCCTCGAGATCGAAGGTTTCCTGCTCAACCGGAGGGCCGGCATCACCGCCCGCCGCCGGGCCTTCACTCTCCGGCTGCGGGTCTCTGGGCACTTGGTGTTCACCACCCGGGGTCCAGAGTGTCATGGCAGGCTCCTCGCAGTCGTTTTCTTCGATTCTCCAGCGCTTCCTGGTACTCTATGCCCCGCCCACAGGGGCCGAACCGGATTCGGTCCGGATCGGTCTCGACGCAGCGCCGCCCCCCGCCTTCGGTGGGCGAGGTGCTGTGGGCCTATGCTTGCCGTCACGCCGAAACGACGTGCCGTGCCGGCGACACCGGTGGACCGAGGAAGGGAAGTCACGATTGCTGAGTGATTGGCCATAGCTGCGTCGGCAGGTTCCGAGCCGCTCGTCAACGAGAACATCCAAGCGCCGAGGGTCCGTCTGGTGGGTCCCGACGGCGCCCAGATCGGGATCCGTCCGCTCCCTGAGGCTCTCTCGATCGCGCAGGCACACGGATTGGACCTCGTGGAGGTGGCCGACAAGGCCGAGCCGCCCGTCTGCCGGATCATGGACTACGGCAAGTACAAGTACGACGCGGCGCAGCGGGCACGGGAGTCGCGCAAGAAGAGCACGCAGGTCGTCGTCAAGGAGATGAAGTACCGGCCCAAGATCGGGCGCGGCGACTTCGAGACGAAGACTCGCAAGGTCCGGGACTTCCTGACCCAGGGCAACCGGGTGAAGATCACGGTCATGTTCCGTGGCCGCGAGACGCTCCATCCGGAACTCGGCCAGCGGATTCTCGACGAAGTCTCCGAGGTGACCGGTGACCTGGCCCGGATCGAAGCCCCGCCCCGCCAGGACGGTCGCAACATGGTGATGGTCCTGGCGCCCGACCGCCGCACACGCAACCGCTAGCCGCCGGCGGCCGGCCGGCGGAACCGAACGTGCAAGTTGCACTTGGCCACGCGCCGGGGTTGTGATCGGCCTCGCCTGCCCCGAGCCTTGAGAGCGTCTCCAAACGAGCGCCAGGAATCGAATCCGGAGAAGGAATCCCATGCCCAAGATGAAGACCCGCCGGGGCGCTGCCAAACGCTTCAAGGTGACCGGCTCCGGCAAGATCACTCGGCGCCACGCCTACAAGAACCACATCCTCGAGAAGAAGGCCCCGAAGCGCAAGCGCCAGCTGCGCCGCGACGGAGAGGTGAGCAGTGCCGACGCGCCGTCGGTGCGTCGCCAACTCGGCATCTGACGGGGTCGGGAATCCGGGAGGTCAGACCACATGGCCAGAGCGAAACGATCCATCCAGGCGCGCAAGCGGCGCAAGACCACCCTGGCGCGGGCGAAGGGTTACTACGGCAACAAGAGCCGCACCTGGCGAGGGGCGAATGAGCAGTTGCTGCACTCCGGGCAGTACGCCTTCCGGGACCGCCGGGCCCGCAAGGGTGAGATGCGGCGACTGTGGATCCAGCGGATCAACGCCGGGTGCCGCCTGCACGGCTCCACGTACAGCACGTTCATGGCAGGACTCCGCGCCGCCGGCGTGGAAGTGGATCGCAAGGCTCTTGCCGACATGGCGGTCAACGATCCCGATTCCTTCGCCGCGCTCGTGAGGCTGGCGGCCGACGCCCGCACCAGCGATCTGCCCCTCGGGACCTGACGCCGCGCCCTGCGTCGGTGGGTCGGGACGTGGTGCCGTTGACGACGCCGCGGCCGCGCCTCGCCGGGTTGCGCCGGCTGGCCCGCTCGGCCGCCGCCCGCCGCGACGAGGGTGTCTTCATCATCGAGGGGGCGACGCTCGGCGCCGAGGCGGCCGCCGCGGGGCTGCGTATCCGCGAGGTCTACATCGAGCCGGCCCGGGCCGATGAGCAGGTCCGCCGCTTGGGCGACGAGTTGGCCCTCGCGGGCGCCGATCTGATCGAGGTGGAGGCGGGGACGCTCACCAAGGTGGGAGCCTCGGTGACGCCGCAGCCGCTCCTGGCCCTCGCTGAGCAGCCCGAGGCCGCCGGGCCGCCGACCGTGGCGTCGTTCGTACTGGTCGCCGTCTCGGTGGCGGATCCGGGCAACGCCGGCACCTTGCTGCGCTGCGCCGAGGCTGCCGGCGCCGACGGCGTCATCTTTGCCGGGTCGGGCGCCGATCCCTACGGCCCCAAGGCCGTTCGCGCCTCGGCCGGTTCGATCTTCCGCCTGCCGCCGATGCTGTCCGAGGATCCCGCCGCGATCCTGGAGGATCTGCGCGAACGAGGTCTGCGCACCCTGGGCGCCGCGGCCGGGCGTGGCCTGTCCTACGACCGGGCCGACCTGTCCGAGCCGCTGGCGCTCGTGGTCGGCAGCGAGTCGCACGGTCTTCCCGCCTCGCTGGCCGGCTGCATCGACGGGTGGGTACACGTCCCGCTCGGCGGCCAGGCCGAGTCGCTCAACGTCGGTGCGGCCGCGGCCGTCCTGTGCTTCGAGGTGCAGCGTCGCCGCCGCCAAGACCACACCGGCCAGGCCGCAGACGGATGATCCACGCCGTGCTCCTCGTCCTCTCAGCGTCGTCTTCCCGGCGAAGGCCGGGATCCAGTGCTGAGCCGAGGCACTTGCACCGAACGAACCCGTTGGTTTCCCGATGAGCGCCGCTACGCCCAGCGCCGAGGCTCTCGCCGGCGAGGCCCGGTCTCTGTTGGCCGCCGCCCTCGCCACGCTCGAGGCCGCAACCGGCCTCGCCGAACTCACCGCCGCCCGTCCCGACCTGCTCGGCAAGGGATCGCCGCTGGCGGGGCTGCGGCGCCGTCTCGGCTCGCTTCCCCCGGCGGACCGGCCGGCAGCGGGGCGCGCCCTCAGCGAGGCCATGTCCGAGGTGGAGGCCCGCTACGGCGCACGCCTCGACGAGTTGCGAGCGGCCGAGCGCCGCCGGCGCCTCGAGTCCGAGCGCCTTGATCTGACCGAGTTGGCCGAGCCGGCCGCGGTCGGACGCCTGCACGTCATCACCCAGACGCAGCGGCGCCTCGAGGACGTGTTCTGCGCCATGGGCTACACCGTCGCCGAGGGACCCGAGATCGAGTCGGAGTGGCACAACTTCGGGGCACTGAACTTCCCCCCCGGCCACCCGGCCCGGGACATGTACGACACCCTGTATGTGGACCACGGCGCCCCCGGTAGCACCCTGCTGCGCACCCACACCTCCCCGGTGCAGGTGCGGGTCATGCAGAATCAATCCCCGCCGCTGTTCGTCGTGGCGCCCGGCCGCTGCTACCGCCAGGACACCGCCGATGCCACCCACATGCCGGTCTTCCACCAGATCGAGGGGCTGGTGATCGACGAGGACATCACGCTGGGCGACCTGGCCGGCGCCATCGAGACGTTCACCACCGCCTACTTCGGGCCCGGCTTCACATCGCGCCTGCGCCCGTCGTACTTCCCGTTCACCGAGCCGTCCGCCGAATTCGACGTGCAGCGACCCGACGGCACCTGGCTGGAGCTGGGCGGCTCCGGAATGGTGCACCCGTCGGTGCTGGAGGTCTGCGGAGTGGATCCCGAGCGCTGGAGCGGGTTCGCCTTCGGTTTCGGGATCGATCGCCTGGCCATGATCCGCTACGGCGTCGACGACCTGCGGGATCTCTGGACGAACGACGTGCGCTTCCTGGAGCAGTTCTGATGAAGGTGCTGCTGTCGTGGCTGCGGGAGTTCGCACCGATCGAGGGGCCGCCGGAGGGTGTCGCCGAGGATCTCTCCGATCTGGGACTGGCGGTCGAGGACATGGTCACGTTCGCCGCCGCGCCCGACGGCATCGTCGTGGCCCGGGTCGCCGGGCTGCGACCCCACCCCGACGCCGACCGCATCCAACTCGTGGACGTCGACGCCGGCGACGGCGAGACGGTGCAGGTCTGCTGCGGCGCCTTCAACATGGCCGTCGGCGACCTGGTGCCTCTTGCCACGGTCGGCACCACGATGCCCGCCGGCCTGGAGATCCGCAGCCGGCGGATGCGCGGGCAGACCTCGGAGGGAATGCTGTGCTCGGCGGCCGAACTCGAGATGGGTTCCGACGCCGAGGGCATCATGATCCTGCCGTCGGACCTGGAGCTGGGCCAAGACCTCACGAGCGCGCTCGGCGTGGCCGGCGACGTGCTGTTCGACCTCGAGGTCAACCCCAACCGGCCCGACGCCCTGAGCGTCACCGGAGTGGCCCGCGACCTCGCCGCCCGCCGCGGCGCGCCGTTCGATATACCGGAGATCTCCGTGGCGACCTCCGGGTCGCCGGCGTCGGCGTCCGCCGCGGTGGAGATCCTGGCCCCGGACCTGTGCGGGGTCTTCAGCGTGCGCCTGCTGCGCAACACCGCCGGTGCGCGGACGCCGCAGTGGCTGGCGCGGCGCTTGCTGGCCCTGGGCATGCGGCCGGTCAACTTCGTCGTCGACCTCTCCAACTACGTCATGCTGGAGACCGGCCAGCCGTCCCACGCCTTCGACGCCGACCTGGTGTCCGGTGGTCTGCTGCGGGTGCGCCGGGCCGGCGACGGTGAGCAGGTGGAGACCCTCGACGGCGTCGTGCGTACTCTCACCGCCGGCGACGGCGTGATAGCCGACGCCTCCGATGCCCCGATCGGCATCGCCGGCGTCATGGGTGGCGCCTCCACGGAGATCTCCGCCGGCACCGAGGTGGTGATATTGGAAGCCGCCTGGTGGAACCCGCCGGACATCGCCGCCACGGCACGCCGCCTGGGTCTGCGCAGCGAGGCGTCGGCGCGTTTCGAGGCGGGCGTCGATCCCGAGATCGCGCCGCGGGCACTCGAGCGCTTCGCCGAACTGGCCGCCGCCGGGGGAGTCACCCTGGCGCCCGAGTTGGTGCAGGCGCGCGGCGACCTGCCGCCGAGGCGCCCGGTCCGGGTGCGCACGGGGCGTGTCAACGCCATCCTGGGCACCGGCCTCACACCCGACGAGATGCGCTCGTGCCTGGAGCCCATCGGCTTCGGCATCACCCCGGCGGCGGAGGCGGCGCCCGGGCAGCCCGCCCGCAGCTACCCCGGCGAGGTCTGGGACGTAGCCGTGCCGTCGTGGCGTCTCGACAGCTCCACGGAGATCGACGTGATCGAGGAGATCGGGCGGCTCTGGAGTTACGGCCGCATCGCCCGCACGGTTCCCAGGTCACCGCATCCGGGCGGTCTCACGGAGCGTCAGCAGGCCCGGCGCCGGGTGCAGGACCTGCTCGTGGGCTTCGGGCTGATGGAGGCCATGCCGCTGCCGTTCCTGGCGCCTGGCGACCTCGAGCGCTGCGGCCTGCCGGCCGGGGGCATCACGGTCACCAACCCGCTGGTGGCCGAGGAGTCGGTGATGCGCACCTCGCTGCGCCCGGGGATGCTGAAGTCGGTGGCCTACAACGCCGCCCGCCGCCAGCCCGGTGTGGCGCTGTTCGAGGTCGGCCGCGTGCACGCCCCCGGCGACGGCGAGCTGCCCGACGAGGATGACCAGCTGGCGGTGGCCTTGGCGGGCCGGGAGGCGCCGGCGGCGGCGGAACTCTGGGAGCGCCTGCGCCGCGCCATGCCGTTCGTCGTGACCGAGGTGCGCAACGAGGCCACGGCGGGGTTGCACCCCACGCGCTCGGCGGTGTTGGTCGCCGGCGGTGAGACGTTCGGCGTCCTCGGCGAGATCGACCCCGCTGTGGCCGAGTCGTTCGGGATCGACGAGCGGGTGGCCTGGCTGGAGTGCGACCTGGGCCGGTTGCTGGACTCACACATCGACCGCCCGGGCTACCGCCGGCCCAGCCGCTTCCCCTCCAGCGACATCGACCTGGCGTTCGTCATCGACGACGCCGTGCCCGCCGCCGGCGTGGAGTCGGCGCTGCGCACCGCGGCCGGCGACACCCTCATCACCCTGCATCTCTTCGACGTCTTCCGTGACGCTGAGCGCCTCGGAGAGGGCCGGCGGAGCGTGGCCTGGCGCCTGCGCCTCCAAGCCTCTGACCGCACCCTCACCGACGCCGAGGTCGCCGAGATCCGCGCCGCCTGCATCGAGGCCGCCACCGCAACCGGAGCCGCCCTCCGCGACTGAGCGTCGCCCGCCCACGCGCGCCGGTTTTGCGGTTGCCCATATAGCCTTGCCCCGGCCCTTCGCCCGGCTGGCGGCGCGGGCCCGAGAACATCTTCCTGTTCTGAAGATGTCAGCTCCGCCTGAAGGGTGACGGTTGAGGAGACAAGTGACCTTTCGCTGCAAGATGCTTGCCTTTGTCCTGGCCGTGGCGGTTGTTGCCGTCGGATGCTCCTCGGGGTCTGCGGGGGGTCCAGCCGCACAAGCGCCTGTCCCCGAGGCGCCCGCCGCGGTCGCAGCGCCGGACACAGAGCCGGACACCGAGGAGAGTGAGCGGTCGTTCGCGGAGGCAGTGCCGCAACCCGACCCGCCGGGTCCCCTTGACCCGCTGCAGGAGGGTCCGGAGGCGCCCCTGACAGGCGAGCCCGCGGAGTTCGACGCCTTCGCGTCGCCCGAGGGCAGCGCTGCACCCGGAGCCGCCGAGGACGGCGGCGCCCCGCCGCAGGAGGGAGGGCCTCAAGGCGGGGCCGGAGAGCCCGAGGCGCCCCCGGGAGGGGCTGCCGAGACGCCCCAAGTGCCCGAGGCGTCGTCCCCGCTGCCCGAGGTCGCTCCGGAGCCCGAGGACGTCGAGGCCGCAGCGCCCGAGGCGTCTCCGGGGGGAGCTGCCGAGACGCCCCCGGAGCCGGAAGCGGCCCCGCAGATCGTCCCGGAGCCGGAAGCGGTCGAGGTGGCAGCCGATCCGCCCGCCGGCGAGCCGGTCGACGACGTTCCGCGCCGGATCGAGCGCGCCGGCGACCCGCTGGCAACGCCCGCGGAACTGGCGGCACTGGTCCGCGATCCCACCGCTGAGGCACGTCGTGCCGTGGCCCGCAACCCGGCGACCCCCTCGCCGCTGCTGGCGGACCTCCTCGCCGACGCCGATCCCGGCGTGCGCTGGCTGGCGGCGGCCAACCCGTCGCTCTGGCCCGAACACCGGGAACTGCCTCTGCGGCAGATCACATTGCCCGAATTCCTGGAACTGTTTCCTTACAGGCCCTGGATTCCTGCGGATCCGGAGACCGGCGAACCGGGGATCGCGGATGTGGTGGAGTCCTTGCGCGACGAGGCCCGGGAGGAAGCGGAACTGGACGACGACGATGCTTGGAACGCCGAGCGCCTTCTCAACTATGCCCGTGCTCTTGCCAGTTACTTTCCCGGTCTGCTGCCGCTGGACGATGAAACCGGCGACGACGAAGCCGGCGAAGGCGAAACCATGGCCGAGCAGGAGGCCTGGGAGTTTTTGCTCAGCCTCTCGGCGGAGCGGTGGCTGCCACCCGACGGGCCTTTGAGCAGGTCGGCGGTCGCTGAGAATCCGGCTCCGTGGGCGGCCGTCGTGCCGCTGCTCGTGGCCGACGACGCGGCCCGGCAGTGGGCCGCGGCCGATCCTCGCACGCCGCCCGACCAGCTGTTCGCCTTGGCCGCCGATCCGCGCGGCAACGTCGGCGTTTGGGTGGGGGCCAATCCGAGCGCCCCGCCCGCGGCGCTCGCCTGGCTCGCCGGGCAGGAGGACGGTCCGACGCGTCGAGCCGTCGCGGAGAACCCGGCGACGCCCCCGTGGGTCCTCGCGGGGCTCGCCGAAGACGACGTGGCCGGCGTGCGACGAGGCGCCGCCCGGAACCCGACGACTTCAGCGGAGTCCCTTCGGACGCTCGCCGGAGACGCGGACGTGTACGTGCGGAGCGAGACTGCCGCCAACCCCGCGGCCCCCGCGGCGGCCCTTGAGGGACTGGCCGCTGACGAGGACGGTCTGGTGCGCCTGGCGGCGGCGGGGAACCCGGCGACGCCGCCGGCCGCGCTCGTGGCCCTTCTCGGCGATGCGGACCGCTGGGTCCGCTGGGCGGCCGCCAACAACCCGTCGCTGCCCCCCGACGCGCTCGAGTCGGTGGACGGGGAGTCCGGTGTGATAGGTCGCCGGGCCGAGCCGGTCGATCCGTCCTCCGACGGATCCGGAGATACCGATGGGCAGTGACCGCGCCCGGACCGCGGCCCCGCGCCGCCGCCGGCCCGGCGCCGGGCACCGGCATCGGGGGCTCGGCCCCCTTGCGGCGCTCGGAGTCCTCGTGGCCCTCAATCTCGCCATGGTCGCGGCCGTCGCCGCCCCGGCCCGCTCGCAGGACGACGCGCCGGACGATGCGACCGTTTCCGACGCCGAGGCGGAGAACCCCGAGGAGCCGGACTCCGAGCCGTCCGACGCGCCCGCCCCCGACGGCCCCGAAGGGAACGAGCTGCCCGACGCGCCCCCCGACGGCGTCCTCGATGACGAGGCATCGCCGCCCGCAGATGAGCCGGAGCCGGGCCTCGTCGCCGTCGCCGGCGGCTGGCGCCCGCGGACCGCGCCCGACTGGCCCCTGGCCCTCGTGCCTCCTGTTCCACTGGTGGGCGTCGTGTCGCTCGAGGCGCTCCTCGGCACCGACGTCCCCGAGTGCCCGCCCCGGCCGTTCAGCCCGTTCATCGACGCCGATCCGTACCCGGGCGGCTGGTGCCGCGAGCACCTCTACTGGATCGTTGAGGTGACCTGCGGCCCCCAGCACGCCGGCGCGGGCTTGACGGTGCGTTTCAACGCCGATCCCGGTGTTGTGGGAGATCTGACGCTCGACGACGTCTGCGGCGGTGTTGATCGTGTCGGCGTCTGCCGCGCGGCCGGGCGAGAGGCGCCCAGGACCGAATCCGAGACCGAGACCGCGTCCGGGACCGAGGAGGCGCCCGACGGCACGGCCGTCGCTGACGCCTGCGCGCCCCTCTGGCCGCCGGGAGCGTGGTACCAGTACTCGCGCCGTGACCCCGTGACCGGATCGACGACCTCGGGGGGAAGCCACACCGGGTCCTGGCTGGGCTCGCGCCACCCTGCGGCCGCCGCCGTTCCGTCGTTCGAGCTGCGCTGCACCGGCGGGCGCCTCGAGGCGAGGGTGCACACCGGTGGCGCTCTCGCGGGTTCCCGCGTCCGCGGGATTCCGGTGGACTACCGGATCGGCGGCAGCCTCCGCTTCCAGGAGTGGGCCCCGGCAGGCGCCGCCGCCGGCTCGAGCCCGGCGGTCTCGCTGCCCCCGCTGTTCGCCGCTGACTTCGCCGGGTTGCTCGCCGCCAATCCCTCCGGCGAGTTCCTCTTCAGGCCGTACGGCCCGGACGGGGCCGCGCTCGGAACCGCGGCGTTCGACCTCGCGGCCGTCGGCGAGATGGTTCGGCCGCTGCGGGAACACTGCCCGGCGCTGCCCGCGGCGCCGACCGACTCGGGTTCCGAGGCCGCGCCGGTCCAACAGGACGGCGGCTGACCGCCCGAGTCCCGACCAGGGAGCCGGGGCAGTGACCCGCTGCCGGCGGGTCGCCGCTCGGGGGCCGGGGGATTCCCGACGGCGACGGCGTGCAGGGTCGCCGGGGTGACTCGCCAGGGGTGTGATGCCGGGCGCGCCACGAGTGTTGCATACTAATGCATATTACTGTATGATCTTGTGATGCTCTCCGTGGCGATCGTCGGGGCGTCGGGTTACACCGGTGCCGAGCTGCTGCGCATCCTCGCGACGCACCCGGCCATGTCGGTGGTCGTGGCGACCGGGGAGACCCAGGCCGGCACAGCGGTGGGCGCGCTCTACCCGCACCTCGCGCCCGCGTATCCCGACCTGGTCTTCAGCGCCTACACCCCCGACGCCGCCGCCGGTGCCGACGTGGTGTTCCTCGGCTTGCCGCACGGGGCGTCGCAGCAGATCGTTCCGGAGCTGCTCGATGCTGGGACCGGCGCGCGCATCGTGGATCTCGCCGCCGATTTCAGACTGCACGACACGGCCGCCTACGAGCAGTGGTACGGCGCACCGCACCAGGCCCCGGAGCACCTGGGGCACTTCGCCTACGGCCTGCCGGAGCTGTATCGCGACACGTTCGACGACGCCGCGGCCATCGCCGCCCCGGGCTGCTACCCGACGGCCGCGGCCCTGGCGCTCGCGCCGCTGGTGCGTGCGGGGGCCATCGAAGCGCACGGCGTGATCGTCGACGCGGCCAGCGGCGTCTCCGGCGCCGGCCGCCCGGCGAAGCCCCACACCAGCTTCTGCGCCGTGGACGAAGACTTCGTCGCCTATGGCCTGCTCGATCACCGCCACACGCCCGAGATCGAACAGGCCAGCGGCGCCGGGGTGCTGTTCACCCCCCATCTGGCACCCATGAACCGGGGCATCCTGGCCACCTGCTACGCCCGCCCGACGGGCACCGCCGGCACCGACGACCTGCTGGGGCTGTACGCCGACGCCTACGCGGGCGAACCGTTCGTGGCCGTGAGCGAGGCCTCGCCCTCCACGAAGGCCACGCGGGGCTCCAACAGCGCCCACCTCACCGTGCGCCACGACCAGCGCAGCGGCTGGGTCGTGGCGCTGTGCGCCATCGACAACCTGGGCAAGGGCGCCTCGGGGCAGGCGGTGCAGTGCGCCAACCGGCTGTGCGGTCTCGACGAGACCACGGGCCTCGCCACCGTGGGCGTGTACCCGTGAGCGTCACCTCCGTGGACGGGTTCGTGGCGGCCGGTTTCACCGCCGGCATCAAGCCTTCGGGTGCCCCCGACATGTCGATCGTGGCGACCTCGGATGCAACACCGGTGGCCGCCGCCGGCGTGTTCACATCCAACAAGATGACCGCCGCGCCCGTGGTGGTCACCCGCAGCCACCTCGAGCGTTCCGGGGGACTGGCCGCCGCGGTGATCCTCAACAGCGGCAACGCCAACGCGGCGACAGGACGGCAGGGACTCGCCGACGCCGAGCGCATGTGCGAACTGACCGCCGGGTCGCTGGGCTGCGACAGCGAGCACGTGTTGGTGTGCTCCACCGGCCTGATCGGCTTCGAGCTGCCGATGGACGTCATCGCGGCGGGCATCCCCCAGGTGGTGGCGGCCCGGCACGCCGCCGGGGGCAGCGAGGCCGCCCGGGCCATGATGACCACCGACACGGTGCCCAAGGAGGTCACCGCCGACGGCGGCGGCTTCACCGTCGGCGGTATCGCCAAGGGCGCAGCCATGCTCGAGCCGAACATGGCCACCATGCTGGCCGTGCTCACCACCGACGCCGCTGCCGAGGGTGCCGAATTGCAGGACATCCTGCGCGCCGCGGTGGCCAGCAGCTTCAACCGGCTCACCGTCGACGGCGCCGAGTCCACGAACGACACGGTGCTGCTGCTGGCCAGCGGCCGCGCCGGCCCGGTGCCGCGCCAGGCACTCGCCGCAGCCGTCACTCGCGCCTGCGGGGATCTGGCGCTGCAGATGGCCGACGACGCCGAGGGCTCCACCAAGACGGTGCTGCTGCGGGTCACTGGCGCCGCCAGCGACGCCGAGGCCGCAAAGGCCGCCAGAGACTGCGCCAACTGCCAGCTGGTGAAGTGCTCCTGGTTCGGCGAGGACCCCTACTGGGGCCGCATCGCCAGCGAGTTCGGCGCCGCGGGCGTGGCGTTCGACCCCGATCGCATCACCATCGCCTACGGAGATCACGTGGTCTATGCCGAGGGTCGGCCCCGGCAGCCCGATCCCGAGGCGATCGGCTCCTACATGCGCCAACGCCGGCTCCACCTCAACGTGGACCTCGGCATGGGCGACGGGCAGGCCGAGATCGTCACCGTCGACCTCTCCCACGACTACATCGACGAGAACTCCCGGACGAGCTGATGAACCCGCACACCGATTCTCCTGCCGGCGCGCCCCCGCCCGATCCGCAGGTCACCGCCGAGGTGCTCACCCAGGCGCTGCCGTACATCCAGCGCTTCGCCGGGCGCACCGTGCTGATCAAGTTCGGCGGCGTGCCGGTCAGCGACCCCGACGTGGCGCGCGCCGTTGCCGGCGACGTGCTGCTGATGCACTCGGTGGGTATCCGCCCGGTGATCGTGCACGGTGGCGGACCGCAGATCGACGACCTCATGGGCCGCCTCGGCAAGGAGCCGTCCTTCGTGGCCGGGCGCCGCGTCACCGACGCCGAGACACTCGACATCGCGCGCATGGTGCTGGTCGGAAAGGTGAACCGCGACATCGTGGCCTCCATCAACGCCCGCGCCCCGCTGGCGGTGGGCGTCTCGGGGGAGGACGCCGGGTTGATCACCGCCGCACCGCGCGATCCCGCTCTGGGGTTCGTGGGCGAGGTGGATGCGGTCGACCCCGGCATCGTGCACCACCTGCTGGACTTGGGTTACATCCCGGTGGTCTCCACGATCGGCGCCGGCGACGGTGCCCAGCCCTACAACATCAACTCCGACACCGTGGCGGGCGCGCTGGCGGGCGCGCTGGGGGCCGAGCGCCTCGTGGTGCTGACCGACGTGGGCGGCCTGCTGGCGGACGTCGACGATCCGGCCAGTGTGCTGTCGGAGCTCACCGCGGCAGAGTTGGCGTCGATCCTGGCCGCCGGCGGCGTGGCCGGCGGCATGATCCCCAAGGCCGAGGCCTGCCTGGTGGCGGTGCGCAACGGCGTCGGCTCTGCGCATCTGCTGAACGGCACCCAGCCGCATGTGCTGTTGCTGGAGCTCTTCACCGACGCCGGCATCGGCACCATGATCCGCCCCGACCCTCAGGAAGCACCATGAACCCCCAGCCCGCCACGAGTCCCTCGACGGCAGATCCGGCGCCGCCGAGCCCGCACGCCCTCGCCGTGGGCGCGCCCGGAGACACCGGGCGCTGCCCCCTCATGCCCAGCTACGGGCCGCCCCGGGTGATGTTCGTGCGGGGCTCCGGGGCGCGCCTGTGGGATCGAGAAGGGCGCGAGTACCTGGACTTCCTGTCGGGCCTGGCGGTCACCAGCCTGGGCCACAGCCATCCCCGGGTGGCTGAGGCCCTGGCGGCCCAGGCTCAGCGACTGCTGCACGTCTCGAACCTGTTCGCCACCGAGCACAACGGGCCGGTGGCGCAGACCCTCGACGGGCTGCTCGGCGGCGGTGGGCAGGTGTTCTTCTGCAACTCCGGCGCCGAGGCCAACGAGGCCGCCATCAAGCTGGCGCGCCGCTGGGCCGGCTGGGGCCGCCACACCGTGATCACGACGCTCCGCTCGTTCCACGGCCGGACGCTGGCCACCCTGCACGCCACCGGCCAGCCCGAGAAGCACGAGGTGTTCCAGCCGCTTCCCGAAGGGTTCCGCCACGTGCCCTTCGCCGACGTCGATGCCGTCGCCGGCGCCGTCGACGAGACGACCGCGGCGGTGCTGGTCGAGCCGATCCAGGGCGAGGGTGGCGTGAACGTGCCCCCCGCGGACTACCTGGGGGACTTGCGCGCACTCTGCGACGAGCGGGGCCTGCTGCTGATGCTGGACGAGGTGCAGACGGGCCTGGCGCGCACCGGCCGCTGGTTCGCCCACCAGCGCACGGGCGTCTCGCCCGACGTGGTGACGATGGCCAAGGCGCTCGGCAACGGCGTTCCCATCGGCGCCTGCTGGGCTCGGGCCGAGGTGGCCGGCGCCTTCCGTCCCGGCGACCACGCCACCACCTTCGGCGGCCAGCCGCTCGCCACCGCTGCGGCGCGCGCCGTCCTCGACACGATGATCGAGATGGACGCCCCTGCCGCAGCCACGGCGGCAGGGGAGCGGCTGCGCGCCGGCCTCGAGGCGCTGGGTGGCGTGACGGCGGTGCGCGGATTCGGCCTGCTGCTGGCCGCCGAGCTTGATCCGGCGCTCGGCCGCAGCGCCGCTGAGGTGGCTGCCGGATGCCTGGCCGCGGGCCTCGTGGTCAACGCCGTCACGTCCAGCGCGGTGCGCTTCGCCCCGCCGCTGGTCGTCTCCGACGATGAGATCGAGGAGGCGGCGGGCCGTTTCGCCACCGTGCTGGCCGCGCCGACCGAGCCTGCCGGAGGGTGACGTCGTGAGTATCTTCCGCCCCAAGCAGCGCCCCGCGGACCGCCGTCGGCGCCAGGACGAGCCCGGCGACGAGCAGGCGGCCGCGACCCAGGTACGCCATGTGCTGGACATCGACGACCTCAGCACAGCCGAGGTGGTCGAGGTGCTGAACCGCGCCAAGGCGGGCTACCGGATGAACGTGTTGGAGGATCGCGGCGTCGCCCTGTACTTCCAGAAGCCCTCGGCGCGCACCCGACACTCCACTGAGTTGGCGGTGGTGCACCTGTCGGGACATCCGGTCACCGTGACCGATCAGGAGGTCGGCATCGACAGCCGTGAGAGCGCCGAGGACCTGGCGCGCACCCTGGCCTGCTATCACGCCATCATCGGGGCGCGGGTCTTCGACCACAGCATCCTGGAGCGCATGGCAGCGGTGTCGCCGGTGCCGGTCGTGAACCTGCTCTCCGATCGCGCCCACCCCCTCCAGGCGCTGGCCGACCTGCTGACCATCCAGGAGGTCTTCGGCTCGTTCGAGGGGCGCAGCGTGGCCTACGTGGGCGATGCCAACAACGTGGCCGGCTCGCTGGCCTTGGGCGCCGGGCGGACCGGCGTGGCATTCCGCATCGCCTCGCCACCGGGCTACGGCTTCGGCGAGGAGCAGCTGGCCCGCCTGCGGGCGGCCGGCACCGAGGTTCGCAGCTTCGAGGACCCCCGGGCCGCCGTGGCGGGCGCTGACGCCGTCTACACCGACGTCTGGGCGTCCATGGGCCAGGAGGACGAGGCAGAGCAGCGGCAGCAGGACTTCGCCGGCTTCACGGTGACCCCCGAACTGATGGACGCCGCGGCCCCACAGGCCATCTTCCTGCACTGCCTGCCCGCCCGCCGGGGCGAGGAGGTGGCCGCCGAGGTCATCGACGGCCCCCGCTCGCGGGTCTGGCAGCAGGCCGCCAACCGCTTCGATGCGGCCAAGGGCCTGTTCCGGTGGCTCGCGGGCCCCCGGACGAGCCGAACCCCCAGGAAGGAGACCAGCCCATGACCTCCGGCAATGTCGGCAAGCGACAGCGCCAGCACATCATCGAGCGCCTGCTGGGCGACGAGGCGGTCAGCAGCCAGGAGCAGCTCGTGGATCTGCTGGCCGCGCGCGGCGTGAGCGCCACGCAGGCCACGGTGTCACGCGACCTCGACGACCTCGGAGCCGTCAAGGTGCGCGTCGGTGGTGGAGCGGGCGTGTACGCCGTGCCCGTTCCCGCCGAGGAGCGCGCCATGGGCGACGACCACCTGCGTCGTGTGCTCAGCGACTGGGTCATCGAGGTCGGCCGCTCCGCCAACCTCGTCTGCCTGCGCACACCACCGGGCTCGGCCCATGTCGTCGGCTCGGCCCTCGACCGGGCGGGGCTGGCCGATGTGCTTGCCACTGTGGCCGGCGACGACACGCTCCTGGTGGTGGCCGCCGCGGACAGCGACGCCGGCGCCCTCGCCGAGCGGTTGCGTGCCCGCGCCGGCCTCCCGCCGGAATCACCTCCCCTCGCCTGCAAGGAGACCTGAACCATGACGCAGACATCGCCGCAGCCGGGGGCTCCCCGCAAGGTCGTGCTGGCCTACTCCGGCGGCCTGGACACCTCGGTCATCCTGCGCTGGCTGCAGGTCACCTACGGCTGCGAGGTGGTGACCTTCACCGCCGACCTGGGTCAGGGAGAGGAACTCGAGCCGGCCCGCGCCAAGGCCGAGTCCCTGGGCGTGACCGACATCCGCATCGAGGATCTGCGCGAGCCCTTCGCCCGCGACTTCGTGTTCCCCATGTTCCGAGCCAACGCCATCTACGAGGGCGAGTACCTGCTGGGCACCTCCATCGCCCGGCCGCTCATCGCCAAGCGGCTGGTGGAGATCGCCACCGAGACCGGCGCCGACGCCGTCGCCCACGGCGCCACCGGCAAGGGCAACGACCAGGTGCGTTTCGAGCTCGGCGCCTACGCCCTCGCGCCCGGCATCAGGGTGATCGCACCGTGGCGCATCTGGGACCTCACGTCCCGCGAGCGGCTGCTGGAGTACGCGGCCAACCACGGCATCCCCATCGCGGCCTCCGCCGCCGGCGGCTCGCCGTACTCCGAGGATGCCAACCTGCTGCACATCTCCTACGAGGGCGGTCGCCTCGAGGATCCGTGGCTGGAACCCGAGCCCGCCATGTGGCGCTGGACCGTCGCGCCCACCGATGCGCCCGACGAGCCGCAGTACCTGGAGTTGACCTTCGAGCGCGGCGACGCCGTGGCCATCGACGGGCGCGCCCTGCCGCCGGGAGCCCTCCTGGCAGAGTTGAACGCCCTCGGTTCGGCGCACGGAGTGGGCCGCCTCGATCTGGTCGAGAATCGCTACGTGGGCATGAAGTCCCGCGGCGCCTACGAGACGCCGGGCGGCACGATCCTGCTGCGCGCCCACCGGGCGATGGAGTCCCTCACCCTCGACCGGGAGGTGGCGCACCTGAAGGACGAGTTGATGCCGCGGTACGCATCCCTCGTCTACAACGGCTACTGGTGGAGCCCCGAACGCCGGATGCTGCAGACGGCGATCGACGGTAGCCAGCAGCATGTGAACGGCGTCGTGCGCCTGCAGTTGTACAAGGGCAACGTCACGATCACCGGGCGCCGCTCGGACGACAGCCTCTTCGATCCCGCCATCGCCACCTTCGAGGAGGACGAGGGCGCCTATCACCAGGGCGATGCCGAGGGGTTCATCAAGCTTCACGCCCTGCGGCTGAGGACCGCGGCGCTGCGAGCGGCGGGAGGTGATCCCGATGGTTACTGACAGTGACGCCGAGGGAGTCACCCTCTGGGCCGGGCGGCTGGACGTGACGCCCGCCGAGGAACTCATGGCGTTCACGGTCAGCCTGCCGTACGACGCACGGCTGGCGGCCGACGACATCGCCGCCTCGCACGCCCACGTGCGCGGCCTGGTGCGTGCCGGCCTGCTGAGCGAATCCGAGGGCGCGGCGGTGGCTGGGGCGCTCGACCTCGCAGCGGCCGAGTTGGCCTCCGGCGAGTTCGTCTTCGCCGCCGGCGACGAGGACATCCACACCGCCGTGGAGCGTCGTGTCACCGAAGTGGCCGGGGCGGCCGGCGCCAAACTCCACACCGCCCGCAGCCGTAACGACCAGGTGGCCTGCGACCTGCGCCTGTTCACCAAACGCGAGCTGGCCGAGGTTGCCCGAGGCGTGCTGGTCCTGCAGCAGGTGCTCGCCGAGCGTGCCACCGGCGCCCGTGACGCGCGCCTGCCGGCCTACACACACCTGCAACGCGCCCAACCCGTGCTGCTGGCGCACCATCTGCTCGCCCACGGATGGGCGCTTGCCCGCGATGTCGACCGCCTGCTGGACGCCCACCGCCGCGCCGACGTGTCACCGCTGGGTGCGGGGGCCTCCGCCGGCACGTCGCTGCCCATCGATCCCGATGCCACAGCCGTGGACCTGGGCTTCGCGGATCGCTTCGAGAACTCTCTCGACGCGGTGAGCGACCGCGACTTCGTGGCCGAGAGCCTCTTCGCGCTCGCGCTGCTGGGCGTGCACCTGTCGCGCCTCGGCGAGGAGATCGTCTGGTGGGCGAGCGAGGAGGTCGGCTTCGTGCGCCTCGACGACGCCTGGGCGACCGGCAGCTCGATGATGCCGCAGAAGAAGAACCCCGACGTGGCCGAGTTGGCGCGTGCCCGCGCCGGACGGCTCATCGGCAACCTCACGGGCCTGCTGGCGACCCTCAAGGGCCTGCCGCTGGCCTACAACCGCGACCTCCAGGAGGACAAGGAGCCGCTCTTCGACTCCTTCGCGCAGGTACAGGGGGCTCTGGCCGCCTTGGCCGGTCTGCTGCACACCGCCACGTTCGACGGGGCGCGCATGCAGGAGGCCGCCGACGATCCGTTCCTGGCGGCCACCGATCTGGCGGAGGTTCTGGTGAGCCGCGGCGTGCCGTTCCGGCAGGCGTACGCGCGGATCGCCGCCGTGGTACGTGCCGCCCTGGCGGGGGAGGGGGCGTTCGCGGATCTGGCAGCCGCCGAGGTCGGCCCCGAGGCCGACGAGATCCTAAGACCGGGGGGATCGCTGGCGCGCCGCACAAGCCCGGGAGGAGGCGGGGCCGAGCCGGTGGCCGTCCAGCGTGAGCGCTTCGCCGCCCGCCTCGCCGCCGACGGCGCCCGCCTCGCCGCCCTCGACGCCCCCGGAGCGTGACCGACCACCCCGATCGCGCCTTCTTCGAGCGGCCGGTCACGGCCGTCGCGCCCGAACTGCTCGGCATGGTGCTGGCCTGTGGTGACCGGGCGGGACGGATCGTGGAGGTGGAGGCCTACGGCGGCGCCGACGATCCGGCAAGCCACGGCCATCGGGGCCGCACACCGCGCAACGCGGTCATGTTCGGCCCGCCGGGACGTCTCTACGTCTACTTCACCTACGGGATGCACTGGTGCGCCAACGTGGTTTGCGAGCCGGACGGGCAGTGCGGGGCCGTGCTCCTCCGCGCGCTGGCGCCGGTGCGCGGTATCGGAGCCATGTGGGCGTCTCGTCCGGCCGCACGGCGCGAGCGCGATCTGTGCAGCGGCCCCGCCAAGCTCACCGCCGCCCTCGGTATCGACGGCACCCACAACGGCGCCGACCTCCTCGACCCCCGCTCGCCGATCGCCCTGCACCACCGTGGCAGCGTGCCGCCGCTCTATGCGACGAGCGCCCGCATCGGCATCAGCGCCGCCACCGAACGCCCCTGGCGCTGGTACGTTCCGGGCGCCCCCGACATCTCCCGCCCACCTCGCTGAATCCGGCCAGCTGCAGGCAGCCGCACCTCTCGTGAAGTCCCCGGCGCTAGGTTGAACGTGTGATCTCCGATCTTCGCGGCCAGGTGGCTGCCGTCTGCGTGGGCAAGGTCGGCGAGTTGGACTCCAGCGGCCGCACCATCGCCAGCGCCTTCGTGAAGCAGGCCGTGCCGGGGCGGGTGGGCATCCACAGCCTGGGCGTCGAAGGTGACGAGCACGTCTACGAGGGGCACGGGGGCAGGGACGCGGCCGTGCTGGTCTATTCACGCGACCACTACCCGTTCTGGCGTGAACTCGGCATCGACATCCCCGACGCCGGGGCGTTCGCCGAGAACCTCACCGTGGAGGGGTTGACCGAGGCCGAGGTGCACATCGGCGACACCTTCCGGGTCGGGTCCTGCACCGTGCAGGTCAGCGAGCCGCGGTCGCCCTGCTACAAGATCGCCGCCCGCTACGGCCGCAAGGACATGTCGATCGTGGTGCAGGAGACCGGGTTCACCGGCTACCTCATGCGCGTGCTGCGGGAGGGCGACGTGGCCGCCGGCGACGAGATGCGTCTCGTGGAGCGGGACACGTCGCACGACTGCACCGTCGCCGAGGCCGGCCGCATCCTCAACGTGGACCGGAACGACCTCGACGGCGCCCGGCGGCTGCTCCGGATCGGCGCGCTCAGCGCGGGGATCAAGCGCACTCTCGCCGCCCGGCTCTCCCGCGCCAAGAGACTCGGACTGGACCTCGACCGTCTCTACCTCTCGGGCCAGGTCGAGACGTAGCCGGCGGCGGCTCAGACGTCCGTGGGCGTTGCGCAACTCGGCATGTTGTTGACCTCGGCGAAGATGCCGATGTAGCTCGTGACACCCTCGCCGTCGCGGGCGGTCACGGTGAACGGGGGATCGCTGCCCCCGGCCAGAGTTTCGGCATAGGCGCGGCGGTCGTCCAGGTAGGTCTCCCAGTCGGCCAGCCAGGCATTCAGAAGGTCGGCGTCGGATCCCACCACGAGGCCGTCGGCCTCGGATCGCAGTTCGGCGACCATCTCCTCGAACAGCAGCGTGGATGCGACGAGCTGGGTTGCCCTGTCCTCCGGTCCGGTCGCCTCGGCTGCGCCTGGCAGGCGGTCGACGGCGCGCACGGTACCGGTGCAGATGTCCTCGGCGCTGTGGGTGAAGACGACGTTGTTGAGCACGTCGGGATGGCCGCTCGGCGCCAGCGGTGAGAACGCCCAGATCCAGAACCCGCCCATCACCAGCAGTGCCAGGATGGCCGCGGTCGCTCCGGCGCGGCTCTTCGGCAGCCATCGGGGCTTCCCGCCGGGTCCGTCACCACCGTCGGGATCGTCGACGCCGCGCATCGAGTCGAGCCAGTGCTGAGCCTCTCGTCGCTGGTACGAACTCATCACTGCCCGCCTCCCGTTCCATCGGTCCCGTCGTCTACGTCGCTCGTGCGCTGTCCCCCACCGTCCTCGCCGGGTTGCCGAGCCTCACCGTTCTGCGCACCGGGGGCGCTGTCGCCTTGCTCCTCGGCCTCGGGTTCCGGTTCCGGCGGCTCGACGGCCACCTCGATGATGACGGCGCTGCCTCCGGAAGCCAGCTCCGTGGCCCGCGGGATCTGGTTCACGACGGTACCCGGCTCCACGCCTGCGCGGACCACCTCCGACACCCGGAAATCGAGGTAGGCCTCCTCGATGGCGTTGGTGGCCTCCTCCCGCGACAGGTCGATCACCGACGGCACCTCCACGACCAACGGGTACTGCGTGGTCGTCGTCGTGGGGATGCTCGCGGCGAACTGCCGGGCGTCGAGCCCCTCGTGGATGTCGGCCATCACCAGCTGGAAGATCTCCGCCGGGTACGAGCCGCCGGTCACGTCCCGTTCCGTGGTCGGCGGCTCCATGGGGATCTGCGCGTCCGGGAAGCCCACCCACACCGCCGTCGTGTACTGCGGGGTGTAGCCGGTGAACCCGGCGTCCACGAAGTTCTCAGCGGTGCCGGTCTTGCCGGCCACCTGTCGCTCTCCCAGGGCGGCGCGCCGTCCGGTGCCCCCCTCGACGACCTCGGCCATCACGTCGGTCATCTCGTCGGCGATCCGGCTGTCCAGCACCCGCGTCGAGTGCGGCTCGTGCTCGTAGAGCACCGTGCCGTCCAGCCGCGTGACCCGCGTGACCATCGTCGGGCGCACGTAGATGCCTCGCCGGGCGAACGTGGAATACGCCGCGGCCATGTCCAGCACGGTCACGTCCTCGCTCCCCAGCACGGCGGCCAGCACCGGCTGCAGTGGTGACGCCACCCCCAGGCGCTGCGCCATGCCCACGCCGGCCTCCGGCGTCACGTCCGCCATGAGCTGGGCGAACACCGTGTTGATCGACCGCACCAGCGCCTCGCGCAGGGTCAGGAGCCCTCCGCCCCCGACAGAGGAGAAGTTGCCGACCTCCCAGTTCTCCTCCAGCCCCGGGATGGGAAGCTCGATCTCGGAGGGGGCCGGGTACAGGGCGCTCATCTGGATGCCCTGCTCGAGGGCCGCAGCCAGCACGAACGGCTTGAACCCCGACCCCGCCTGGCGGCCACCCTGGGTGGCGAGGTTGAACCGGGCCGAGGCCGCCTCGCCGAAGAAGTCACGCCCGCCCACCATCGCCTCCACGTGCCCCGTGTCGTTGCGGATCACCACGATCGCCGCCGAAGGTCCGCCCTCCCAGGGCAGGATCGTCGTGAGCGCCGCCTCGGCGCTGCGCTGCACCTCGGGTTTCAAGGTGGTGTAGATGTGCAGCCCTCCCTCGAACAGCAGTTGCACCCGCTCCTCGGGGGTCGAGCCGAAGCGCTGGTCGGTGAGGATCCACTGCCTCACCTCCTCCACGAAGTACCCGTGCTCGTACTCCTCCTCGAGCGTGGCGACACGGGGCGCGAGGCGTAGCGGCTCGGTGCGGGCCTGCACGAACTCCTTGCCGGTGATCCAGTCGTTGGCGAGCATCCGCTCCAGGACCGACTCCCGGCGCTGGATGGCCGACTCCCGGTTCTCGTAAGGGTTGCGCGCCGACGGCGCCTGGATCAGCCCGGCCAGCAGGGCCGCCTCGGCGAGCGTCAGCTCAGCGAGCTCCTTGTCGAAGTACTCCTTGGCAGCGGTCAGGACTCCGTAGGCGCCCTCGCCGAAGTTCACGGTGTTCAGGTACTGCAGGAGGATGAACTCCTTCGTGTAGGCGCGCTCGAGTTGCAGTGCCAGGGCGATCTCCTCGATCTTGCGGCTGACCGTGATCTCGGTGCGGTCCAGGAAGGCGCGGCCCACGTACTGCTGGGTGATCGTGGATCCGCCCTGGAAGACGCCGTCCACGGAGATGTTGGAGCGGGCCGCACGCAGCAGCGCCCGGACGTCCACGCCCTGGTGCTGCCAGAATCGCTCGTCCTCGATGGCTACGACGGCGTCCTGCAGGATGCGCGGCACGTCGTCGAGGGAGTCCAGGTTCCGCCGGTGCTGCTCGCCGCGGAAGGTGGTGATGAGGCGACCCTCGGCGTCGTAGATGAACGAGGATTGGGCCGTCGCGGGGAGCGACACCTGGAGGTCACGCGTCTCATAGGTGCAGGCTCCAGCGGCAAGGGCGATGGCGAGGACCACCGAGCCCAGGCGCAGGGCGGTGCGGCGGCGTGCGAGAATGGAGGACACGGCGACGTTCAGAGCCTAGGAGAGCACGCCCGGTGCGCCACGGCAACGACCGACGCCGCGAATCCGGCGGCAGGCTCGCGCGCACGATCCTCGGCGGTGTTGCCCCGGCGCTCCCCGAGGGGACGCGGCATGTCACCAGGACGGCACCGACACACAGGACGGGAACGGCGAACCCATGAGCATGCAGGCAGCGACGAGCGATGCAGGGGTGCTGGACGACCTCGCCGAGAGGGGGCTCGTCCACGACAGCACCGATCCTGCGGGGCTGAGGTCGCTGCTGTTGGAGCCCCCGGCGGTGCTCTACCTGGGGATCGACCCGTCGGCCGCCAGCCTCCACCTCGGCAACCTCATCGGCGTTCTGGTGCTGCGACGTTTCGCCGAGGCCGGGCACAGGCCGCTGGCTCTCGTGGGCGGCGCCACGGGCATGGTCGGCGATCCCAGCGGGCGCTCCGACGAGCGCAACCTGCTGGACGCCGAGACCCTGGAGGCGAACGTGGCGGCCATCCGCAGCCAGTACGCCGCCTTCGCCGGCGTTGCCGAGGTCGACGTCGTCAATAACCACGACTGGACGGCGCCGGTCAGCATCATCGAGTTCTTGCGCGACGTCGGCAAGCACGTCACCGTGAGCCAGATGCTCGCCCGCGAATCGGTGCGTAGCCGACTCGCCAGCGATCAGGGCATCTCCTATACCGAGTTCAGCTACATGCTCCTGCAGGCTTTCGACTTCTGGTGGCTTCACACCGAGCGCGGCTGCTGTCTGCAGGTGGGCGGTTCGGATCAGTGGGGCAACATCGTGGCCGGGGTCGATCTGATCCGCCGGCGCTCGGGCGGGGTGGCGCACGGCTTGACGTGGCCGCTGCTGACGCGCGCCGACGGTCAGAAGTTCGGCAAGACCGCGGAGGGAACCGTCTGGCTGGACGGCGCCCGCACGCTCCCGTTCGACCTGCACCAGTACCTGCTGCGCACCGACGACGCCGACGTCGGGCGCCTGCGGGCCCAACTCACCCTGCTGCCGATGCCCGAGGTGCGCGACATCGTCGCCGAGCACGAGGCGGCGCCCGAACGGCGCCTCGCCCAGCGGCGGCTCGCCGACGAGGTCACGGAGTTCGTGCACGGCGTCCAGGAGGTCGCCAGGGCCAACCTCGCCGCCGAGGCCCTCTACGGCACTGCCCCACTCAGCGGCGAGATGCTGGGGGCGCTGGCGGGCATCGTGACCGAGACGCGTGTGGGTTCGGACGCTCTGGCGGGGCCCGAAGCCCTGGTGGGGCTGCTGGTCGCCTCGGGTCTGTGCTCGTCGCGTGGCGATGCTCGGCGCCAGCTCGGCCAATCGGCCGTCTCGGTCAATCGCACCCGGGTTGCGCAGAGCGACGTGGCTCCCGAGTGGCTGATCGACGGGCGCTTCCTGCTGCTGCAGCGCGGCCGCCGCGAGCGCCGCCTCATCCTCGTCGAGCCCTAGCCCGCTCTCCAGCGTCATTCCGGCGGAGGCCGGAATCCAGGTTGCAGCACGGTGCGTGTCGGTGTGATCGGACCGCCGGCCCCGAAGCCCCGACGGTGGTTGCGGTTGCGGCTCCCGACGGTTACGCTGGCCGCCCACCTTCGCACTCGGAAAGCGTCGAACGGCCGCAGACCGGACCGGCGAGACAGCGAGGCGGAGGGAGGACGCAACCTCGTGTGCGTCGTCCGCGCCCCCTTGCGGGATGCGGCGACCGGTGCGCTCCTTGAAAACGGAAGAGAAGACGAATGCCAGTGCGGGTGGCCTCGTCGGATTCCTTGTCCGGCGCGGCCTACCCAACAATTCCGGATTGTCGGACGCGGGTAGGCACCCTCGTCCGGCTCTCCAAGCCGCGGACGTGCAAGGAATAACACGGACGCAGCACAGAATCGACGGTTCGAGGCGGTTCGCCGCCGCGGGCCCGAGATGTCGACGGAGAGTTTGATCCTGGCTCAGGACGAACGCTGGCGGCGGGCCTAACACATGCAAGTCGAACGAGATGCCTTCGGGCATCTAGTGGCGAACGGGTGAGTAACACGTGAGAAACCTGCCCCGAAGACGGGGATAACCACGGGAAACTGTGGCTAATACCCGATGCCCCCGTTGCGGCACATGCCGCGACGAGGAAAGGCTCCGGTGCTTCGGGAGGGTCTCGCGGCCTATCAGCTAGTTGGTGAGGTAACGGCTCACCAAGGCTTCGACGGGTAGCTGGTCTGAGAGGACGATCAGCCACACTGGGACTGAGACACGGCCCAG
>CAZTZI010000157.1:0-17528 GCA_964618115.1 uncultured Acidimicrobiales bacterium
CGCCATGGCGTGCAATGTCACCGCCGCGTGGCGGGCGCACCGGCGGGGCGCCTACTTCGCCAACGCCTGCTACACGCAGATCCATCCCACCTGCATCCCGGCCAGCGACGAGTTCCAGTCGAAGTTGACCCTCATGTCGGAGTCGCTGCGCAACGACGGGCGCATCTGGGTGCCACGGGCGTTCGACGACACGAGAGCACCGGAGGAGATCCCCGAGGCCGAGCGCGACTACTACCTCGAGGAGAAGTACGCCGCTTTCGGCAACCTGGTGCCCCGCGACGTGGCGTCGCGCAACGCCAAGACCGTCGTGGACGCCGGTCGGGGCGTCGGCCCGCTTCGCAATGGTGTCTACCTGGACTTCTCCGGCGTACTGGAGCGCGACGGGGCGGACGTGGTCCGCGCCAAGTACGGGAACCTGTTCGACATGTACGAGCGCATCACCGGCGAGGATCCCTACCGCGCGCCCATGCGGATCTACCCGGCGGTCCACTACACGATGGGCGGCCTGTGGGTGGACTACAACCTGATGAGCAACGTGCCGGGGCTCTTCGTGGCCGGCGAGGCGAACTTCTCCGACCACGGCGCCAACCGCCTCGGGGCCTCGGCTCTCATGCAGGGACTGGCCGATGGCTACTTCGTCGTCCCGTACACCGTGGGCGACTACCTCGCCGGCCGCCTCGGGGTGGCTGGGCCGGGAACGGACCACCCCGCGTTCACCGCCGTCGTCTCCGAGGTCGATGATCGGATCGCCCGCTGGACGGCCGCCCGGGGTACGCGCACCGTCGACTGGTTCCACCGCGAACTGGGTCGGATCGTCTGGGACCACTGCGGCATGTCGCGCAACGCCGCCGGACTCAGCAAGGCGCTCGCAGAGATCCCCGCCCTGCGCGAGGAGTTCCACGCCGACGTGTGCGTGCCGGGTTCGGCCGACACACTCAACCAGTCCCTCGAGAAGGTCGGACGCGTGGACGACTTCTTCGAACTCGCCGAACTGCTGGCACGCGACGCTCTCGAACGTGAGGAGTCCTGCGGCGGGCACTTCCGCGAGGAGCACCAGGACGCCGAGGGCGAGGCCCGCCGCGACGACGAACGCTTCACACACGTGGCCGCGTGGGAATGGCCCGGACCGGGGGCCGAGCCGATCCGCCACCGCGAGGAGTTGGAGTTCGGTGCCGTGACACCCACCACGAGGTCGTACAAGTGAGCCCGGCGGACGGCGCGCCGGCGGCGCAGCCCCACGACCCCGGCGAGGCGCCGGTGCTGAACCTTCGGCTCCGGGTGTGGCGCCAGGACGGCCCCGACGATGCCGGGCGCTTCGAAACCTACGAGGCCGGCGGCATCAGCCCTGACGCCTCGTTCCTGGAGATGCTGGATGTCCTCAACGAGCGCCTCACCCTCGACGGCCAGGATCCGATCGTCTTCGAGTCGGATTGCCGCGAGGGAATCTGCGGGACCTGCGGTCTGATGATCAACGGGCGGGCTCACGGCCCGCAGAAGGGCACGGCCACCTGCCAACTCCACATGAGACAGTTCGCCGACGGTGATCTCATCACGATCGAACCGTGGCGCGCCGGCTCGTTCCCCGTCATCCGGGACCTGGCCGTGGACCGCACGGCCCTCGACGGGATCATCGCCGCCGGCGGCTACATCTCCGTCAACACAGGTGCCGCCCCCGACGCCAATCTGGTGCCGGTCCCGACAGAGGCAGCCGAGTGCGCCTTCGACGCTGCGGCGTGCATCGGCTGCGGCGCCTGCGTGGCCGCCTGCCCGAACAGCGCCGCCCAACTCTTCACGTCGGCAAAGGTGCAGCACCTGAACCTGCTCCCGCAGGGCCAACCCGAACGCTGGGCGCGCACCGAGGCGATGGTGGAGACCATGGAGCAGTTCTTCGGCAGTTGCACCAATCACGGGGAGTGCGAGGAGGCCTGCCCGAAGGAGATCTCCATCGACTTCATTGCCTGGACCAACCGGGACTACGTCAGAGCCAAGCTGAAGAACCGCAAGCTCACCGGCCAGCGCTGAGGCGCAGGGCAGAGCGTGCAGAGCGCGGTGGACGGATCAGCGGGACGCCGCTGCGGGCCCGGCACCCTCCGCTGGGCCGCGGACGGCCTGCGAGGTTTCTGCATCGGGACGGCCGACCTCGTGCCGGGGGTCTCCGGCAGCACGGTGGCGGTGTTGCTCGGCGTCTACGAGCGCCTGCTGCGCGCGGTGCGATGTGTCGCCGGCGCGCTGGGGTGCGTGCTTCGCGGCGACGTACCGGGCGGGGCGCGGCGCCTCCGGCTCCTGGACTGGGCACTCGTGCTGCCGATCGCCGCAGGTGCGGTCGTTGCGCTGGCGGCTCTGGCAGGCGCCATCGACTGGTTGCTGGAGAACCGGGCCGAACCGGTGGCCGGGGCCTTCGCAGGCTTGGTCTGCGCCGCCGTGCTGGTCGCCGCCCGGCAGGTGCGGGTGTGGCGGCTCGGCCTGTTCGCGCTCTGCGCCGCTGTCGGTGGCGCCGGTGGATGGGCCTTCGGGCTCAGCGCCACACCCGTAGCGGAACCGGCTCCGGCGGTCTGGTTCGGCGCCGGGGTGCTGGGGATCTGCGCGATGATCCTGCCGGGGATCTCCGGCGCGTTCGTCCTGCTGATCATCGGGCTCTACGCGTCGTTCATCGATGCTCTGAGCCAACGCCACTGGACCCCGATCGGGCTGTTCGCAGCGGGCGCGCTGGTGGGAGTGTTGGTGTTCTCCTCGCTGCTCAGCAGGCTGCTGGAGCGTCACCACGACCCCGTCATGGCGGCGATGGTGGGGCTGATGCTGGGCTCGCTGCGCGTGCTGTGGCCCTGGCCGAACGGTGTGGGGCTCATTGACGGTTCCGGCGAGGTCGCGAGCGGCACCGGTCTTGCCCTGCCGGAGGGGAGCGAGATCATCTGGCCTGCGGTGTGCGCCGCTCTCGCGTTCGTGCTGGCTCTGGCGGCGTCGCGGGTGGCGGACCGAGCGAGGGCTGGAACGGAAGCGAAAACGGGTTTACTGGAAGCACCCTGACAGACATGGCGAGGGCGGCTGCCCCGCAGTAAGCCCCTATCCGGAGGCCACCACGTGAGTACATCGGAGACTCTGCACCTGCCCGCGCTCCCCTATCCCCAGGACGCTCTCGCCCCTCACATCAGCGCCGAGACCGTGGCCTTTCACTACGGCAAGCACCACGCCGGCTACGTGGCCAACGTGAACCGGCTGGTGGCCGGGACCGCGCGCGAGGGAGCGGCGCTGGACGAACTCGTCGCCACCACCTCGGGCGGGCTGTTCAACAACGCCGCGCAGGTCTGGAACCACACGTTCTACTGGGGATCCATGCATCCCGAGGGCGGCGGCGACCCCAGCGGCGACCTGCTCGCCGCCATCGAGGATGGATTCGGCTCTACCGATGGCTTCCGCAAGCAGTTCGTCGACGCCTCCTGCGGGCACTTCGGTTCGGGCTGGGTGTGGCTCGTGGCCGGCGGTGACCGGCTCGAGGTCGCCTCGACGTCGAACGCCGACCTCCCCCAGCGCCACGACCGCACACCGCTGCTGACCATCGACGTGTGGGAGCACGCCTACTACCTGGACTACCGCAACGCCCGTCCCGCGTACGTGGAGCGCTGGATCGAGAACCTCGTGAACTGGGAATTCGCCGCGGCGAACCTGGCCGCTCTCTGAGCACCGGCGGCAGCGCCGCAAGCGAGCGTCGTATCCCGTGGTGAAGTTCCTCAGCACCCAATGGGTGGCGGCCCTCAGCCAGGCGCTGCAGGCCGCCGGTGTCACCACCGGCGGCGCGCCACCGCTCATCATCCAGCAACTCGTCACCCACCAGGACGGGACCCGCAGTGCCTACCGGATTCGCCTCGACTCGGACGGAGCCGAGGCGCTGGGCGGCTTCGCCGCCGATGCCACGGTCGTCTACCACCAGAGCTATGAAGTCGCCCGGGGGATCGCAACCGGCGATCTCGACGCCCACGTGGAGTTCCTGATGGGCCGTATCGTCGTCTCCGGCGACACGAAGGCCCTCATGGACTACGGCGCAACATTGGAGCTCGTGCACGCCGCCCTCGGCGACTTGCGGTCGAGCACCGAGTTCTAGGCCGCCCCTGCCCGGCGGCCGGCCGCGCTCAGCCGACGAGGTCCAGAGCCGCGACGGTGTCCCGCTCGGCGGCCAGTTCCGCCACCGAGGCGCCGATGCGGTTCCGGCTGAAGGCGTTGTGCTCCAGGCCCTGCACGATCTGCCAGCGGTCGCCGTCGCTGGTGCAGGGGAAGGAACTGATGAGCCCCTCGGGCACGCCATAGCCGCCGTCCGACGGCAGGGCGACGCTGACCCAGTCGCCGGCCGGCGTGCCGGATGCCCAGTCCCTGACGTGATCGATGGCGGCGTTGGCGGCCGAGGCGGCCGACGAGGCCCCTCGCGCCTCGATGATGGCCGCTCCCCGCTGCTGGACGGTGGGGATGAAGTCCTCCTCCAGCCAGCGCTGGTCGTCGATGACCTCGCTCGCCGGCCGGCCGCCGATGTGGCAGTTGAAGATGTCGGGATACTGCGTGGCCGAGTGGTTGCCCCAGATCGTCATGCAGCAGATGTCGCTGACGCGCACACCGGCCCGGCTCGCCAGCTGGGCGACGGCCCGGTTGTGGTCAAGCCGTGTCATGGCCGTGAAGCGTTCGGGCGGGACACCCGGGGCGTTGCGCTGGGCGATGAGGCAGTTGGTGTTGGCGGGGTTGCCCACCACGAGGATGCGGATGTCCTCCGCGGCGTTGGCGGCCAGGGCCGCGCCCTGTCTGGTGAAGATGCCGCCGTTGGCCTCCAGCAGGTCCTTGCGCTCCATGCCCTTGGTGCGAGGGCGGCTGCCCACCAGCAGCGCCCAGGAGACCCCCGAGAACGCCGTCTCGGGCCGGTCACTGAGCTCCATGCCGGCGAGCAGGCCGAACGCACAGTCGTCCAGTTCCATGGCCACGCCCTCGAGGGCGCCCATGGCGGGCGGGATCTCCAGCATCTGCAGGATGACCGGCTGGTCGGGCCCCAGCAGCTGTCCCGAGGCGATGCGGAAGACCAGGCTGTAGCCGATCTGGCCGGCGGCGCCGGTGACGGCCACCCGGACGGGCGCGGCCTTCTGCGTTGCGGAATCGGTCATGTTGCTCCCCGTCGTGGCTGCCGTCAGAGCCTGTCGATGATCGCCTGGGCGAACTCCGAGCAACGCACCTCGGTGGCGCCCTCCATGAGCCGGGCGAAGTCGTAGGTCACGATTTTCGAGGCGATGGTCTCCTCCATCGCCGCGACGATGGCGTCGGCCGCGGCGTTCCAGCCCAGGTGCTCGAACATCATGACGCCGGAGAGCAGCACCGACGAAGGGTTGACCCTGTCCTGCCCGGCGTACTTGGGAGCGGTGCCGTGGGTCGCCTCGAACACGCCGTGGCCGGTCACGTAGTTGATGTTGCCGCCGGGCGCGATGCCGATCCCGCCGACCTGCGCCGCCAGGGCATCGGACAGGTAATCGCCATTGAGGTTCATCGTGGCGATCACGTCGAACTCGGCGGGGCGGGTCAGCACCTGCTGCAGAGCGATGTCGGCGATGACGTCGCTGACGAGGATCCGCCCGCCGGGATCGCCGCCGCAGTCGTCCCAGCCGACCGCCACGTCGGCGAACTCCTCGCGAACCAGTTCGTAGCCCCAGCTGCGGAAGGCGCCCTCGGTGTACTTCATGATGTTGCCCTTATGGACAAGCGTGACCCGGGAACGCTTTCGGGCCACCGCGTAGTTGAGTGCGGCTCGCTGCAGGCGTTGCGAGCCGGTCCGGGAAACAGGCTTGATGCCGATTCCACTGTCGGCGCGCAGCTCCCGGCCGAAGATCTCTCGCACCATCTCCCTGACCCGGTCCGCCTCGGGGGAGCCGGCCTCGGCCTCGATACCGGCGTAGATGTCCTCGGTGTTCTCCCGGAAGATCACCATGTCCACCAGCTCGGGGGTGCGCACCGGTGACGGCACGCCCCGGAACCAGCGCACCGGGCGGAGGCAGACGTAAAGGTCGAGCAACTGGCGGATCGCCACGTTCAGGCTGCGGAACCCACCGCCGATCGGCGTGGTGAGGGGACCCTTGATGCCGATCAGGTAGTGCCGGAAGGCGTCGACCGTCTCTTCCGGCAACCACTCACCGGTCTCGTTGAAGGCCTTCTCGCCGGCCAGCACCTCCATCCACTCGACGCGCCGCCCGTACCTGGCGGCGGCCGCGTCGAGAACGGCCCGCGCCGCGGGCCAGATGTCCACGCCGGTGCCGTCACCCTCGACATACGGGATTACCGGCACGTCGGGCACCTGCAGGGTGCCGTCGGCGCCGATGGTGATCCTGGACGCGGCTGAATCTCCGGTGAACTCTCCCATGGGCGTGCAGCCTAGGGGGATCGTGGCGCGCCGACGTAGGGGGTTTCGGGCGGTTGCCTCAGCCGGCGGCGGCCTCGGCGGCAGCCACGGTGTTGCGCAACAGCATGGCGCGGGTCATGGGTCCGACACCGCCGATCCGCGGCGAGAGCCAGCCCGCGACCTCTGCCACACCGTCGTCGACGTCGGACAGCAGCCGGCGCCCGGAGAACGACACCCCGGCGGCGATGACCGCGGCCCCCGGCTTGACCATGTCGGCGGTGATGAGGCCGGGCGCGCCCGCCGCGGCGACGAGTATGTCCGCCCGGCGGGTGTGTGCCGCGAGGTCGGCGACGCCGGTGTGGACCACGGTCACGGCCGCATTGGCGCCCGGGCGTTTCAGCGTCAGCAGGTTGGCGAGCGGGCGCCCGATGGTCAGCCCGCGGCCGACGATCACGATGTGTGCCCCCTTGATCGGTATGTCATAGGCCTCGAGCATGTATTGGATTCCTGCCGGGGTGCAGGCCAACGGTGCCTCGATTCCCTGCACGAGCTTGCCGAGGTTGACGGGATGCAGGCCGTCCACGTCCTTGGCCGGATCCACGCGCAACAGGGCCGCCTCGTAGTCGAGATGGCCCGGGAACGGATACTGCATCAAGTAGGCATGGACGGCCCCGTCGGCGTTGAACCGGGCGACGGTGGCGTCGACGTCGGCACCGGTGGCATCGACCGGCAAATGCTCGTGGAAGGACTCGATCCCCAGTTCGGCGCAGTCCCGGTGCTTCATGGCCACATAGTTGGCCGACGGGCCGTCGTCGCCGACAAGCACCGTTCCCAGTCCCGGCGCCACGCCGCGCCGACGAAGCGCCTCGACGCGGCCGCTCAACTCGCTGCGAATCTCGCCGGCGAGACGCTCGCCGTCGAGGGTGGTCGCGGTCACCGGCGCGCCGGCGCGCCGGATCCCGCTCGGCGAGCGCCGCTCACCTCGCGGCCGCCTCCGCTCCGGCGACGGGAGCACCCCCGCAGTGCGGCGCCTGCTCCCCGGTGGGCAAGGCCATCCCGGTGCCGCCGATGCCGCAGTAGCCCCACGGGTTCTTGGCCAGGTACTGCTGGTGGTAGTCCTCGGCGTAGTAGAAGGGCGGGGCCGGGACCATCTCGGTCGTGATCGGGCCGTACCCGGCGGCGGCGAGCACCTCGGCATACTGCTCCCTCGAGCGCTCCGCCGCCAACCTCTGGGCGTCGTCGGCCAGGTAGATCCCCGATCGGTACTGGGTTCCCACGTCGTTGCCCTGACGCATGCCCTGGGTGGGATCGTGATTCTCCCAGAAGATCCGCAGCATGGCGTCGAGGCTCGTCACCCGGGGGTCGAACACCACCAGCACCACCTCGTTGTGCCCGGTCCGCCCCGAGCACACTTCCTCATAGGTCGGGTTGGGGGTACCGCCTCCGGCGTACCCGACGGCCGTGGTGTACACGCCGTCCGCCTGCCAGAACAGTCGCTCCGCACCCCAGAAGCAACCCATCCCGACGGTCAGAGTCTGCATCTGCGGTGGGAAGGGAGGCTGCATGGGCGTGCGAAGCACGGTGTGGTTTGCCGCCACCGGCATCGGCCGTGAGCGACCCGGAAGCGTCTCCTCCGGGGTGGGCATCCGTGTCTTGTCCCTGCCGAAGAGTGCCATCGGTCTCCCCTATCTCGGTTGCTGGCGAGCCGAGTGAACTCTCGCGAAGCCCGGTCCGACGCCTCATCGCGCAGTTTCGCACGCCTGGAGACGGGATCGGTCGCGCCCGGCGAGGTCCGCCACGAGATCTTGCGGGCACGATGCGGCGGGGGTAATGTCGTGGTCCACCATCACCGCCCTGGGCAGCGGGCCGACCTTTCTTCGTCGGCCCGCTGCCCATCTTTTCAGCCCTCGCCGGCCCAGAGGGCTTCGCGCACCCAGCGGTAGACGCCGGCGAAGTCCTGGTTGACCTTCTCGGGAACCGCGCCCGGGGTGCCGAGCAGGCGGGCTCCCCAGACGATGTGGGCGGTGCGCTCCACGACCAGCGCCGCGTGTAGAGCGTCGGCGGGATCCTTGCCCACCGTCACCAGCCCGTGGTTCGCCATCAATGTGGCGCTGCGGTCGCCGAGTGCCGCCGCCACCGCCTCACCGAGTTCGTCGCTGCCGGTGAGGTGGTAGTCGCAGACCTCCACGTCGCCGCCGATGTAGATGACGACCTCCTCGATGGCCGCCGGAATCCGTTCCCGAGCCACGGCGAACATGGAGGCGTAGAGGGGATGGCAGTGAACCACGCCGCCCACCTCGGGCCAGCGGCGGTAACAGGCGAGGTGGAGGGCCTTCTCGCTCGACGGGTGGCCGTCGCCGGCCACGACGCCGCCGTCGTCGCCCACGAAGATGAGATCCTCCGGCCGCATCGCCTCGTAGCCCAGCGAGGACGGCGTGAGACAGAACGTGCCGTCGCCGACGCGCCCCGAGACGTTTCCCGCCGTGCCCTCCACGAGTCCCTTGGCGTACATCGCCTTCGCAGCCACCAGCACGGCCTCGGCGGTGGACATGCGCGCCTCGCTGTCGGCGGCGTCGGTGGAGTTCACGGCAGGACCTCCGGGTTGACGATGTTCTTGGGTCGCTGTCCGGCGAGCAGGCGCTGAAGGTCCTCGGCGACCATGGACGCCTGTACCTGCTCGGTGTGGTAGCTGGCGCCTCCAATGTGCGGCGTCAGCACCACGTCTTCCCGCTCGAGCAGCGGGTGGCCCTCGGGCAGTTGCTCGCCGTCGAAGTGGTCCAGCCCGCAGCCACCGAGGTGGCCGGATTCCAGTGCCGCCACGAGCGCGTCCATGTCGTGCAGCACCGCCCGGGCGGTATTCAGATAGATGGACCCGGCTCGCATGGCGGCGAACTGCGGGGCACTCATCATGTGGGCGGTCTCGGGGCGGGGTGGAGCGTGCATCGAGACGATGTCGGCGGTGGCGAGGAGCTCGTCCTGAGTGTGGCGCGCCTCGTCGACGAAGGGGTCGTGGGCGATCACGTGCAGGCCCAGGGCCTCCATCCTCCGGCTCACGGCCCGCCCGACCGCGCCGAGCCCCACGATCCCGAACGTCAGGCCCGCAAGGAGATCGGCGCGATAGCGCTGGTAGGGCAACGTGTCGGTGAACACCTGCCCGGTGCGCACGTCGCGATCGGCGGGGATGATCCGGCGGTTCACAGCGAAGAGAAGGGCCACGGTCAACTCGGCGACCGCGTCGGCGTTGCGGCCGGGGGTGTGCAGGACGGGAATGCCCGCGGCGGTCGCCGCGGGCACGTCCACGTTCGAGGGCTCGCCGCGGGTGGCCACGATCGCCCGCAGGGGCAAGTCCATGACGGGCCCGGAGCAGAAGTCGGCCTCGCAGATCAGCAGGTCGGCGCGCTCCTCCGCCAACCGCTGCGCCATGCGGGGCGGGTCGTAGAGACGGATCGGAACGTACTCCAGCCACGGCTCGTAGACCACGTCGGCCAACTGCTGGAGCGCCTCGAAGCCGGGCCCGCGCAGCGGTGCGGTCACGAACGCCCGCAGCCGGGCGCTCCCTCGCTCAGTCATCGTCCTCGGTGGCCCGCGCCGGGTGGCGGTAGAGGCGGCGGGCGAGGCGGTCGGCCCCGGGATCGATGCCGGGGAGCTGCATGGGGAAGCTGCCGGTGCGCTCCACCACGAGGTCGCGCACCAGTTCCTCCACCTCGAACCAGTTGGTGGCTCGGGGATCCGGTAGGTGGCGGTTGTAGGGCTGGTCGAACACGATGACGGTGTGGCCCGCGGCGCGCAGGTCTTCGATCTGATGGGGAGCGTCGTCCACGAAGGCGTCGGCGTTCACCGAGGACTTGGCGGCGATGAAGCAGAGGTCCCGGTAGGGGATCCTGGCCGTGTCGAGCCACTCGGCGGTGTCGCCGGCGGTCACGGCATGGCCCCAGTTCACATAGAGCCGGTGAGTCACGATGCGAATCCAAACCCCGGCGTCGGATAGCCGCCACAGCGCCTCGGCCGCGCCCGGGATCAGGTCCATGTGCCGCAGCATGTGGCGTTCCAGGACCGCGTGGCGGTGCAGTTCGTCGAACTCCTCGGGGGTCCGGATCCCCCATTCCTCGCATCCCCAGGAGACGTCCCGCGTCAGCGACTCGGCGGGCACGCCCAACCTCTCGGCCACGATCCGCCGGAACGTTCCGATGTAGTCGCCGCACACGCCGTCGAGGTCGACACCGAGCACAAACTGCCCGCCGTCGCTCATGGCAGCGCGGTCCCGGGGCGCGCAGGCACGGGTCGGCTCAGCGGCCTTTGGGGTGCCACACCGTCTTGTACTCGCAGAAGGCGGAGATGGCGTACGGGCTCTGGGCGGCGGCCTCCAGCCAGCGGCGCTCGCCGGGCGCGGCGTGCACGACCCGGGTCACGGTGTCGGCGGCCAGTCGTTCGGCCTCGGCCACCAGATCACCCGCACCGGGCAATCCTTCCCCGCCGGCTCCGCCGTCGCCCGCCGGATCGCATCCGCTCAGATCCACGCAGTCCACATCGCCGTGGGCGGACAACGCCCGCACCAGCGGCGCCTGCTGCCCGGTGAGGATGTTGACCACACCGCCCGGCACGTCGCTGGTGGCGAGAATCTCCGCGAGCGTGACCGCTGCGAGCGGGGAGGACTCGCTTGCCAGCACAACGGCCGTGTTGCCCGGCACGAGCATCGGGGCCAGGCGCGACACGATCCCCAGCAACGGCGCCTCGTGGGGTGCCGCCAGGCCGATGACGCCCATGGGCTCGGGGACGGTGAAGTTGAAGTAGGCGCCCGCCACGGGGTTCGCCCCGCCGAGCACCTGCGGGTACTTGTCACACCAGCCGGCGTACCAGACCCATCGATCGACGGCGGCATCCACCTCGGCGGAGGGATCGGCGCCCGACTCCCCGCCTGCGGCGGCCCCAGCGAGGTCGTCGATCAACTCGGCGCGCCGGCTGTCCATGACCTCGGCAACCCGGTAGAGGATCTGGCCCCGGTTGTAGGCGGTGCGCGCCGCCCAGGCACCCTGCGCGCTCCGCGCCGCCCGCACGGCGTCGCGCACGTCCTTGCGCGACCCGGCCACGGCGTGGGCCAGCAGGTCGCCGGTCGCCGAGAGCACCGGATATGAGCGGCCCGACTCCGAGCGCACGAAGCCCCCGCCCACGTACATCTTGTACGTCTTGCGCACCTCGAGCCTGCCGTCGGCGCTCACGAGGCGCTCCCCTGCAGTTCCAGGTACGGCAGCAGCCCCTGGCGGCCACCCTCGCGCCCGAAGCCGCTCTCGCGGTAGCCGCCGAACGGGCTGGCCGGGTCGAAGCGGTTGAAGGTGTTGGCCCACACGACACCGGCCTGCATCCGCTCGGCCATCCAGAGGATCCGCGAGCCCTTCTCGGTCCAGATGCCGGCTGACAGGCCGTACGGAGTGTTGTTGGCCTTCTCCACGGCCTCGTCCGCGGTGCGGAACGTCAGCACCGACAGTACCGGGCCGAAGATCTCCTCCCGGGCGATGCGATGTGACGGCGACACGTCGCAGAACAGCGTGGGACGGAAGAACCAGCCCCGCTCCGGCAGCACGCAGGAGGGCTGGTACAACTCTGCCCCCTCCTCCACGCCCGACGCCACGAGCTCGGTGATCCTGTGCAACTGGGCAGCCGAGTTGATGGCTCCGATGTCGGTGTTCTTGTCCAGCGGGTCGCCGACCCGGAGGGTGTCCATCCGCCGGCGGAGCTTGGAGACGACCACGTCGGCCACACTCTCCTGCACCAGCAGGCGGGACCCTGCGCAGCACACCTGCCCCTGGTTGAAGTAGATGCCGTTCACGATGCCCTCGGTCACCTGGTCCAGCGCGGCGTCCTCGAAGACGATGTTGGCGGCCTTGCCGCCGAGTTCGAGCGTGAGGCGCCGGCCGGTTCCGGCGAGCGTGCGCTGGATCTCCTTGCCGACGGCCGTGGAGCCGGTGAACGCCACCTTGTCGACGCCGGCGTGGGCGACGACGGCGGCCCCCGTGGCACCATCGCCCGTGACGATGTTGACCACGC
This sequence comes from uncultured Acidimicrobiales bacterium, assembly GCA_964618115.1. GTDB lineage: Bacteria > Actinomycetota > Acidimicrobiia > Acidimicrobiales > CATQHL01 > VXNF01. The sequence continues at coordinate 12,401 of CAZTZI010000157.1, forward strand.
CCGGAGGCAGATCGGCGTCGCGCAGCACCTCGGTGAGCAGGAGGGCGCTCAGCGGGGTGGTCTCGGCCGGCTTCAGCACGACGGTGTTCCCGGCGGCGAGCGCCGGAGCCAGTTTCCAGGCGGCCATCAGCAGCGGGAAGTTCCAGGGGATGACCTGCCCGACGACGCCCACGGGGGCCGAGCTGGCGCCGGCGAAGGCGTAGTCCAGCTTGTCGGCCCAGCCGGCGTGGTGGAAGAAGTGCGCCGCCGCCAGGGGGATGTCCACGTCGCGGGACTCCTTGATGGGCTTGCCGCCGTCGAGGGTCTCCAGTACGGCGAACTCCCGCGCCCGCTCCTGCAGCAGCCGGGCGATGCGGTACAGGTAGCGCGCCCGGACCTTGCCGGGTGCGTCGCGCCAGTAGGAGTCGTAGGCGTCTCTCGCCGCGGCCACAGCCCGGTCGACGTCCGCCTGCCCGCCGACGGAGAACGTTGCCAGTGTCTCGCCGGTGGCGGGGTTGACGGTGGGCGCCGTCTGCTCGCTGCGGGCGGGCACCATCTCGCCCTCGATGAACAGCCCGTAGTCGTCGGCGATACCCACGAGGTCGGTGGACTCCGGCGCCGGGGCGTAGGAGTCGGGCCCGAACGCCGTCGGCGCGGCCGGCACCCTCTCGGGGACCTCGGCGCCGGGAGAGTCCCCGGCGGGCGAGGCGGGAAGGTGCTCGCCTGTGTCGCTCACCGCCTCACACCACTGTCTTGTCCGGGCGCGGGTAGCGACCCGTGCCCAGTCGATCCAGTTGCAGCAGCACGTCGTTCAGCAGGCTGGAGGCGCCGATGCGGAACAGGTCGGGGTGCAGCCACTGCGACCCGAGGGTCTCGGCCATCACCACCAGGTACTGCCAGGACTGCTTGGCCGTGCGGATGCCGCCGGCCACCTTCAGGCCCACGGCTCGGCCGTCGGCGTCCGCGAAATCCCTGATGGCCTCGGCCATGCACAGCGCCACGGGCAGGGTCGCCGAGGTGCCGATCTTGCCGGTGGAGGTCTTGATGAAGTCCGCTCCGGCGGCCATCGCAAGCATCGATGCCTTCCGCACGGCGTCGTAGGACCCCAGCTCGCCGGTCTCCAGGATGACCTTCAGATGGGCGTGATCTGCCGCCTCCTTCGAGGCTGCCACCTCGTCGTAGGCCTGCCGGTAACGCCCGGCCAGGAACGCCGACCGGTTCAACACGATGTCGATCTCGTCGGCACCGGCGGCGACGGCGTCGGCAATCTCAGCCAGGCGCACCCCGATCGGGCCGAGCCCGGCGGGGAACGAACCCGCCACGCTGGCGACGCGCACCGGCGTGCCGGCCAGGGCGCCGGCGGCCACACCCACCAGTTCGGGATACACGCAGACCGCCGCCACCGGCGGGACCGCCGGGTCGGTCGGTTCGGGCCGCAGCGCCTTGGCGCACAGCGACAGCGCCTTGCCAGGAGTGTCGGCGCCCTCCAGGGTGGTGAGGTCCATGCAGCGAACCGCCAGCGTGAGCGCGGCAGCCTTGGCCGTCGTCTTGATCGACCGCTTGGCCAGGGCGTCGGCACGCTCGGTCAACCCGACGGCGTCGGTGGGTACGATCGGCAGCCCCACGAGAGGTTCGGGTAGCGCCTCGCGCCCGCCGTTGCGTTCTGAGATCGCCGCTGAGGCCGCCCGTGTCGCCACCGTGTTCACATGCCTGACACTAGAGCCCGCGCCCCAGATTCGGACAGTCGGCGCGCGTCGGCAGACAGGTCACCCCGGCCTCGCGCCCAGCCGTGGCGCACCGGACTCACTCCCCGCGACGGCTGCCCCGCCGTCGGCCTGCACGACGCTGCGCGAACTCCAGGGCGGCCGCGACCACGGCGTGGCTTGCGGCCGGATTCACAGCTAGCAGGCGGCGGTGCCATCGGGCATGCTGAGGGCCGTGAACGTCACCATCGTCGATCATCCCGTTGTGGCCGAGAGGCTGACCCGCCTCCGCCGCACCGAGACCAAGCGGGCCGGTTTCCGGCGCAACCTCGCCGAGCTGTCCACGTTCCTCGTCTACGAGGCGCTGCGATCGCAGCCGGCGGTGACCGTGCAGATCGACACCCCGATGGCGCCCGCCACCGGCGTCCAGATCACCGACCCGCCGCTGGTGGTGCCGGTGCTGCGGGCCGGGCTGGGAATGCTGGACGCCACGCTGGAGATGCTGCCGAACGCCAGGGTGGGATTCGTGGGCGCCAAGCGCAACGAGGAGACCCTGCTGCCCGACGCCTACGTCAACACCGTCCCCGAGGATCTGGAAGGCCACCCGGTGCTGGTGCTGGACCCGATGCTCGCCACCGGCGGCTCGCTCATCCACACCTGCCAGCTCCTCCTCGACTCCAACGCCGGGCCGATCACGGTGGTGTGCGTACTGGCCGCGCCCGAGGGCATCGAGGCGTTCCGCGCCAAGGGCTTCGAAGCCGAGATCTTCACCGCCGCCGTCGACAGCCACCTCAACGAGGTGGCCTTCATAGTCCCCGGCCTCGGCGACGCCGGCGACCGCCAGTTCGGCCTCGCCTGATCCGACGCCAGATCGGTCGGAGCGGTCAGGACCAGAGGGCGCTGATGGGTATGGCGTCAATCTGTTCGGCCAGCCGGAAGTGTCTCGGACCGGTGTGAAGCACCGCGCCGGCAACGAAGCGGTGCCCCAGCTGGTCGCGCAGCCATCGGAGGTGCCGGGCGTCACGCTCACTGGGCGCGCTGTGAGCTTTGATCTCGATGGCGATGACCCCACGGGCCCCGAGATCGGCGATCACGTCGATCTCGTGCCTGCCCTCGCGGTCTCGTAGGTGGTACAGGCGCGGCCGGCACGGATCCACCACGGCCTCGGCCCGCAGCTGATTGACCACGAAGGTTTCGATCAGGCGGCCCAGCAGGTCGCCGTTGCTCATGACCACGCCTGCGTCGGCAGAGACCGCAGCCGCCCAAAGTCCGGTATCGGCCACGTACCGCTTCGGGCCTCGCGTCAGCCTCTTCAATAGGTTGCTGCTCCAGGCGGGAAGCTGCCCGATGGCCCCCTCGTCGACCAACAGCCGCGTGTACGCCACGCAAGTTCGGTGGTTGATACCGGCGGTGCCGGCCAGGGTGGCGTCGTTCACAACACCCGCCGTGTTGAACGCGTACGCCTGGAAGAACGCGCCGATGCGCGCCGGGTCGGGACCGTTGGGAGGCCCTGGCCGGTGAACGGTCAGCTGCATCAGGTAGGTCTCGAACCAGGCATCCCTCACCCGTCCCTGCAGTTTGGTCGCGGGCTCGGGGAACCCGCCCACGACGGCCAACTCGACGTAGCCGCGCAGATCCGGAGTATCGGGTGCTGGCATCGGCGGGTCGTCATCCAAGAGCCGGCTCAGAAACGGCCGACCGCCTGAGCCGAGGCGCTCCGCAACGGTCAACGGGTGCATCGCCACCCGGATCAAGCGCCCCGTTCCGGGCCAAAGTGCCGGGTCGAATTCCGAGCGCACGGATCCGGCGATTATGAACCTGCCCGGCCGCCGCTGACTGTCCACCGCCCGCTTCACGGCGCCCAGCACCCCTGGGCACTCCTGCCACTCGTCCAGCAGGACAGGCTCGGGGAGACCTCGCAGAGCCGCGTCGGGATCGGCCCTGAACGGCAGCGCCTCCGACTCCTCGTCGAGGCGCACGACGCGCCTCGCGTGCCGCGACGCTGTCGTGGTCTTGCCCGCGGCCCGCGGCCCGGTGATCATCACCGCGGGCGCCGAGTCCAGAATCTCGGCGATCCAAGGGTCCACCAACCGGGACAAGTAGCCGCCCGATCCGGCAGGGGCAGCCGCTCTGCCGAGGTGTCCGCCATCGCTCACGCCGCGATACTACACCTCTCGCACAGCGAACAGTAAAAGATTTGCACATTCAATAGTACAAGCATTGCGCCGCCACTATGCAACTCCTGCCCAGTCGATGGGGTGTAGGTTGCCCGGCGGACGACGGGCTCACCGATGGGTCGACACCAATGATCCCGAGGTGCCACCGCAAAGTGATGTTTCGCCCGCCGAAGCGAGGGCACCGATGACCAGTAGACCGACGAACGCGGTAATCGAACAGGATGGCCGGCGCCGAAGGGGAGGCGAGCAAGCCCCGACGGCCAGCGGGCCGACGAGCGCGGCAACCGAGGACGTGGAGGAGGTCTACGCCGCGGCGCAGACCTGGGCGAATCGGGCGTTGCGAGACGACGATTCGCTGTTCACGCCGGGTACGCCCATCTGGACACTCCACAGGCTGCGCGACCTGCGTTCGCGGTTCCTCGAATGCCCCGACGAAGGTGGAAACTTCATCGCCAAGCTGAAAGTTCAGCTTCAAGACAGCCCGCCGGAGGTCTACCAGCTGATGGCAGAAGTGCTGTATGTGTATTTTCTGATCGTCAGTCGATATCAGACGGGGGGTGAGACCAAACGCAGCAGGATCAACGAAGTACTCAGCTGGGGGGCACTCCCAGCAGTGCCCGACGACCTCGCCAAAGCCCTCATGCCCGGAATCGCGGGCAATCAGGGGCACAACCGGTTCCGCCACCAGATGATTGGATTCATAGTCGAATTCGCCGAGCAGTGGAGGGAGGCCCCGCCTGCCGAGCGACAGCGTCGGCTCGACGATCCGTGGGCGTTCAAGAAGTTCGTGAACGGGGTGGAGCTTCGCAGCGAACTGCTCCACCGGCACCCGAACAAGGTCTTTGCGCAGCAGAGGGCACTGCTCCACTTGGTGCACCCCGACACGTTCGAGCGGATCCTGAGCCGCGAGCACCTTGAGCAATTTGCCGAAAAGTTCGCGAATCTCGTGACCGAGGAGACGACCGACACGGACCGGAAGTTGCAGATGAACACGCCCCGCCGGGGGCCGACGGTGAACCGCCCGTCGAACAAGAGGGACAGGCTCGTGACGACCCCGGAGACGGCTCGATGGCCGAGCGATGAAATCGTCGCCAAGGACGGCGGGTGCCCCGGCAGAGGTGACAACCCGACGACAACGAGGAGCCCAAGTTGTGCGGCGGCTGAACCTGCAGGAGCACGTTCGCAGCGAGCCGCACCGCCTGTCCGTCGAGCAGCGCGACACCCTCCGGGAGGCCGGACTGTCGCTGACGATGGAGCCCGCTGCGGGGA
>CAZTZI010000158.1:0-7172 GCA_964618115.1 uncultured Acidimicrobiales bacterium
CCTCGGCCAGGTGGACGAAATCGCTGCCACGGCCGTCTATCTGGCGTCCGACGAGTCCGCATGGACCACCGGCTCGATCCTGACCGTGGATGGCGGCCAGACGTCGGCCTAGGCGGTTAGCCGAACTGCTCGAGCGGATCAACGCTGCGGGGCCCGTTCCCGACGAGTACGCCGGACTTGATGGACTGCTCCTGCGTGGCTCAGGCTTCCTGGCCGGGTTCCGGCGCCGCCGGCTTCAGCATCATCATCCCGACGCGTCTGACCCGCACGACCACCTCGTCGCGCTGGTTGTAGCCGAGTTGCTCGAACCAGACGATCCCGCTGTCGTCGCGGCTCTTGGACAGCCGCTTGTCGAGGATGGTGGTCTCGGCCCGCAGGGTGTCGCCGTGGAACACCGGGGCGGGGAACTCGACCTTGTCGAAGCCGAGGTTCCCCAGCGTGGTCCCCAACGTGGTCTCGGGGACGGTCATCCCGCTGACGAGGGCCAGGGTGAACAGGCTGTTCACGACCCGCCGGCCGTGCACCGTGGTCTTGGCGAACTCCTCATCGAGGTGCAGCGGCTGCACGTTCATCGTCAGCGACGTGAACAGGATGTTGTCCATCTCGGTCACCGTCCGGGTGAGGCCGTGGCGGATCACCATCCCCACCTCGAGTTCCTCGTAGTACTTGCCCTGCATGGTCTCCTCCGTCAGTCGTCGACGTCTCGGAGTTTGCCGGATAATCCATCCGCAGGTGCGAATCGATCCGCTGGTCCGTGGATTCCGGCCGCCGCCGGAATGACGGAGAGAGATCCCGCAGTATTGCTCAGCAGTCTTCCAGTGCGGCGGCCATGGCCAGCCTCCGCCCGGCCGTCTCCACGTGAGCGATGTCGATGTGGCGGCGCGAGCGGTAGGGTCGCTTCGTGGGTAGTTCTCCTGCCGGCGTCCGGCCGGCTTGGGTTTCGGATGACTTCTTTCCTTTCGAGAGCCGGTTCTTCACGACTCCACGTGAACACACGATGCACTACGTCGACGAGGGTTCGGGGGAGCCGATCGTCTTCGTGCACGGCAACCCGGCTTGGTCGTTCGAGTTCCGGCATCTGATCGGGGGATTGCGGTCGGAGTTCCGCTGCGTGGCGCCGGATCACATCGGCTTCGGGCTGTCCTCGCGCAGCAGCCGCAAGGAGGATCATCGCCCTCAGGTCCACGCGGAGACGTTCGCCGCGCTGCTCGACAGCCTGGACCTGCAGGACCTGACGCTGTTCCTGACGGACTGGGGTGGGCCGATTGGCCTCGACTTCGCCCGACGGCATCCGGATCGCGTCAAGCGGCTGGTCATCGCCAACACGTGGTGTTGGCCGGTGAACCGCGACCTCCACTTCTGGTTCTTCAGCCGGATGATGGCGAACCCGCTGGGGCAGTACCTGATCAAGCGGCGCAACTTCTTCGTCAACGGCGTCATGCCCAAGGCGTTCGGGAATCGGGAGGCCCTCACACCGGAGGTTCTGGAGCACTACCGCAATGCCCAGCCGAGCGCCGCGGCTCGCGCCGCGAACGCGGCGCTGCCAGGTCACATCGTCGGCGCTACCCGCTGGCTCCGGGAGATCTGGGACGAGCGAGCGGCCTTCTGCGCGAAGCCGGCACTGGTGCTGTGGGGATCGAAGGACATCGCCTTCCGGGCCAAGGAACTCGACCGCTGGCGCTCGGAACTGGCCGACTGTGAGGTGCACGAGTTCCCGGACTGCGGCCACTTCCTAGCCGAGGAGGCGCCGGAGCGGATCCTGCCGCTACTGCGGGAATTCGTGCGCTAGGAGAGTGACCGTGCGGCAACACTTCACGCCAGATCTGTTCGAGTTCCTGCTGGAACTGCGGGCCAACAACGATCGTGACTGGTTCGGTGAGAACAAGGGGCGCTACGAGCGGCACGTGAAGGAGCCGCTGCTGGCGTTCATCGAGGACTTCGAGCCGTACCTGCATTCGATAAGCGAGCACTTCGTGGCCGATGCGAGGGCCAACGGGGGCTCCATGTTCCGGATCTACCGGGACGTGCGGTTCTCCAAGGACAAGACCCCCTACAAGACCCAGGCTGCCGTCCACTTCCGCCATGAGGCCGGCAAGTCGGTCCATGCGCCGGGCTTCTACCTGCACCTGGCGCCCGACGAGGTGTTCGCCGGGGTTGGTCTCTGGCGGCCGGACTCGGCGGCGCTGGGGCGGATCCGGGAGCGGATCGTCGACGACCCGGCCGGCTGGGAGAGCGCTGTTGGGGATGCCGACTTCGTTGAGGAGTTCGACCTGACCGGGGAGTCGCTGAAGCGGCCGCCGAAGGGGTTCGATCCCGAGCACCCGCTCGTCGAGGACCTCAAGCGCAAGGACCACGTGGCCACGTGCCCCTTCGATGAGGAGGAGGCCACGGCCCCCGGGTTCATCGACTCCTTCGCCGACGCCTGCCGCACGTCGTCGCCCTACATGGAGTTCCTCACGAGAGCTGTCGGCGTGCCGTACTAGCGACGAGTGAGAGGGCCGGCGCGAGGGGTTCGCCGGGGGTCCGGAGGAGTTGGCGCTGGAGCGGGTATCCTGTAGCCACCGGCCGGAGTCTCCGGTCGTTGGGCGCACAGTTCGCTTTCCCTGATTGATCCTGTGTGAGCCACCCAACCGCGGTGCCGCCACATCAACGAGTTCAGGCACTCGCGGCAACCAGACGGCCCGCGTGGCGCGGGCAAGGAGCATCATGTCCACCTCTTTCGCCCAGCTGGGCGTACCCGAATCGATCTGCCGCGCCTTGGAGCGCGGCGGCATCCACGAACCATTCGAGATCCAGGCGGCCACCATGGCCGACGCTCTCGCCGGCCGCGACATCTGCGGTCGGGCACCCACCGGATCGGGCAAGACGCTCGCCTTCGGTATCCCGCTCGTCGTCAATGCGGGCCACGCCAGGTCCAAGCGGCCGACGGCACTCGTTTTGTCACCCACCCGCGAACTCGCCGAGCAGATCGCGACCGAATTGCGCACCTTCGCCGGCGACGTCCGGGTCGGCGTCGTCTACGGAGGGGTCGGCTACGGCCCCCAGCTGAAGCGGCTGCGCGACGGCGTGGAGATCCTCGTCGCCTGCCCCGGCCGGCTCGAAGACCTCATCGACCAGGGCGCCGTGAGCCTCCACGACGTGGACCTGGCGGTCATCGACGAGGCGGACCGCATGTCGGACATGGGATTCCTCCCCGCCGTGCGGCGTCTCCTGGACCAGACGGCGAGGGACCGCCAGACCTTCCTGTTCTCCGCGACCCTCGACGGCGACGTGAAGACGCTCACCCGTGACTACCAGTACCGGCCGGTCACGCACGCCGTCGATGCCGAGACGCCCGACGTCATTGCTGCCCACCATCGCTTCTGGCAGGTCAACCGGGCCGAGCGGGTGGCTGCTTGCGTGAAGGTGATCAACGCGGCGGGGCAGACGATCGTGTTCTGCCGGACCCGGCACGGCTCGGACCGCTTGACCCGGCAACTCTCCCAGCACGGCATCCGCGCCGCGGCGATACACGGCGGCCATGCCCAGAACCGGCGGACCCGTTCGCTGCGGCAATTCACCGACGGCAACGTGCAGGCGCTCGTGGCCACCGACGTCGCGGCGCGGGGAATCCACGTGGAGGATGTGGCGTCGGTGGTCCACTTCGACCCGCCGGAGGACCACAAGGCGTACCTCCACCGCTCGGGTCGCACGGCACGCGCCGGCCGGGGGGGCCTCGTGGTGTCGCTTCTCCAGCCCGAGCAGATGGGTGACGCCAGGCGGATGCAGCGCCGCCTCGGCCTGAATGAGGCCATCACGTTGCCGGATGCGGGTGAATTGCCGACCGGGCCTGCGACGGCTTCGGAACGCCCCGCCGACTCGCCGGCTCACAACGGCCGGGCGTCAAGCGGTCACGCGGCTCGGAACGGTCAGAGCGCCGGTAACGGTCAGACGGCTCGTAGTGATCAGGGCGATCGCGGTGGCCAGGCGGCTCGAAATGGTCAGGGCGCTCGCGGTGGTCAGCGCGGTCGAAACGGTCAGCGGTCGAGCCGGCGGAGCAGGACCGCCGGGGCGCGGCGGCGGTAGCTTTCCTCCAGCCACTCGGCGAGGTCATCGAGGGCCACGCCGGCGAGTCGGATGAGCATGGCGCCGTAGCCCTCGTAGTGGGGCGTGGAGAACAGCACGTCGGGATGGTTATCCAGCAGGGCCTCCTTGGCTTCCGGCTCGCAGAACACCACGAGGACCTCGGTGTCGTGGACGCCGTCGCGGTTGTACTCCCGCTCACTCCACATCCGGCAGAAGCCCTTACCCCGGACCTTCAGCGCCTCCGTGCCGTAGAAGGTCCCCCCGGTCACCTCGGGCAATTCCGCGCCGAGCCGTCGGACGTCCTCGAAGTCGGCCACGTGCGTGTCCGTGCCGTCTAGTAGGGGGTCTCGCCGGCGTCGATGTTGATGGCTTGGCCGCGGATGATGATGGCGTCGGGCGAGAGGAGGAAGGCGACGACTCGGCCAACCTCGATCGGTGCGATCTTGCGGCCGATCTGGGGGAGGGCCATGCCGGCCAGGATGTCCTCGGCGTCGCCGCCCTGATGGTCGGCCAGCCAGTCGGCCACGCCGGCCAGCATCGGCGTGTCGACCGCGCCAGGGCACACGGCGTTCACGTTGATGCCGAGTGGTGCCCACTCGGTCGCCAGCGACCGCGTCAGGTTGATGACCGCCGCCTTGGAGGCGTTGTAGCCGGCCATGTTCGGGAAGCCCACCTTGCCGCAGTTGGACGCCACGTTGACGATGGCCGCCTGGTCCGAGGCGGTGAGGTGCTCCAGGGCGGCCCGGCACACCCGGAACACACCGGTCACGTTGATGTCGAGTTCACGAGACCACGCCGCACTGGTGGCGTGGCGGGCCTCGTTCATCTCGATCACACCGGCGTTGTTGACCACGCCGTCGAGTTGCCCGAAGCGAGCCACCGTCTCAGCGATGGCCTCTTGTGCGCTGTCGTCGGAGCCCACGTCGCAGTGGACCGCCAACGTGCGCCGACCGGCGGGATCGATGCGGTGGGCCGTCGTCCCTGTGGCTTCGCGATCCAGGTCGGCCAGCGCGACGGAACTGCCGGCGTCCAGGAGCGCTTGCGCGATTCCGGCGCCGATGCCCCCCGCAGCACCGGTCACGACGTAGACGCGATCAGCGAGACTCATCGGTTCACCAGGTGGTGTTCGTGAGGACGCCGCCGTCCACCAGCAGATCTGTGCCGGTGATCCAGCGCGACAGGTCCGAGCAGAGGAACACGCAGGCATCGCCGACGTCCTCCGGCGTGCCCAGGCGCTCGAGCGGGGCTGCGGCCAGGTAGCGGTGGACGCCCTCGGGCCAGTCGTCCACGAGGCCGGGTCGGTCGATGAGGCCCGGCGAGACCGTGTTGACCCGGATCCCGTCGGGGCCGTACATGAGCGCCGCCGCCCGGGCGTGCATGACCAGCGCGGCCTTCGAGGTGGCGTAGTGACCGTGCATGATCGTCGGGTGGCGGGCCTCGATGGAGGCGATGTGGACGACCGAGCCGCCCTCCGGGCCGCTGTTGCGACGCATTGCCGCCGCGGCCAGTTGCGTGAGCCGGTGCGTGGCGGTGACGTTGATGTCCATCATGTCGGTGAACTGCTGGTCGGTGAGGGTGTCGAACCGGGCGATCGGCTGGGCGCCCGCGTTGTTCACGAGTCCGTCGAGGCGGCCGTGCAGTGCCAACGTCTCCTCGATCACGCCGGGTGGGCCGTCGGGCGTCGTCAGATCGGCGCGCACGGTGGTGACCGGTGTGCCGTCGGGATAGCGCAGGTGATCGGTGGGGGAGTTGCGGGTGTGCGCCACGACGGTGGCTCCGGTCGACACGAACCGGCGAACGATCCCGCTACCGATGCCGCTGCCAACGATCCCGCCGATGCTCTCGCTGCCGCTGCCGCTGCCGGCGCCGGTTACCAGTACCACCCGGCCGGTCAGGTCGACCATCGCGCCGGGGGAGTCTGTTTCGGTCACGCTGGATGTCTACCTTGGAAGAGTGACGAATCATCGGTCCACCGGATCAGCGCGTGGTGAGGCGTGATGCAGGATCTGGGTGAGCGGTCCCTCGACTGGACGGACGACCGTCTCCGGATCGTGGATCAGACCCGGCTTCCCGATGCGTACGAGGTTCTGGAGATTGACCAGGTTCCGGATCTGGTGGACGCCATCCGGCGCCTGGCGGTGCGAGGCGCTCCGGCGATCGGTGTGGCGGGCGGCTTCGGGGTGGTGCTGGCGGCGCGGGAGCACAGCGCCGGGAGCGAGGAGTTCCGGGCGGCTGTGGAGTCGATCCGCTCGGCGCGCCCGACCGCCGTCAATCTTGCCCGCATGGTCGATCGGGTTGCGGCACGTGTCGCCGAAGGTCCCCAAGCGTTGCTTGAGGAGGCCCTCACAGTCCGCGACGAGGAGGTGGCCGCCTCGCTTGCCATGGGACGCCGCGGCGCGGCGCTCGTCGAGGAGTTGGTGTCACAGCCCGACGCAGTCACGGCGCTGACGATCTGCAACACCGGTGGGCTGGCAGCCGTCGAGCGGGGCACCGCGTTGGGCGTGATCCGCACCGTCCACGAGCGGGGACGCCTGGCCCTGGCGATCGCAACCGAGACCCGCCCGCTGCTGCAGGGCTCCCGGCTGACCGCCTGGGAACTTGAGCGCATGGGTGCTCCGTACCGGGTCATCGTCGACGCCGCCGGCCCGGCGCTGCTGGCTCGGGGCATGGCCGATGTCGTCCTCACAGGCGCCGACCGCATCGCCGCCAACGGCGACACCGCCAACAAGATCGGCACTTTCTCCCTGGCTGTGGCGGCTCGCTACGCCTCGGTGCCGTTCGTGGTCGTGGCACCGGAGTCCACGGTCGACATGGAAACCCCTTCAGGTGGCGTCATCCATATTGAGGACCGCGGAGCCGACGAGGTCGTGAACGTGCGCGGGACGCCGGTCACCCCCGATGGCACCGGCGCCCTGAACCCCGCATTCGACATCACGCCCACCGAACTCATCACAGCCATCGTCACCGACCGCCGGGTCGTGCGACTCGACCGGGGCGAGACCCTCCGGAGCGTGCCACTGGGAGAGCCGGCTACCGATACCACCGGGTGAGCCACCGCGCACGTACGGGCCGACCCACGAGGGAGGGGGCGCCGGTGCCATCGGGGG
>CAZTZI010000159.1:0-3286 GCA_964618115.1 uncultured Acidimicrobiales bacterium
CGACACCACCGTGACCAGTTGGGTGGCGCTCAGGATGCGCGGCCAACCCATCCCCGGGGGTCGGGGACCCACCTCCACCGACACCTCCAGCCGGGTGCCGACCTCGGGCGCCTGGGTGACCTCGCCGTCGCCCATGCGGGCCTTGCTGTCGCCGAAGTAGAGATACGCACCGTCGACCTCGACGGGCAGCACGACGGTCGCGCCCTCGCGCACCTCGTTGCAGTCCATGTTCCCGCCGTAGCGGCCCTGCATCTTGGAGAACACCGTCTCGCGGTCGGGCGCCGTGGCGATGCAGCCCACCAGCGGGCGGGCGGCGATGCGCAGATCGCCGAGGTGGATGTGGCCGTCGCGCACCTCCAGTCCGTCGCAGGCGTACCACTCGCCCCACCAGTCGACAGGCGAGTCGGCCTCGCAGGTGCTCCAAGCGGTGCTGCCGGGCGTCGTGACCTCCACACGGTGCAGCGTCACCGCCACGGCGCCGCCGCGTGCGGCGCCGGCAACGGCGATGGGCCCGGTCACGCCGTCCAGGTTCTCCAACACCCAGGCCAGGTTCTCCGGCGTGAAGCCCTCGGGCCGGCGGAACCTTCGCGTGAAGCAGTCCTCGGTCTCGACGACGAAGGTCTCGCCCGGCTCGACGGTGCCGATGGGGGTGTGATCCCCGCTGTAAGTGAACTTCAGGTCGTCGGGTTCGAAGATCTGCACCCGTGGACTCCCTAGTCCCGGCGCAGGGCCTTGCAGTTCTCGCGCACCAGCCGGAGCTGCTCGGTGAGACCCAGATCCGAATCAGGACGGCGAGTGGTGGCGTCGTCGCGCAGGCGGGTACGCAGATGGATGTCGGCGACCTCCGGTGCGCAGAACGGAACGTCGTCCCCGTCGACATCCTCCAGCCACACGTGACGGGGCACGTTCTTGCCGCAGTAGGCGCAGTTGTACACGTCGAATGACAGGTACATGGGCTCTCGCTCGATCCAGCGACCGCTCATGACGTCGCCGCCTCCAGCGCAGAGTCTCGACGCCGGCTCATGATTCGCTCGCCCGGGCAGCCGTCGGTGTGGCGTCCCAAGAGCCGTTGCGGCGTTCGATCACCAAGCCGTAGTCACGTCGCGCCGCCTCCGGCGTGACCAGACCTTCGGCCACGTCCGCCGCCACCCTGTCGGCCGAGCGCTCCAAGGGGTCGCCCCAACCGCCGCCGCCCGGCGCCACGATCTTCACCTGGTCGCCGCGGCGCAGGCGGATGTTGGAGAACTTGGAGGGCGACATCGTGCCGAACTTGTCGCTGAACGTGCTCCAGGACTCCTCGCCCACCAGGCGCACGTAGATGCCGCTGTTGGCGCCCGGCTTGCCGCCGTGAATCCCGAACGGGTCCACGCGCATCCGGTTGAAGATGGCGCTGACGGTCACCTCCTCGGCCACCATGGTCAGGACGCGCTCGATGCCCAGGCCGCCCCGGTTGAGGCCCGGGCCACCGGAGTCCTCCAGCAGGCGGTAGGAGTCCACCCTCAGCGGGTAGCGAGACTCGAAGACCTCCACCGGCGTGTTGCGGCAGTTCCCGTTGATCACGATGATCTGGCTGTTGCCGTCGGCGGCCGGCCGCCCGCCCCAGCCGATCCCCTCGAAGTGGAAGTGCGAGTACAGGTCGCCGGTGTCCGGGTGCTGCCCACCGAACAGGAAGCAGCACGAGGTGCCACCGAGGCTGGCCGGGATCCGCTCGGGCAGTGGGTCGGCGAGGGCGCCGAAGATGATGTCGGTGATGCGGGGGGACACCTCCGTGTTCCCGCCCACCAGCGGCGCCGGGAACTCGCAGTTCACGATGGTTCCCGGGGGGGCGATGATGTTGATCGGCCGGTAGCAGCCCTCGTTGCGCGGGATGGTCGGATCGGTGATGTGCATGAAGGCGTTGTAGACCGCCGAGGCCGTCACCGCGTAGGTGGCGTTCATGGGCCCGGCCGCCTCACCGTCCGAGCCCGTGAAGTCGCAGGCCACGTTCCCGCCGTCCACGACCACGGTGCAGTCGATCACATATGAGCCCTCGGCCACGCCGTCGTCCTCGATGATGTCGCTGAAGCGGTACTCGCCGTCGGGGATGCGGCGGATCTCCTCGGACATGCGCCGCTCGGCGATACCGATGAGGTCCTCGGTGGCGGTCGTGACGGTGTCGTAGCCGTAGGTGTCGATGAGGCCTGTCAGCCTCCGTTCGGCAACGTTGAGCGAGCCGACCATGGCCATGAGATCGCCGTAGGTGACCTTCGGCGTGCGGTGGTTGGCGAAGATGATCTTCCAGACGTCCTCCTGCGGCACCCCCTCGCGCTCGAGCCACAGCGGCGGGATGCGCAAGCCCTCCTGGAAGATGTCGGTGGCGTCGCCCGCCAGCCCGCCGGGCGCCTTGGCTCCCGGCTCTGCAAGGTGGGCGCAGTTGGCCACGAATCCCACGATCTCGTCGCCGTGGAAGACCGCCTTGAGCAGCGTGTGCTCGGGGATGTGACCGCTGCCCCGGTAGGGGTCGTTCATGATGATCACGTCGCCCGGGCGGTAGATGTCGGGGCCGAGTTCGTCGATCATCCACTCGACGGTGAACTTGATGGTGCCGATCTGGGACGGGCAGAACTCGGCTTGGGCGCTGAGGCGCCCCTTGGCGTCGAACAGCACGCAGGAGAAGTCCAGTGACTCGTTGAACATCGGGGAGTAGGCGGTGCGCATCATGGCGATGCCCATCTCGCGGCAGGTGGTGGCCAGGTAGTTGTCGATGACCGTGAGCGTGACCTGATCGGCCACCAGATCGGCGGCCACCGAGCGGCTCTCCGGGGGCGTACCCAGGGCGGTCATGGGCTCACCTCCACGGTCAGGGCATCTCCGTCTGACCCGCAATCCCGGTCCACGAGCGTAGTGGACCCTGCCGCCACCCTCTCCGCCGTCGGCGTCGCCGCCCAGGCGCCGTTGCCGCGCTCGACGACGAGGCCGTAGTCGCGTAACGCCCCTTTCGCACTCACCAGGCCCTCGGCCACATCGGCCAGCACCCTGTCGGCGGAACGCTCCAGCGGGTTGCCCCAGCCACCGCCGCCGGGCGCCAACAGCGGCATCTACGTGCGTTTCGCCGGCGAGGAATCCTGGAGCACCTTCCGCGAGAGGTTCGGGACGATGTCGCCGTCGAAGTTCTCCAACATCCTCCTGCACCGCGGCGACCAGGTGAAGATCCTGGCGCCGGGCGGAGGCGGCTGGGGCGATCCGCTGGAGCGTTCCGCCGACAGGGTGCTGGCCGATGTGGCCGAGGGCCTGGTGAGTGCGGAAG
>CAZTZI010000160.1:0-22465 GCA_964618115.1 uncultured Acidimicrobiales bacterium
GGCACAGGTGGCGGGCCGATGCCGGGTTCGCACCGCGTGGCATCGAGCGACTGCGCCCCCGGCAGGAATCGTTGAGCGGCGACTGCTGGCGGCTGGGGCGCTGCTTGAGCAGGTGCTGTCTACATTATGTAGACTCATTCCATGGCCAACACAACGACCATCAGAGTTGATCTCGGGACCCATGAGCGGCTTGTGGAACTCAGCCGTGCAGCGGACACTTCACTGATCCAGACGGTTCGCGACGCGGCCGAGGCGCTGCGTCGCGAGCGGTACGCGCGCCAGGTCCGCGCTGAGTTCGCCGCCCTGCGGGCGGACCCGCAGGCTTGGCAGGAGTATCTGGCCGATGCGGAACTCACAGCCGTCACAGATGGCGTCGATTGACGAACTCTGGTCCGTCGACTTCGGTCCCTCGTATCCGGCAGAGCCCGCATTCCGCTGCCCCTCCCTGATCGTGGGCCCTCCGGATTCGTTCGGCCGGGAGTTTCCGGTGGCGATCGTCGTGCCTCTGACCACCGCACGACGCGATCTCTCGTGCCACGTCGAGGTGGAGGCAACGCCGGGTAACGGCTTGGCTGAGACGAGCTATGCCCAGTGCGAACTCGTTCGATCCGTCAACCGGGACCGTCTGGTCCGCCGCCTCGGGGTGATCGACCATCTGACCAGCGGTCGGGTCAGTGACGTACTGAGGATGTTGCTCGACCACTGAACCCGGCTCCGCCGACAATTTTGGGGGTTTCGAGGACCGGAAATGCGGGGAAGTGAAGTGCCCCTGCCTGAGATGATCTAGTCTGGTCAGATCAGATAGATCGGCGGGGTGCCGGAGGTGCGGACCATGGTGATCAACGTGTATGAGGCCAAGACCCGGTTCTCGGAGTTGCTCGAACGTGCCGAGCGTGGCGAGGACTTCCTGTTGGGCCGCGCCGGCAAGCCGGTCGCCCGCCTGATCCCCTACCGGCCCGAGCGGGAACCGCGGGTGCCCGGGCGCCTTGAGGGGCGGATCACGATGGCGCACGACTTCGACGAGACTCCCGAGGGGCTGCTGGACGCCTTCGAGGGGCGAGGGTGAACCTGCTGCTGGACACCCACACGTTGCTGTGGTGGGTGAACGGCGAGCGTCTGTCCGATGCGGCGGCCGAGGCGATCCGGGACCCGGGCAACCTCGCCGGGGTCAGCGCGGCGGCGGTCTGGGAGATCGCCATCAAGCAGGCGCTCGGCAAGTTGACCGTGGACGGGGACTTGGACGCTGTTCTGGCCGAGGACTTCGAGCCGGTCCCCATCACGTTCGACGACGCCCGGCGCGCCGGCGGGCTGCCGCCGGTGCACCGCGACCCGTTCGACCGGATGCTCGTGGCGCAGGCGCAGAACCGCGGCCTGGTCGTCGTCAGCAGGGATCCGATCTTCGAGTCCTACGACGTGAAGACCATGAAGGCCTGAGGTACTTGGTGCCGCGCGTCGGCGGAGAAGACGATCTTTCAAGTGCACCCGTCGACGTTGTCTGGCGTCGTCCTAGCGAGAGGAGAGGATCTGCTCCCGCGAGGTGAAGCTCGCCGCGCTCCGCTTGTCGACGAGGTGGGTTCGGTGGATTCGCCGCCAGAGGCTCTCGCTGCCCTCGAGCGGCTCACGATCGCTCAAGCGGTCGCCTGCGGCATGCGCTGCATGCGAGTGAGATTGTCCCGCAGCAACTCCCATGTGCCGCTCCGGGCGGTTGCGGTCGTCTCGGTCTCGTGACCCGACGGGTCCACGATCAGGACGAGGGCTGGGCCGCTGGGAGGGATCTCGACCTCGATTTCGAGACCCCCGGTCATCCATTCAATCTGTACGCCACCGTCCGGCGTGGGAACGACACAGGGGCTCGGCCCGTTGGGGCCGATCTCGTTGAGCACGTCGACGGCTCGCTTCACGGCGCTTTCGTGAATGGGGCGTTCGCCGTAGCCGTTCCAGTCCTCCCCCAAGGACAGGAAACCGAGCATCCGGTCGAGTGTCGGCCGGAACCACTGTTGCCCGAAAGAGGTGAGTCGTGGCCGTCCCCTGCCTCCGGTCGGTTGACGTACAGGACTTCGCTGATCGAGGGTGGAGGCAGAGTCAGGTCGAGGTGCTCGACGACGCGCGATAGACGCTTCCAGGCCTCGATCAGGAACGCTCGGATGGTTGCGTAGTGCGGGTAGGGGGTGTCCTTTGGGAGTTTCCGCCAGTTGACGACGAGCCGATCTTGCTGGAGTTGCAGGAGTTGGCTTCCTTCGGTGTTCTGAAGCCACAGGCGAGGCGTCTCCGTCTCGTCGCTCAGCTTGAGTGCCACCGCCGGGCGCCCGGGTTCGACGGCAATTGGTGCCAGCGGCGGCCGCTCCGACACGTTCGGCAGCATGTCCTGCCAAGGCTCGGCGATCCGGGCGAGGTCGACCGAGCGGTAGAGGAAATCACCTGGCGGCGGCGAACGGGTTGACGATCCGGACGTCTCTGATGGTCCGGCCGTCGTTGAGGTCCTCGGTGAGAAGGTGGTCGCTGCCGGCTGTGACGGCCGCCTCGACGATTAGGGCGTCCCAGATCGAGAGCTTCGTGCTGAGGGCGGTGTCGGTTGCGCGCAGTACGAGCCGGTGATCGACGGGTACGACGCGGAGCGTGGCCATCTGGCGCACGCCCTCACGTGCGGCTCGCGGATCCAGGTTGAGTTTCCTGGTGACCACCCAATAGAACTCTGAGAGCACCTGGGTGGAGATGACGATTTCCTCGGCGGCGTCTGTGAGTGTCGCACGAGCGATGCGTTGCTTCTCGGCGTCAGCGTGGTCGTAGAGGTAGACGAACACGTTCGTGTCGACGAAGGCGCTCAGCGGACTGTCCGTTCCTCGTAGATGTCTTCGCGAGTCCAGCCGCGGCCCGTGTCCCCGCTGGTGGCACCGGCGTCGTCCGCGAGGGCAATGAGAGTTCGCACGGTGGCTTCCTGCTGCGAGGTTCCGGTGAAGGACACCAGGAAGTCGCGGACGGCGGCGTTCACCGACGTGCCGGACTCGAGAGCCCGGATCCGAGCGCGACGCAGCAGTTCGTCATCGATCGCGAGTGTGAGATTCGCCACGTAATCAGTGTAACACGTAACCTGTGTAAGCGACTGCGTGGAGCGATCGACGTGTCGAGATCGTCATTCGCCGGTGCCCGACATCTGCGCCGTCGCCGCGGGCGTGCTGCCACTGAGCCCGGCTCCGCAGACATGTCTGGGGTGTCGAGGACCGGAAGTGCGGGGAAGTGAAGTGGCCCTACCTGGCCCGGGATAACGCCTCACGATTATGAGTAAGAAATAGCTAACAAAAGTGCAGAAGAAGTACTTCGGGCCGCTAGCCTGGCGGGATCAAGAACTACCTCGTCCGCATCGCTGACCGCGCCCTGGCCTCGGACGTGGGCGGATGGCCTGCCGTCTTGCTCACCGGGCCGCGGGCCGTCGGCAAGACTACATCTGCCCAGCGGCTGGCCCGCTCGGTCCTGCGCCTGGACCGGCCCGAAGAGCGCAGCCTCGTGCTTGATGACCCGGACGCGGCGATATCTGTCGGCCCCTTCCCGCTGCTGCTCGACGAGTGGCAGCACACGCCGGACGTCCTGGGTGCCGTCAAGCGGGCGGTTGACGCCGACGGCCGACCGGGGCGCTTCATCATCACGGGCTCAGCCAGGAACGACCTCATCGCCGGCTCGTGGCCCGGCACGGGCCGCTTCCTGGACATCCAATTGTGGCCTCTCACCGGCCGGGAGCGCTTCGGTGATGCGACCGCGCCGTCGCTCTTCGACCGTTGGGACACCCCGGCGCGGTTCACGGTCCCGACGGATCCGCCCGACATTCTGGGTTACCTGCGGATCGCACTGGCCGGCGGCTTCCCCGGTGCGGTCATGTCGGCCGACGCCGACCGGCGGGCCCGCTGGATGCGAAGCTATGTGCAGGTTGCGTCGACTCGCGACCTCGGTGAGTTCGATAGCGGCAACGGTCGTCCCCGCAGCCCGGAGCGGATGCGCCGCTACCTGCAGGCGTGCGCGCTGCATTCTGCCGGCGTTGTGGCTGACTCGACCCTCGCAGAGTCCGCACGCCTGGACCGGAAGACGGCCGCCGGCTATCACGAGATCCTCAGCGTCCTGCGTCTCATAGACGACACGCCGGCTTGGCGTTCGAACCGCCTGAAGCGTCTCACGGCCACGCCCAAGCGTTACCTCACCGACGCGGGACTCGCCGCCTGGCTGGCCGGGGTCGACTTCGACGCCGCGAGACACAACCCGGACGCGCGGGGTCGCGTCATCGACACCTACGTGGCAGCCCAGCTCCGAGTGGAGGCCGAGGCTTCTGCCCGGCCGGTGCAACTCCATCACCTGCGCGCCCAACGCGGCGAGCACGAGATCGACCTGATCGCCGAATTCGGCTTCAGGGTCGCCGCGTTCGAGGTGAAGACGGCCAGCGCCCCGACCCGCAAGGACGCGCGGCACATCATCTGGCTGCGAGATCAGATACCCCCCGAGCAGTTCGCTGGCGGCGTTATCTTCCACACGGGCCGCCATCGCCGCGAAATCGCCGAAAGAATCGAGGCTGTCCCGATCGCAGCCCTCTGGGGTTGACACACTCCGATCGCTCGTTGCTCCATCGCGTGTAGACCGTGCACCCGTGGGTCCGCCAGGTTTGGATCGAACGCGCCGCAAGCTCATTGAGGTGGCGCTGCCCCTCGAGGTCGTGAACGCTGCCGGGCGGGCGGAGAAGGCTGTGCCGAAGAAGGGCCATCCGGCCACGATGCACCTCTGGTGGTCCCGCAAGCCACTCGGTGTGGCGCGGGCCGTGCTGTTCGCCTCACTCGTCGACGACCCGTCGGCCCGACCGGATCGATTTCCGACCGAGGCCGAGCAGCATGCCGAGCGTCAGAAATTGATGAAGCTGATCGAGGAACTCTGCCGCTGGGAGCGCAGCGGGGACGTTGCTCTGCTGGCCGCTGCGCAACGCCGAATCGCGGCGTCCGCGGGCGACGATGTGCCGAGAATTCTGGACCCCTTCTGCGGCGGCGGAGCGATCTCGACGGAAGCGCTCAGGCTGGGGTTGGACACTCTCGCCATCGATCTGAACCCCGTCGCCGGCCTTGTGAGTGCGGCCACTCTGTCGATCGCCCAGAGGTTCACCGGGGAACCTGCTGTCAACTCCCGTCTCTTCGGAGATAGCGACGGGCTGAGGGGGATTGCGGCTGATATTGCTTTCTATGGGGAAGCCGTTGAAGCCGAGTGTCAGCGGCGTCTCGCTCGAGCCTTTGAAGCGCCCGTGAGTCCGCTGTCACCGAGCGGGCGCACGGTGGCGATCTCCTACCTGTGGGCGCGGACGATCGCCTGCGCCAACCCAGGCTGCCGCCGCACCACACCACTGCTGTCCACATGGTGGTTGTCCAAGAAACCGACGAACCGCTGGCATGCCCGCCCGATGATCGACAGTGATCGCTTCGACTTCGAAGTGAAGTCAGGGCCGCCGCCCGCTGGTCTGGTTGATCTCAAAGTCGGACGGGGCGCCAACTTCCTGTGCCTCTTCTGCAACACGGTGAACGACGCCGACACGGTGCGCGACTGCGGGCGGGAGTTTGGCTTCGGGCTGCGTCTGGTGGCCGTACAAGCATTCGCCAACCCACAGAAGCCGCGAGGCGGACGCGTCTGGCTGGCACCCGACGCCGCGGGCCAGCAGGCAGGCCTCGCAGGTAGCGATACGACGTACCCGGAGGCCGTTGAGGTGGCACTGCGCCGAGAACTTCCGGCCGAATGTGGGAATGTCACCGCGTTCGGGCTGCGCACAATCGGTGACCTCCTCTCGCCCCGCCAGCGCCGCACGATGGCTACGTTCAGCGAGGTGATCAACGGGATCACTCCCGTGGTGCACCGCGACGCCGTCGGTGCCGGAATGCCGGACGGCGAACTTGGCCTTGAGCAGGGCGGTAGCGGTGCCCGCGCCTACGCCGAGGCCATCACCACGTACCTGGCTCTCGCGCTGTCCCGCATGGCCAACCGCACGACGACGATGACGACCCACAACCGGGCCAACGGGTCGGTCGAGCAGTCGTTCATCCGGCCTGCCTACGGGTTCTACGGTGAGTTCCCCGAGGCCAATCCCTTCTCGGGATCGACGGGCTCATGGGCCGGCGGTCTCGACTACGTCGTCAAGGCGGTCGAAGCCCTACCTGCGCCGGCGAGCGTTGGCGGCCAGGGATCGATCTCGCTCCCTCCGAGCGGCGAGCCATCCGGCGACATCCGTCAGGAGCCGGCGCGCGTCGGGCAAGCCGAAGTGCGATGCGCCTCGATGCTCACCGCTCTCGAGGGTGAAGGAGGGGTGGTCTGCACGGATCCGCCCTACTACGACATGTTCGACTACGCCTCCCTGTCGAATTTATTCCTCGTGTGGCAGCGAGCCACCCTCGGCGACATCTGGTCCGGCACGCTCGGGCCGCTCGTGGCTCCGAGCGATGAGCAGATCGTGTCGAACGCCGCAAGGTTCGGCGGCGACAAGTCGGTGGCGCATGCCCACTTCGAGATGCTGCTGCGGCGAGCGTTCGAGCGCATGCGGGAGGTGCACGACCCGCGGTATCCCCTTACCGTGTACTACGGCTACCAGCAGGTGGAGAAGCACAAGCGGAATGATGGGTCTTCGGGCACGGCGTGGGAGGCTTTGCTGGCGAGCCTCATCTCGGCCGGCTTTCGCATCACTGCCACTTGGCCATTGCGGACGGAGCGGCCCGAAGGTGTGAAGAAGGGCACGAAGTCGCTGGCGTCGTCGGTGCTGCTGGTTTGCCGCCCGACGGCCGTGGACGGCTTCGACGGGACCGTGACGACAGTGCGTGAACTGCGGCGAGCGTTGCGAGTCGAGCTTCCGAGTGCCGTGCAACTGCTGCAGCAGGCCAACATCGCGCCGTTGGATCTCGCGCAGGCCGCCATCGGTCCGGGAATGGGCGTCTACACACGCTATGAGCGGGTCCTGAGCGCCGACGGCTCACCCCTCGGAGTGCGAGACGCCTTGGCGCTGATCAACGAGGTTCTCGACGAGACGCTCGTCGGCGGGAGTGCAGATCTCGATGCCGATACTCGCTGGGCGCTGACGTGGTTCGATGCGTACGGCTTTGCCGATGGCCCATTCGGCCGGGCTGAGCAACTCTCCAAGGCGCGGAACACGTCTGTAGCCGGCCTTGTCGCTGCCGGAATCGTGATGGCTGTCGGCGACCGGGTCGGCCTGCGCGGTCGCGACGAATTGGATCCCGGCTGGGACCCCGCCACCGATGGTCGTCCCACCGTGTGGGAGGCCACGCAGCACCTGCTGCAAAATCTCTACGAGGACGGCGAGCCGGCCGCTGCGGCGCTCCTCAGCCGCCTTGATACCGACACCGCTGATGCGGCCCGTGACCTCGCCTACCGGCTGTTCCAAATCTGCGCCCGCCGCAACCGGTCCGCCGAAGCCGCCGCCTGCAACGGCCTCGTCACCTCTTGGCCCGAACTGACCCGCCTCGCCGCTACCGCTGAGCAGGCACTGTTCTGAGTCGTCGGTCGCCGGGCAGAGACATCATTTCAGCGTCGGCGGGTTCTCGCCGCAAGAGACTCTTCAGGCGCCTTGCTAGCTTTAGCCACTCGGGCACTTCGAGTAAAGGGCTGACCTTCTCGCGGGGCCGAGGAGAGGAGTGACCGCTTGGCGCTGAGTAACCATGAGCGGATTGGCAAGGCGATTGCGCTGCTTGGAGAGGGTCTGACTCCGTTCGTGGCCCGCGAAAGCGAGGCGCGGTTCGGCCCGAACTGGCCGGCTGCGGTACAGCGGGCCGAGGCGCGGGGAGGTCAGACCCGGCAGGTCAATCCTCAAGACCCGCAGTTCTTGCTGAGGGTGCTCTGGGATGAATGGAACTCGATCTTCTCTCGCAAGCTGGCTCGAACCGACCGGAGCTACGTTGTCGAACTGCAGGCTGTGCGTAACTCATGGGCGCATAACGAGAAGTTTTCCACAGACGACACTCTTCGGGGGCTCGATACAGCTCAACGACTACTGGAAGCCGTCGCTGCGGGCCCGCAGGCCAACGAGGTGGGCTACCTCCACCAGGAGTTGTTGCGCCTGAAGTTCGAGGAGCAGAGCCGCAGCGCTCGGCGCAGCATCGCGCAGCGTACGCAGGCGGGCGTGGAGGCGAACCTTCCTCCCTGGCGGGAAGTGATCGAGCCGCATGACGACGTCACCTCGGGTCGATTCGAGATGGCGCAATATGCCGCTGATCTCCATCAAGTGTGGCGAGGTGAAGCCTCGTCGGAGTATGGCGATCCGGCTGAGTTCTACCGACGCACGTACATCACCGAGGGCCTGGGCGCACTGATTCTGGGCGCAGTCGAACGATTCGTGGGCGCCGGGGGCGACCCCGTGGTAAAGCTGCAAACGAACTTCGGTGGTGGTAAGACGCACGCCCTCATCGCCCTGTATCACCTCGCCGGGACTGAGCGCGCGGCCGACCTACCGGGCGTGGAGGACCTGCTGAGCAGGGGGGACTTACGTCTTCCTGCCGGGGGGGTACGCCGCGCGGTGCTTGTGGGCCACCAACTCCAGCTGTCGAGCCCGTCGCGTAAGCCGGACGGCACCGTGGCGCGGACGATGTGGGGTGAACTGGCCTGGCAACTTGGTGGATCTGACGCATATTCCATGGTTGCCGATGCTGATGAATCCGGGACAAGTCCGGGTGCTGCTCTCGGCGAGGTTCTGCGGTCGTGCGCGCCTTGCCTGATCCTTATCGACGAGTGGGTGGCCTACGCCCGTCAGCTCTACGGCCAGTCCGTCCTACCCGCCGGATCGTTCGACGCTCACTTCAGCTTCGCTCAGGCCCTCGCTGACGCTGCCGCGGCCACGCCGGGAGCGCTGTTGGTGGCCACAATCCCGGCTTCGCAGATTGAGGTGGGCGGCGAGGGTGGGCAGGCAGCTCTAGAACGACTCGAGAATCTCTTCGGTCGCGTGGAAGCCAATTGGCGGACGGCCTCTACGGAGGAGAGTTTCGAGATCGTGCGGCGCCGACTGTTCAAGCCGCTCCCCGTCGGCGCCACACGTTCGCGCGGCATGGTCGTGGCAGCCTTCGCCGAGTTATACGCCGCCAGTACGGGCGAGTTTCCGTCCGAGTGTCGGGAGGGCGACTATCTGCGACGGATGCACGCCGCTTACCCCGTGCATCCAGAGCTGTTCGACAGGCTCTTCGGTGACTGGTCAAACCTGGAACGCTTTCAGCGCACCCGCGGTGTGCTGCGTCTGATGGCCAAAGTTATCCACAGTTTGTGGATGAACAACGACGCCAACCTCCTTATCATGCCCGGCACCATCCCTATCGACGACTCCGACGTTTCTGCAGAACTCACCCGATACCTGGATGATGGTTGGCGCCCCGTGCTGGAAGTCGACGTGGACGGCCCCAAGGCGTTGTCGTGGCGCCTGGACAGAGAGAACGCTCCCCTCGGGCGTTACTCGGCGGCCCGGAGGGTGGCCCGCACCGTGTACTTCGGCTCAGCTCCCACCCAGCAGGCTGCCAATAAGGGCCTTGACGACCGGTCCATCAAGCTCGGTTGCGTTCAGCCTGGGGAGCGGCCAGCCACATTCGGCGATGCCCTCCGCCGGCTCTCCGATCAAGCGATGTACCTCTACCGAGACGGCTCCCGGTATTGGTACGCGCTGGCACCGACGGTGATGCGTATGGCCCAGGATCGTGCTGCCGGAATGAAGACCGTGGATGTGGACGAGGTGATTCGTAGCCGCCTCGCCCCCCAGGGCTCGCGGCGGGGTGACTTCGTCGCCGTACATGTGTGCCCCCGCTCACCTGCCGACGTGCCTGACGAGGATACGGCTCGCCTCGTGATCGTCGACCCGAGCTTCGATCACGACCGAAGGAGCGACGAGAGTAGAGCTGGAGACTTCGCAGCGACGGTGCTGGATCAGCGCTCGGGCGGCGCCCGTCGGCACCGCAACATGATTGTGTTTCTCGCCCCCGACCGTGCCCGACTGGAGGAGTTGCGTGAGGGAGCGCGCCTGTGGCTGGCTTGGGATTCCGTCCGGCGCGACAGCGAGACCATCAACCTCGATGCGTTCCAGGTCCGTCAAGTCGAGTCCAAGGTCGACGAGTTGGACGAGACCGTCACGCAGCGGATTGCCGAGACCTACCAGTGGGTGCTGAACCCGGACCAGCCGGAGGATGATCCAACCGGCCCAATGGTGTGGGAGTCATTCCGCCTGCCGAGTCCTGGGGTTGGTCGTCCCGGCGTCGTCATCGACTCGCTGGCCGAACGGGTGTCGCGCAAACTGATTGTTGAGGAGGCACTTGTCCCCGCGTACTCCGGTGCACGTCTTCGACTCAACATCGATCGCATTCCGCTGTGGCGGGGTGGCCACGTGTCGGTGGCCCAGTTGTGGGACGACTTCACTCAGTACCTCTACCTGCCTCGCTTTCGGGATCGTTCGGTGTTGGAGAACGCGGTGCGGGACGGCGTGGCCTCGATCACCTGGCAGACAGACGGCTTCGCGTACGCCGATGGCCATATCCCCGCGCCGGCCGCAAGAGACGCTTCCGGCGGGGACAGAACCGGCGAGTCGACAAGTCCTGGCCCGGCGGAAGGCGAGTCCGGGCAGTCCGCCGGGAGCGGTTCCGGCGGCCGATACGCCGGCTTGCGGGCCGGCCAGGGTCTAGTCGCCCTGGCATCCAGTGGTCTTGTGGTCCAAGCCGCAAGGGCCGCGGCCCAGATCGCCGCAGAGCGCGCCAAGGCGGGCGACACCGATTCAGTCGACGGTGAACCCGCGCCGGAAGGCGGCGAACAGCCCGTTCCGCCGGAGCCGACGGGCACTTCCCAACCAACGCGCTACTGGGGTCGTGTGACGCTGGACTCGCTGCATTGGACCAGAGCGGCAGCCGACATCGCGGACGGCATCGTCGACCAACTCGCGCGTGTCGACGGAGCCAGCGTGGCTGTCACCATCGAGGTCGAGGGCAACTCTCCTGGGGGCTTCGACGACAGCGTCCAGCGGACGGTCACCGAAAACGCCACCACGCTCAAGTTCGCTGACGGGGATTTCGAAGCCTGAGACCCGCTGCTCCACGCGGGTACCGAACGGAAGGGCGGAGCGTAGGCTGGCCTCGAACTTGCCATGACCTCCGGTACTGCGCCCACCGCGACCGCCTCCCGACAGGCTGCTGAACGCCGATTCAGCCAGTCAATGATCGTGTCGGGCACCCGCTGCCTGCTGGCGTACATCGTCTTCCCCTATGTGATCCCGGCGGTTGGGCTGGCCGATCTGGTGAGTCCGGCGGTGGGCGTGGCGATCGGCGTTGTGGCGATCGTGTTCAACGGGGTGAGCATCCGGCGCTTCTGGCGAGGTAATCACCGGCTCCGCTGGCCGCTCAGCGTCGTCAACCTGGCGGTGATGGGTCTGATGTTCTACCTGGCCGTCGGCGACGTCGCCGAACTCGCCGGCTGAACCCCCGGAAGGTCGACCCGTGTCAGAGCCAGGCCAGTCCGCGGGCGGCTCGGAGTTGCGGACACCCGGCGAGCCCACTGCGGCGGATGGTCCCGGTCTCGCCCGCAGCCGGCTGGTACGGGCGGTCTGGATCGCCGTCGGGCTGTTGCTCGTGGGGATCGGGGCGGTGGGCATCGTGGTCCCCGGCCTGCCTTCCACGATCTTCTTCATCCTGGCGGCGGCGGCGTTCTCCCGCTCCAGCACGCGCCTGGAGCGCTGGCTGCTGAGCCTCCCCGCGATCGGTCCGATGGTGCGTGACTACCGCGCCGGGCTCGGCATGCGCCGGCGCGCCAAGATCGCAGCGTGCTCCATGATCGTGATTGCCGTCGGCATCAGCACCGGCTTGCTGATCGGTGGGTGGACGCCCAGAGTCATCGTTCTTGCTGCCGGCGCCGTCGGTGTGGCCTACATCACCTGGCGGGTTCCGACCCGCGAGACGCTGCAGCGGCTGTCCGCCGAGGGCGCCGGCTAGCGGGCCCGCGCTTCGCGGCGCCGTCCACAGCCGCCGAGCCGGGGTTCGCTACCGTGGCCGCGTGGCCTTCACCCCGATCGTCGGCACGCTCGGCTACCTCTGGGACCGGGATGCCGATCGGGTGCTGCTGGTGAGCCGGGACGCTCGACCCGATGACGACCACTACGGCAAGGTCAACGGCCTCGGCGGAAAGCTCGAGCCCGGCGAGCACGTCGTCGCCGGGATGCGCCGCGAGTTGTACGAGGAGGCCGGCGTCGAGGTCACGTCGCTGAGGTTGCGCGGCACGATCACCTGGACGGACTTCGGCCCCCGCGACGAGAACTGGCTGGGGTTCGTGTTCCTCGCCGACGCCTGGCACGGTGAGACCCCGGGGGCCAATGACGAGGGCAGCCTGCTCTGGGTGCCCCGCGGCCGCCTGCTCGCCGCCTGCGACCCTGACCCCGAGACGCGCCGGGCGGCGGACCTGGTGCTGTGGGACGGCGACCGGCACTTCCTGCCGCTCGTGTTCGACGACGATCCCCGCCCGTTCCACGGGGACATGCCCTACGAGGGAGATCAGGCGGTCGGCTGGACCTTCGAGCGCCTCTGACTCGACGATCCGCTCACGGCGAACCTGCCGGAGGGGGCGACGACCGGCTGCGTTGGGATCCGGTATCGGTGTGCTCGGCCTCGGAGGCCAGCAATGCCGCTTTGATCTCGGTTCCCCAGCGGAATCCGCCGAGCGACCCGTCGCTGCGGAGCACCCGATGGCACGGCACCAGCAAAGCGACCGGGTTTGCGGCGCAGGCGGCTCCCACGGCCCGGGCCGCGGTCGGGCGTCCGAGTTGAGTTGCCACCTCGGCGTAGCGGCGCACCGAGCCCGCCTCGATGGTGCGCAGTGCCTCCCACACCTCCACCTGGAACGCGGAGCCTCGCAGGTCCAGACCGATGTCGGCGGCGGTTCGCCCGGCGCCGCAGGACGCCCGTCCCGCTGCCAGCGCCTTCACGACGGCCGTGACGGGTGCAAGTGAGCCGTCGTGGCGGGTGATGAGCGCCTCTGGGAATTCGGCGGTCAACTCCGCCAGGAGATCTTCCTCGCTCGTTCCGATACGGACCGCGCACACGCCCGTGTTTGTCGCGGCCACCAGGATCTGTCCCAGAGCGGTGTCGATCACGCTGTAGCGGACGTGCATACCCGGGGAGCCCTTGCGGTAGGACTCCGGCGAGCTGCCCAGACGGGGTGCGCCGTGTTCGTAGAAGGCTCGAACCGACCCGTAGCCCGCGTCGAACACCGCCTCGGTGACCGGGGTGCCCGCCCGGAGAGCCGTCCGTGCCCGGGCCGCCTTCTGCGCTCGGGCGTACGCCGAGGGTGTCACACCGGTCAGGGCCTTGAACATGCGCCGCAGATGGCGCGGCGACCAACCCATTTCTCGGGATGCGTTCGCCAGGTTCACAGGGCCGTCGGAGTCCTCGAGCCGGCGGCACAAGGCGATCACCGCCGCTGCCGCCGGATCGATGTCCTGGTTCTGCTGCGGTCGGCAGCGCTGGCACGCCCGGAAGCCGGCCGCGGTTGCCTCCTCCGAAGTGGCGAAGAACGCCACGTTCCGGCGCAGCGGTCGCCGTGCCGGGCAGCCCGGACGGCAGTAGATGCCCGTGGAACGCACGCCATAGACGAACAGACCGTCCGCTTCCGTCGAACGCTGCGCCACCGCCTCCCAGCGGGCGTCGTCCAGAGGGTTCCCCGTGATCGCTCTGACGGTGGACGATGCGGTCGTGTCGGCCCCCGGGGCATCAGCATGCCCGGTGCCGCGGTTCCTGGCTTCCGACTCGTTCACAACCCTGACCCTAGGAAGCGCGCTACCCATCGGCTATCCGCTACCGGACACCGAACTCGGCCTCGCCGGGCGGCGCGCTGACAGTGCTGAAGCGATCGGCTGGACGTTCGAACGCTTCTAGCCCAAGATTGCTGCCGAACAGGTCGGTATGGAGGGGGACCGTGACAGCGCAGTACGACACCGACCGCATGAGCGTTGCCGACTTCGACGATCTCTTCGCCGAACTCGACAACGCGGGCCGCTGGGGCGATGGCGACGCGCTCGGCACGCTCAACCTGCTCACTCCCGAACACGTCGTCGCTGCCGCCGGCACCGTGCGCTCGGGACGCACGGTCAGCCTCTCGCTGCCGGTCAACACGGTCGCCGGGCCCGACAACCCGGCTCCGGCCATCCACTACATGTCGATCGGCCACGACGACATCATCGGCGAGGGCGATGGCCGCTTCGCCACCGATTTCCTGGGCATCGACTTCCACGGGGAGTCCCAGAGCCACATCGACGCGCTCAGCCACGTCTCGTACCGGGGTCTGCTCTACAACCGCCGGTCCATCGATCTGGTGAAGACCAGCGGCGCGGAGGTGCACACCGTCGACGACTACCGCCACGGCATCGTCGGGCGCGGTGTGCTCGTCGATGTTGCCCGCCACCGCGGCGTGCCCTGGCTGCTGCCCGGCGAGTCTGTCACCGCCGAGGAGTTGGAGAAGGCGTGCGAATCGCAGGGTGTCGAGGTCGGCGAGGGCGACATCCTGGTGTTCCGCACGGGCCAGCACCGGCGCCGCCTGGAGGAGGGGCCCTGGGACAACAACGTGGAGGGTCGCGCCGGACTGCATCCGACGGCGCTGCGCTTCTTCGCCGAGCGCCGGGTCGCCGCCTTCGCCGCCGACGGTGACGGTGAGACCGTGCCCAGCCCGGTGGACGGCATCAGCTACCCCATCCACCCCCTGATGATCGCGGCGATGGGCATGGCCGCCTTCGACAACCTCCAGTTCGAGGACCTGCGCCGGATCTGTGACGAGGAGGGTCGCCAGGAGTTCCTCTTCGCCGCCGGCCCTCTCCGCCTGCTGCGCGGCACCGGTTCCCCGGTCAACCCCACCGCCGTTTTCTGAACTCCCGGCCAGGGCGCGCCCGGTCATCGCCCCGCAGTGAGGTCGCAGCGGCTCTCGCCGCCTCAGAAGTCGAAGTCCTCCCGCGGTGCGAAATCGTCCCAGCTGGGCGGGCGGCCGCGGTCTGGCGCGTTGCCGCGGTGGCCCCGCGCGCGGCGAGAGGCACCCGGGACGCGTCCACCGGGATCGCCGGCCGCGTCCGCGTTGCCAGGGGAGGCGCTCGACTCCCCACCAGCCGTGCTCGTCGGGGTCTCGCCCTCGCTCGCAGCACGCGTTCCGCTGCCGGCCCCGAGGGCCGCCGCCAGCGCCGTCGTGAGCGGCACCGCGGCCACCAGACCCATCGACCCGCACAGGGTGCGGGCGATCTCCACGGCGATCAACTCGGAATTGGCGACCATTCCCCAGGACTGCTCGGAGACGGCGAACAGCAGCAGCAGGGGCATGCTCGCGCCCACGTAGGCCAGCAGCAGCGTGTTGATGGTGGAGGCGATGTGCGCCCTCCCGACGCGAATCCCCGCCGCCACCAGTTGAGGCACCCGCATCGCCGGATTGCTGCGGCGCAACTCGGCCACGGTGGCGGCCTGCGTGACGGTGACGTCGTCCAGTGCGCCGAGGGCGCCGATCATGGCGCCGGCCAGCAGCAGGGAGGAGAGGTCGATCCCCTCCGAGACGAACGCGAGGATCGCGCCCTCCTCGGTGGCGAGTCCGGTGAACCGGGCGGCACGGAAGAACACAGCCGAAATGCCCAGCGTGAGCGCCAATGACGCCAGCGTGCCCGTCAGAGCGATGGTGGTGGTGGGTGTGAACCCGTGCGTGAGGTAGAAGCCCGCGAAGGCGATCACCGAGGCGGCCACCACGGCCACCAGCAGCGGTTCGTGGCCGTCCAGGATCGCCGGGGCGACGAACGCCACCAGCACGACCCCGGTGATCGCCATCGACACCAGCGCCCGGAGGCCGCGGAACCGACCGAGGATCAGCACGAAGACCGCGAAGACGCCGGCCAGCACCCACAGCGTGGTGCGACGGTCCTGGTCGGCGTAGAAGTAGAAGTCCGTCGACGGCTCGTAGCCCACCACGATGCGGTCACCGGGGGCAGGGTCGGGCACGTAGCCGGTCTGTTCGAGGTTGAACTCCGGCAGCGTCACCGGCGAGTGGGCGTCTGGCCCCGCACCGGGAACGACGACGACCGTGCGGCAGTTCTGCGGATTCTCGGCGACCGAGTACGAGCACGGCCCCTCCGCGACCGCCCGGACCTCCGCCGGGAACCGCTGGGTCGCAACTCCCACCTCACTGACCGCTCCGGCCGAGGCCGCCCGACCGCCGCCGTCGGGCCAGAGCCACACCACGCCGGCAACCGTCGCCACCAGGACGGCCGCCAGCAGTCCGAGCACCAGGCGCAACGACCGGTGCTCCCCCCGGAGGGAGTGGCGCTCGGTGCCACCGTGGCCATGTCCGGCTCCCACGGCACCTCCCGGATCGATCACAGCCCCGACGCTACGAGACGCTCGCCGTCATGTCGGTGACCGGCGCGCCGTGTGGTTCGTCAGTAGGCGACGGTTGTGCCCCGGGAGAGATTCGGGCTCGGGAAGTCGTGGAAGCGCCGAGCGGTCCGTGTCGAGATCATCCCGTTGCGCAGGTCACCGGCAACGCGGGAGCGCCTGCGGGCATCCGGTGACCCGTAGCCCCCGCCGCCGGCGTTGTACATCTCGAGGATCGAGCCGGGTGCCACCGATGTGGTGGAGTTGGCCGGGGGTTCGAAGGGTTCGCCGCCCGGCGGCGTGATGACCACGCGGTTCGGCGCCCCCCGCTCGCCGCCGAAGAGGCCGTACGGCTCGTCGCTGCCATCGCCGAAGCACGTGACCACGGTCTCGGCCTCCATGAGGTAGGCCACCCTGATGCCGAGTCCGCCCCGCCACTCGCCCGGGCCGGCGGAGTCCTCCCAGTACTCGTGGCTGAGCAGGGTTATCGGCATGCCCGCCTCGAAGACCTCGTAGTCGTCGAAGGCGAAGCCGCCCCCGCAGGTCAGGATGCCGATGCAGTCCTGCCCGTCCACACCGTCGACGCCCCCTGCGCCGCACTTGTTCGACAGCAGCGGCACCGCGAGGAACTCCCTGCCCGTCGCCGGGTCGGTGCCGTAGAGGCTGACGTTGAGCCCCCGGCCCCATCCGGCGCACACCCGGTCGGGCGCGGCGGCGGCAAGGGCCTTCATCACGGTCTCGGCGATCACGTCGTTCATGACGAAGTTGCCCAGGACGCTCGGCGCCGGGAACGCCGCATGCAGGAACGTGCCCTCGGCCAACACCACCTCGATGCAGCGCTCGACGCCGCCGTTGTGGGGGATGTCGGGGTCGATGATCATCAGGAACGTGGAGGTGGCGGCCGCGTACGACGTGCCGTGGACGCCGTTGTAATAGCGGTCCACCTGCGGGTCGGAGTCGCTGAAGTCCAGCACCACCCTGCCGTCGCCGACGGTGGCCACCAGGCGGCACACCAGCCGGTCGGGCCCCACGCCGGCGGGCAGGTCCCAGGTTGCCTCGGCGCTGTAGGTGCCGGGAGTCATGCGCCCGATCTCGGCTCGCGCCCGCTCCTCGCTGAAGTCCAGCAGGGCGTCGAGATGTGCCATGGCGACGTCGATGCCGTAGCGAGCGCACAACTCCGCCAGCGCCCGCCCGCCGACCCCGGTGGCGCCCATGAGGGCGCGCAGGTCCCCGCCCACCAACTCGGGGAAGCGGCTGTTGGCCATGAGGATGTTCCAGACGTCGCGCCGGAGGGTGCCGCCGTCGTACACCCGCAGCGGCGGGATGCGGATGGTCTCCTGCCAGACGTCGGTCGCCTCCGGGTCGTAGCCGCCGGCCGACCTGCCGCCGAGGTCGGCCAGGTGCCCCTTGGTGGCCGTCCAGAACCGCAGCTCGCCGTCGATGAACACCGGGCGGAACACGCCCGTGTCCTGGGCCTGGTTGTTGCCCGCGAAGGTGTCGTTGTGCACGAAGACGTCACCGGGCCGGATGGGGCCGCCCACCTGCTCCACGAGGTGCCCCAACATCTCCGAGAACCCGTACGCCATGAGCGGGAGCCCCTCGTTCTGGGCGAGGATCCGATGGTCCGCGTCCAGGACGGCCGCCGTGAAATCGCGCACCTGGAGAAGCTGGGAGCGGGAGGTGCGCTCGATGACCCGGGTCATGTCCCGGGTGGCGGCCTCGATCTTCTTGCCCAGCACCGCCACCAGGATCGAATCGATCATCGGTGTTCTCCGGAGGCGTCCAGGCCGAGATAGTCCTTGATCGCCTCGACGGCCCCGGCGCGATCGAACTCGTTGTAGACGCGGATGCGGAGGTACGGAACAGGGAAGCCGTTGACGTTCTCGAACAGGCCCACCCGGCCGGCGTGCGAGCCGCTGGTGAGATCCCAGAGCAGGTTCATCAGCAGGTTCTTGTCACGCGCCGAGATGGCCGCGCCCTCATACGCCCATTCCAGCCACGGGCCGATCTCCGGGTTGTCGAAGTCGGCCTCGGACCAGCGCAGCACGGGTCCCTGGCCGGCCAGCTCCTTGACGATGTGGACGACGTGCGGGTACCTGCCGAGGGCGTAGGCGCGGCCCGCGGTGATCATCCGCTTGTCGGGCCACAGCACGCCGCTGGCCGTGTACTCCGCCCGCTCCTCGGAGGCCAGCACCATGCCGCGCAGCACCGAGGCGTACTCCATCACCTCGGCGACGAGTTGCCGCACCCCGTCGCGGTGCGACGTGCCGATGCCGTCGGTGATGAGTTGCAGCAGACCCACGAACAACTCCGCCTTCACGCAGATGCGCGTCAGGGTGTGCCAGTGCTCGAGGGCGCCGATGTCGCCGTAGTGCTTGCCGATGTCGGTCCAGCGGTAGCTGTGCACCCGCCAGCGCGGCACGAACACCTCCTCGAACAGGGCGACCGCGTCCGCCTCGTCGCCCCGCGAGGCGATCGGATGGTCGTGGAAGCTGGCTTCGGGCTCGGCGGTGGTCTCGCGGCAGACCAGCCGGACACCCTCGGCCCCGACCGGTACCAGCGCCCAGAGGCTGCCCTCGGGGGAGGGGTCCGGCAGGGCGATGTTGGAGACGACCATCTCGTGACCCTGCGGGGCGACCGTGGCCACCACCTTCGTCCCGCTGATCCAGAGCCCCTCGTCGCTCTCCCGGACGACCTGCAGCGCGCCCGGGATGACCCGGTCACCGCGCCGCAACCCCAGCTCGCCGTCGCGCACCAACGCCGCCTTCGTCTCGTCGAAGAGGGGAACGCCGCGCCGCCCGAGGGCCGAGCCCCGGCTCCTCCAGCCCTGGGGGTCGGCGACCGGTGCGGCGAGGATCAGGTTTCCCTCGGCGGCGTAGTCGATGTAGGGGAGGATGTTCTCGGCGTAGTCGGGGCTGTGTCGGCGGATGAGCTCCAGGTTCGCCGCCATCCCGATCTGGGTGGTGGCGATCATGTCCATCTGCCTGCCGAAGATGCCGAAGGTCCGCCGGGCGAGATGCTCCACGCAGGCGCGCCGGCTGCGCAGGTCGTCCCGGCTGCGGGGGATCAGCCACGCCTTGGACACCCGGGCGCCGTCGGGGCGCACGAACGTCAGGACGTCTTGCAGGTCGGGATCGAATTGGGCGTCGTAGGACTCGGCGAGCAGGTCGATCCCGCCGCTCGTGGCGGGATGTGCCGTCACGTCCTCGATCAACTCGCCGCGATAGAAGACCCGGCGGCCGTCGCGCAGCGACTGGCGGTAGCCCTCCCCGTCCAGCAGGTGGTGGCGCTCGCCGGCGCTCATGCCGCGGCGTCCTTGGCCTCGAGCAGGAAGTGTCCGTAGCTGTCACACGACAGGTCGAAGTGCCCATCCACGACCACGTTCGTGTCGGGCAACTCCACGATGCAGGGGCCGTCGATGCGCATGCCCGGCAGCACGCCGCTGCCGTCGTAGACCGGAACCTCCACGACACCGGTGTCCCGGAAGTAGGTGCTGCGGGTGCCCTTGAGCGCCGCGGCGGCATCGGCATCGCCCAGCGGTTCGGCCCGGGGTTCGGTGGTCCAGGCGTGGCCGATGCTCGTGACGCGCAGGTTCACGACCTCCACGGGGTCGGCCTCGGTGGCGTAGGAGTAGATCTCCTCGTGCCGCTCGTGGAACTTCTCGTGGACCTGTGGCATGCCCGGCTCGCCGAGCGCCGCCGGATCCACCGGCATCTCGACCTCGTGGATCTGGCCGTGGTAGCGCAGGTCCATCTTCAGGACGTGGCTCATCCCCGCCGCCTCGACGCCTTCGGCGGCCAGCAACTCCTCGCCCTCGCCGCACATCTCGTCGTAGGCGGCTCGAATGGTCCCGAGCTCGGCAACCGACAGGGTGGCCTCGTAGGTGCGGACGAAGTCGTGCCGGTAGTCGGTGGTCAGCATGCCGAACGCGCTGAAGACGCTGGCGTCGCGGGGGACCATGACCCGGCGGATCCCGATGTCGCGGGCGATCGGGCACACGTGGACGGCCCCCGCACCCCCGGCGGTGAGCAGCGTGAAGCGGCGCGGGTCGTAGCCGCGCTGGACCGACACCTCGCGGATGGCGGCCGCCATCTTGGCGTTGATGACGTCGTAGACGCCGGCGGCCGCTTCCAGGTCGGACGTCCCGAGGGCATCGGCGACCTGGGCGCGGACGGCCTGCCGGGCCAGTTCGCCGTCGAGGGCCATGCGTCCGCCGAGGAAGTAGTCGGGGGAGATGTAGCCCAGGACCACGTCGGCGTCGGTGACCGTGGCGAACTCGCCGCCCCGGCGGTAGCAGGCCGGTCCCGGGTGGGAGCCGGCGCTGGCGGGACCCACCTCGAGCAACCCGGCCTCGTCGACGCGGGCGATGCTGCCGCCGCCCGCACCCACGGTGTGGATGTCGAGCATCGGCAGCATGAGCCGGTAGCGGGCCACCGAGCCCTCGCGTGTCACCAGCGAGGTGCCCTCCTCGATGAGGCACACGTCGCAACTCGTGCCCCCCATGTCCATGACGATGAGGTTGGCGTTGTCCTGCATCCGGCTGAAGGCGGTCCCGCCGGCCACGGCGCCCGCCGGCCCCGAGAGCAGCGTGTGTGCCGCCTCCCGGGCGGCGGCCACCTCCGGTGACATCAGCCCGCCGTTGGACTTCATGACCCGCAGCGCGCCGCCGAAGCCGCGCCGGCCGAGTTCGGCCAGCAGATGCCGGAGGTAGGTGGCCAGGATCGGACCCACGGCTGCGTTGATCGCCGTGGTGCTGATCCTCTCGTAGAAGCGCCGCTCCGAGAGGACGGCATGTGACAGCGAGACGTGCACCTCGGGCCATTCCGCGGCGATCACCTCGGCCGCCTGCGCCTCGTGGGCCGGGTTCCGGTAGGCGTGCAGGAAGCACACCGCCACCGACTCGACGTTCTCGCCGCGCAGCTCGGCGAGGGCCTCGCGCAGGTGGTCCTCGTCGAGGGGCTCGACCACGCTCCCGGCGGCGTCGACGCGCTCGCGCACGCCGAGGCGCAGGTAGCGGGGCACCAGCGGCGCCGGCGGCGTGTACTTGTTGTCGTACAGGCGCTCGCGGATCCCCCGGCGCATCTCCAGGGCGTCCCGGAACCCGAAGGTGGTGATCAACCCGGTCCGGGCGACCCGACCGGTGAGGATGGCGTTGGTGGCCACCGTCGTGCCGTGGACGATCACCTCGATCGCCTCGTAGAACGCCTCACGCGACAGCCCCAGGCGGTCGGCGAGGTCGTCGAGCCCGGCGCACACGTCGGTGGACGGATCGTCGCCGACGTTCGGCACCTTGGTGGCGGTCATCGTGCCGTCGTCGCTCACGCACACCAGGTCGGTGAACGTGCCCCCGACGTCGACGCCCACGTGGAAGACGTTCGTCATCGTCCCTCCTCTCGGGTGGTCGGAGTCGCGACGAGCACATCGGAGCGATAGCAGGCCGCGTGCCGCTGCGCCGACAGTTCCACGAGAGGTGGGTACGTTACCGCACACTCCGGCGTGGCGATCG
This sequence comes from uncultured Acidimicrobiales bacterium, assembly GCA_964618115.1. Classification (GTDB taxonomy): domain Bacteria; phylum Actinomycetota; class Acidimicrobiia; order Acidimicrobiales; family CATQHL01; genus VXNF01. Next base: position 21,865 of record CAZTZI010000160.1, read on the forward strand.
GGCAGCGCGGGTGCAGGTGGCACCCCTCGGGAAGGTGGATCGGGCTGGGGATCTCGGCCTCCAGCCGGAAGTCCGGCAGCGCCGCCGCCGGGTCGGGGTACAGCACCGACGACAGCAGGGCCTTGCTGTAGGGATGCCGCTGGTCGGCGAACAACTCTGCCGTCGGAGCCACCTCGACGATCTTCCCGAGGTACATCACCGCGATCCGGGAGCAGACGCTGCGGACCGCGGTCAGGTCGTGGGAGATAAACAGGTAGGCCATACCGAGCTGCTCGCTGATCTCGTTGAGCAGGTCGATGATCTCGGCCCGGATGGCGATGTCGAGCTGCGATGTCGGCTCGTCCAGGACCACGAGGTCGGGCTCGGTGCCGATGGCCCGGGCGATGCCGACCCGCTGCGCCTGCCCGGCGCTGAGCTGGTGCGGGAACTTCTCGCCGTCGGCCTCGCTGAGGTGCACCATCCCCAGCACCTCGCGTACCCGCTCGGTCCGCTCGCGGCGGCCCATCCCGCTGACGCGCAGCGGCTCGTCGATATTGCGCGCCACCGAGGCCGACGGGTTGAGCGAGGCGTGCGGCTCCTGGAAGACCATCTGGATGCGGCT
>CAZTZI010000161.1:0-2752 GCA_964618115.1 uncultured Acidimicrobiales bacterium
CCAGCATCCGCATGGGCAGCCGCCGGGCGATCTCGGTGACGAAATCGAACTCCTCGTGCTCCAGCGCCTCGACGATCACCGTACGGGCCAGGTCCCTGATGGCGGCCTCGTAGCCGTCGACGGTCTTGCGGGTGAAGCCCCTGTTGACCAGCCGGCGCATGCGGGTGTGGGCGGGCGGGTCGAGTTCCATCATCGTGCGCCGCGCCTCGGTCTCCTCGGCGTCCATCTCCTCGAGTCGGATGCCTCGCGTGGACGTGAAGGTGTCCCAGGCGTGGTTGGCCCGGATGACGTCGTGGTACCGGGTCAGTGACCAGAAGCCGGAGCCGTCGCTCTCGTCCCACCACGACACCGGATCCTCGTCGCGCAGGCGATGGAAGGTGGCGTAGGGCACGCCGACGGTGAACGTGTCGTGGCTGGTGAGGTCGGCGTGACCGTCGTCGCTCTCGGGTGTCCAGGGGTGGCGAGGGATCATGGGGAAGCGGCTACGGTGCCGTCGGACCGCCGCGCCGGAGGCCGGGTCGGCGACCCGATCGCCCCGGCGTCATCGGGGCGTGGCCTCCAGAGTCTCCCCGCCGTTCCACGACGTCCCCACGCTGCGCCAGTAGCCGCCGATCATCTCCCGGGGAGCCAGGCGGGTGAGCTCCTCGGTCGGCGAGTCGAAGACCGCCAGAGTGGCCTCTCCCCGGAAGGCCGGGCCCAACTCGGTGTCGTAGCCCCGCATGGTGACGATCTCGTGCATCGAATCGGTGCCGTCGGCTTCGATCGCGGGGAAGAAGCGGTGGTGGAGCATGGGCAGGGCGTTCACGAAGCCGGCGCCGTCGCTGGGACCGCTGATCTCGAAGGTGGCCTCGATGAGCCGCCGGCCCCCGGTGGCGCAGGTGGCCCCGAAGCGCCCGCCGGGCTGCAACCGCGGCCCCGCCCGCCCCACCGTCACCGGGCGCGTCAGCCAGATGTCGCCCAGCTTCTTGGGATAGCCCTGGACGTGGCCCCGAACCATGGAGAAGTCCTTGTCGACCCAGATGTAGACGCAGCGGCTGTAGGTGGTGTCCCGGTAGCGGCAGCGCACCACCACGAAGCACTCCTTGTACTGCGCCCGGACGGGATCCAGGAGTTCCTCGAATCCGTCCGAGCAGGACTGCCAATCGGCCCACACCACGGCGACGGCCCCCGGATCCTCCAACGCGGGCTCGAGCGGCACCGGCAGCAGTTCGGCGACGGCGGTGGGATCCGTCCTGTACTCGATCGTGAGCAGGTCGCCCGAGTAGTGCCACGGCGGCGGCGGGACTAGTCCGGCGGTGCCCGTCGCCGAGCGGGGGAAGGTGAAGCCCTGCAGTTCGGAACCCGACACGCCTGCGAGTATATGCTTTGGTCCCTAATGATTTCCGAGGCGATCCCATGAGCGAGCGGCGCAGGATCCTGCTGGAGGGTTCCGCGACCACCGTCAGCGTCGACGGCGACCGGCTGATCGCGGCCGACGGCCGCTCGGTGTTCGCCTCCGAGGCGGTCCACCTGCCACCGTCGGAGCCCACCAAGATCATCTGCGTCCACCTCAACCACACCAGCCGGGTGCGGGAGTTCATGGCGACGCTCCCGCCCGCGCCCACCTACTTCCACAAGCCCACCTCGTCGCTGCTGGGCCACCGGGGCCAGGTGGTGCGCCCGGAGCGCTGCAAGTACCTGAACTACGAGGGCGAGGTGGTGATCGTCATCGGCCGGCCCTGCCGCAACGTCAGCCCCGACGAGGCCGGCGACCACATCGCCGGCTACACGATCGGCAACGACTTCGGATTGCACGACTTCCGCGACACCGACGCCGGCTCGATGCTGCGTGTGAAGGGCTCCGACACGATGTGCCCGGTGGGCCCGGGACTGGTCGAGGCGTGGGACTTCCGCGACAAGACGCTGCGCACCCTGGTAAACGGCGAAGTGCGCCAGGAGGGCAACACGTCGGAGATGACCTGGGACATGCACTACCTGGTGGCCGACCTGGCCCGCACCATCACGCTGTTACCGGGCGACATGGTCTTCAGCGGAACGCCGGCCGGCTCGCGGCCGGTCGGCCCCGGCGACGTGGTGACCGTGGAGGTCGAAGGCCTCGGGGCGCTGACCAACACGGTCGTGGCGGGCCCGGAGCCGGTGCGCAGCGACTGCGGCGCCCAGCCCAGCGAGTCGGAGGAGGTCGTCTCCACCGCCTTCGGGGGCGACTGGGAGTTCCGCGGCATCCGCCCACCGCGTCGCGGCTGACGGCGCCACCGGTCAGGCGGGACCTGTCCGGGACCCCGATCCGGATCCTGCTCCCGCCCCCGCACGGCGATTGACGCTCCAAGTGGCCGTCGACCGCCCCCTAATCGTTTGTATCCAAACGAAATATGTGGCAGTGTTTGGGGTGCGCCCGCACCACCGACGCGTGCGGGATTGGGGCAAGGAAGGGAAGACCGACATGCGGCGTGTATCTACTTGGCGCAAACTCCTGATTCCCGTGGCGGCGGCGACACTCCTCGTGGCGGCCTGCGGCACCGATGACGAGGATGCGGCCCCCGCTCCTCCCCCGCCTCCGGCAACCGAGGCGCCCGCTCCCGAACCGGAACCGCCTCCACCTCCGCCGGAGCCACCGGCGCCGGCGCCCGAGCCCGACCCGCCGCCTGCAGCCGAGCCGGAGGAGCCGGCAGCCATGGGCTTCGACATCGACGCCGTCCTGGCGGCCGATCTCGACGCCTGCGCCCCCGCTCCCCCCGGTGACCCGCGGAGGCTC
>CAZTZI010000162.1:0-20007 GCA_964618115.1 uncultured Acidimicrobiales bacterium
GTGTATCTCGCCGACCGGCTGGCCAAGCCGATCCTGGTGGAGGGCCCCGCCGGCACGGGCAAGACGCAGCTGGCCAAGAGCACCGCGGAGATGTGCGGCGCCCGGCTCATCCGCCTGCAGTGCTACGAGGGCATCGACGAGTCCAAGGCGCTGTACGAGTGGAACTACAAGAAGCAGTTGCTGCGCATCCAGGCGGAGTCCCAGACCTGGGACGAGGTGTCCGACGACATTTTCTCCGAGGAGTTCCTGCTCACGCGACCGCTGCTCGAGGCCATCCGGGCCACCGACCCCGTCGTGTTGCTGGTCGACGAGGTGGACCGCGTGGAGGTCGAGACCGAGGCGCTGCTGCTGGAGGTTCTGAGCGACTACCAGGTGTCGGTCCCGGAACTCGGGACCGTGGAGGCGACCCAGATCCCCCTCGTGTTCCTCACCTCGAACAACACCCGCGAGCTCTCCGAGGCCCTGAAGCGGCGCTGCCTCTACCTCTACATCGACTACCCGGATGTGGACCGCGAGCGCGAGATCGTGCTGACCAAGGTGCCGGACATCACCGAGAGCCTGGCGGATGAGGTGGCTCGCATCGTCCGCTCGGTCCGGCAACTGGAGTTGAAGAAGGCTCCGTCCGTCTCCGAGACCCTCGACTGGGCGCGGACGCTGGTCCTGCTGGGCACCGAGCACGTCGACGCCGAGGTGGCGGCCGACACGGTGCACACGCTGCTCAAGTACCGCAGCGACATCGAGAAGGCCCTCAAGGAGTTCTCCGCCGACGAGGCCCGGCGCCCCGGCCTGCCTCGCTGAGGCACGGCACTCGTGGGGGCGGTGCCGGCGATCGCCGTGACGGGGCAGCTGTGAGCGTGGCACGCCCGGCCACCGCCGGCGCTGCCGAGGCGACGCACTCGCCCCTGCTGGGGTTGCTCGGCGGCTTCATTGCCGAGCTGCGCCGCTCGGGCCTGCCGGTGAGTCTGACGGAACATCTCGATGCCATGGAGGCGGTGCGGCACGTGCCCCTCGATGATCGCGAGGCGTTCAAGTTCGCCCTCGCCGCCACGCTGGTGAAGCATCACGCTCACTGGCGGGCCTTCGAGACGGTCTTCGAGGTGTACTTCTCGCTGCGCGGCGCGGAGTACGAACCTGACGGCGATACCTGGGCCGACGACGTGGATCCGGCGGAATTGCTGGATCCACGCGGCGACGGCCGGGGCGGCGGCGATCCGCTGAGCGATGACGATCTCGCTCGCCTGCTGTTCGCGGCTCTCCTGCGGGGGGACCAGGCGCAGCTGCGTGCGATCGCCTGGCGGGCGGTGCAGCGCTACGCCGGCATGGAGCCGGGCCGGCCGGTCGGCGGCACGTACTACCTCTACCGGACGCTGCGCAATCTCGGGCTGGACGACCTGCTGGAGCGCCTCCTCGAGACGATCCGCGACGAGGCGGGACGCCGGCTCACCCCGCTGGAGGAGCGCCTGGAGCGTGACGAGCTGGAGTCGCGCATCGATCAGCTCCGCAAGGAGGTGGAGGCGGAGATCCGCCGCCGCCTCGTGGCCGACCGCGGCACCGAGGCGATGGCCCGCACTCTTCGCAAGCCACTGCCGGAGGACGTGGAGTTCATGCATGCGACCCGCGAGGAGATGGAGGCGCTGCGCAAGGCCATCGGGCCGCTCACCCGCAAGCTGGCGGCGCGGCTCTCCCGGCGGCGGCGCCACACCAGCCGGGGCACCCTGGATTTCCGCCGGACGATTCGCCAGTCGTTGAGCTACGGCGGCGTACCGGCCGAGCCGCGCTTCCGCTACAAGCGCCCCGCCAAGCCCGAGATCATGGTCGTCGCCGACATCAGCGGCTCGGTGGCGGCGTTCGCCCGCTTCACCCTGCACCTCGTCTACGCCATCAGCAGCCACTTCTCCAAGGTCCGCTCGTTCGTGTTCATCGACGGCCTGGACGAGGTCACCAACCTCTTCGAGACCAGCGAGGACATCGCCGAGGCGGTTCACCGGGTGAACACCTCCGCGGACGTGGTCTGGGTGGACGGCCACTCCGACTACGGGCACGCCTTCGGCGTCTTCTGGGAGCGCTACGGACCGTCGGTCGGGCCGAAGACCACGGTGCTGATCCTGGGCGACGCCCGGAACAACTACCACGCCTCGGGCTCCTGGGTGATGCGTGAGCTGCACCGCAAGGCGCGGAGGGTTTTCTGGCTGAACCCCGAGCCGCGCTCGTACTGGGACACCGGCGACTCGATCATGAGCACCTACAGCACTCATTGCGACGGAACGTTCGAGGTGCGCACGCTCCGCCACTTGGAGCGGTTCGTGGAGAAGACGTTCTGAGGCGCCGCCGCCTGGCGGGCTCATAGACTCACCCTGTGCCCCTTGCCGTCCTGCCCGGTGCCGTGATCCGGCGGAGGATCACCGAAGTGTCGCGGCGCCTGTCGCGCTGCCGCCACGAGTTGCAGGTCGCCGAGGAACAGCTCGGGCACTTGAGCGACTCCGAAGCCGACGCCCACCTGCGGTCGCTGGTCTCCGAGACGCCGCTGGCCGACCGCGAGTTCCGTGATACCGCACGGCACGCCGAGGCGATGGCGGACCATCGGGATCGCCTGCGGGACGAGATCGCCGCGCTCGAGGAACGCCTCGACGAGCTACTGGACCGCCTCTCGAGCCGGAAGACCCCGTGACAACGGACAGAGTGGCCGGATCGCGCACACGGATCGTCATCGCCGAGGATGAGGCGATCATCCGCCTGGACCTGAAGGAGACCCTCACGGACGAGGGATACGAGGTGGTGGCGGACAGCGGGCGAGGCGACGAGGCCCTGGCGCTGGTGCGCGAGCTGCGGCCCGACGTGGCCATCCTCGACATCAAGATGCCGGGCAACGACGGCCTCACCGTGGCCAGCGCCATCAGCGACGAGCGTCTTTGCGCGGTGCTGGTGCTCACCGCCTTCAGCCAGCGGGAGCTCGTCGCCCAGGCCGCCCAGTCGGGTGTCCTCGCCTATCTGGTGAAGCCCTTCGTCGCGGGCGAACTGGTGGCCGCCATCGAGATCGCCCTGGCACGCTTCAGCGAGTCTCAGGCGCTGGCGGAAGAGGTCACCGACTACGCCGAACAACTCCAGACCCGCAAGGTCGTCGAGCGCGCCAAGGGTCTGCTGATGGACAAGTACGGCTTCCGCGAGGGCGACGCCTTCGCCTTCATGCGCAGGACCGCCATGAACCAGCGTCGCCCGATGCGCGCCGTGGCCGACGACCTCCTGGCGGGCACGCTGTCGGTGGCGTCACAACCCGGGGAGAGCACTCGGTGAGACGCCGCGGCACGCCGGATCCGGCGACTGCCGCTGCCTCCTGTAGCGGGATGCCATGACCGACCTGTTGCTCATCGACGGTCATTCCCTGGCGTACCGGGCCTTCTACGCGCTTCCCGAGGAGATGCGGACGGCCTCGGGTCAGGTGACCAACGCCGTCTACGGCTTCACCTCGATGCTGATCAACCTGCTGCGCGACCACCGGCCGGACCGGGTCGCCGTGGCGTTCGACCTCCCGGGCGGAACGTTCCGCCACGAGCGGCTCGACAGCTACAAGGCCAATCGCTCCGCTCCACCGGAGATCTTCCGGGAGCAGTTGGGGCTCCTGCGGCAGGTGCTCCACACCCTCGGCGTGCACACGGTGGAGGCTCCCGGTTTCGAGGCGGACGACGTGCTGGCCACGCTGGCCTCCCAGGCCGACGCGGAGGGACTGGAGGTGGCGATCGTCACCGGCGACCGGGACGCCTTCCAGCTGGCGGCGATGCCGCGCGTCACGGTGCTCTACCCCCGGCGGGGCATTTCCGACCACGACGTCTACGACGCTGCGGCGGTCAAGAAGCGGACCGGCGTGGAGCCCGCGGACTACGTGGCCTACGCGGCGCTCCGGGGCGATCCGTCCGACAATCTGCCGGGCGTGCCGGGCGTGGGAGAGAAGACCGCGGCCAGGCTCATCAACTCGTTCGGGGGCATCGACGGCATCTACGCGCACCTCGACGAGCACTCCCCGAAACTCAGGTCGTCGCTGGAGGAGTCGGAGGAAACCGTCCGCCTCAACTGCGAACTCATGGAGTTGCGCCGCGATGTGGCTCTGGGTGTGTCGGCGGCCGGCCTCTCCCTCGCCCCGGCCGATGTGGACGAGACCCGGCGGCTCTTCGATTTCCTGGAGTTCGGCTCACTCCTCGGGCGTCTCACCGAAGCGCTGGGTGTGGAGTTCGTGCCCACCGCCGCGGTCGAGGTGCTGGAGGTCGCCGTCGAGCAGGCCGACTCCCCGGCCGGCGCCGTGACCCGCATCGCCGACCTGGCGGCGGGCCCGTCGCTGGCGGCAGCGGGAGCCTGGGCCGACCGGCCCGGCCGCTCACCCCTGGAAGGCCTGGCGCTCATCGGCGACGGCGGGTCCGCTGGCTCGGGCCGGCCGGGCCGAGCGGTCTGGCTACCCGGAGAGTTCCTCGGGGACACCACGGTGAGCGAGGCGCTCGGGCGGCTGTTCGGCGAGGATGCCCCCGCTCTGGTGGGGCACGACGTCAAGGCCCTGATGCGGGGTCTGCTCTCGCTGGGCATCGATGTCCGCTCGCTGCAGATGGACACCGCGATTGCGGCCTACCTGCTGGATCCGTCGCAGTCCGACTATCCCGCCGGCGATCTCCTGGCGCGCTACGCCGGGTGCGCCCTCCCGGGTGCCGAGGCCGAGGCCGGGGCGCAGGGTCAGCTGCAGTTCGCCGAGACCGGCGAAGCCCTACGGGCGGCGACGGCTCTCGAGGCGCTGGCCGCGGCCCGTCTGGCGGAACCGCTGCGGGCGGCGTTGCGCGACGGTGGGGTCGAGTCGCTGCACGACACCGTGGAGGTGCCGCTGGTGCGGGTTCTGGCGCGGATGGAGCACTGCGGTGTCGGCGTGGACGTCGCCGGCCTGGAGGCGCTACGGCGCGAGTTCAACGAGGATGCCGAGCGGCTGCGTGCCCAGGTCATGGCCGACGCCGGCGGCGAGGAGTTCAACGTCAACTCGCCGCAGCAACTCGGCAAGGTGCTGTTCGACCGGCTCGGGCTGCCGCCGCAGAAGAAGACCAAGACCGGCTACTCCACCGATGCGGCCACGCTCGAGCGGCTGCGCGGCGAGCACCCCGTCGTCGAGCACCTGCTCGCCTACCGGGAGGTGGAGAAGCTGCGTTCCACGTACGGGGAGGGGCTGCCGGCCGAGGTGGACCCCGTCACCGGGCGGATCCATGCCACGTTCAACCAGACGGTGGCCCGCACCGGCCGGCTGTCCTCCGACGCGCCCAACCTGCACAACATCCCGGTGCGCACCGAGACGGGGCGGGCGTTCCGCAAGGTGTTCGTGCCCGAGCCGGGCACGGAACTGCTGATCGCCGACTACAACCAGATCGAGCTCCGCTGCATCGCCCACCTGGCCGACGATCCGGGACTGGTAGCGGCCTTCGAGGCGAGGGAGGACATCCACACCGCCACCGCTTCGAGGGTCTTCGGGGTGCCGGCGGCGGAGGTCGACACCGAACTGCGGTCGCGGGCCAAGATGGTCTCCTACGGCTTGGCCTACGGCATGGAGGCATACGGGCTGGGACAGCGCCTCTCGATCCCCACCGAGGAGGCCCAGGTCATCCTGGACGCCTACTTCGGGGCCTTCCCGGCGGTGCGGGACTACATGGACGCGGCAGTGGCGCGAGCCCGCGAGCTGGGTTACACCGAGACGCTGTTCGGGCGGCGCCGACCCATCCCCGAATTGCGGGCGGACAACTTCCGGGTTCGCCAGGCCGGTGAGCGCCAGGCCAAGAACGCCGGTATCCAGGGCCTGGCGGCGGACATCTTCAAGGTGGCGCTCGTGAACATCGACGGCGCTCTCGAGGCCGGCGGCATGCGCAGCCGGCTCATCCTGCAGGTCCACGACGAGGTCATCCTGGAGGTACCCGAACCCGAGCACGCCGCCGCCGCCGAACTCGTGCGCCACGAGATGTCCACCGCCTGCGACCTGCGCGTCCCGCTGCTCGTCGACCTCGCCTTCGGCGCCACCTGGGCCGCCGCCAAGGCCTGAGCCGCGGCAGCCTCGGGCTGCTTGCCGGCCGGCTCAGGGATTGCAGTTGGTGGTCGTGCTGTTAGCCTTGCCCCCGTGATCCGGGGCCGATCGGCCCCTTTGACGGCTCGTGTCGTCCAGTCCCGTCCATCGACCAAGTGAGAATCCGTGCCCGACCTCGACCCCAACCTGTCCTTGCCCGACGACTCAACAACCGAAACCCCAGCAGAACAAGCAGAAGAGACTTCCGAGCCGTCTCCTCCAGCAGAACTCTCAACAGAAGCACTCCCGAGCCCCGCCGCCGATGAGATGGCCGAGCTTGTCCAGCCTCGGGAAATCGCCGTCAACGACCTCGACGAGGAGCAGTTGGCCGCCGCCTACGCCGGCAGCGTCGTGACGGTCGAGGAAGGCACGATGGTCACGGGCCATGTGGTGCGGATCGACAACGACGAGGTGCTCGTCGACATCGGCTTCAAGTCCGAAGGGGTCATCCCCACCCGCGAGCTCTCCATCCGCAACGACGCACATCCCGGCGACGTCGTGGCCCTCGACGAGGAGGTCGAGGCCCTCGTGCTGCAGAAGGAGGACAAGGAGGGACGCCTCATCCTCTCCAAGAAGCGCGCGCAGTACGAGCGGGCCTGGGGCAACGTGGAGGAGGTCAAGGCCGCCGGCGGAGTCGTCTCGGGCACGGTCATCGAAGTCGTCAAGGGCGGGCTCATCGTGGACATCGGTCTGCGCGGCTTCCTGCCGGCGTCGCTCGTGGACCTGCGGCGGGTGCGTGATCTGCAGCCGTTCATCGGCACCTCCGTCGAGGCCAAGATCATCGAGTTGGACAAGAACCGGAACAACGTGGTGCTGTCCCGGCGGGCGTGGCTGGAAGAGGCCCAGAAGGAGCAGCGCGAGGAGTTCCTCGACAACCTGAAGCCCGGCGAGGTCCGCCGAGGCGTCGTGTCGTCGGTCGTCCCGTTCGGGGCGTTCATCGACCTCGGCGGCATGGACGGGCTCGTCCATGTCTCGGAGCTGTCGTGGCGCCACGTGGATCACCCCAGTTCGGTCGTCTCGGTGGGCGACGAGGTGGAGGTGCAGGTGCTCGAGGTGGATCCCAGCCGCGAGCGCATCAGCCTGTCGCTCAAAGCCACCCAGCAGGACCCCTGGCAGGAGTTCGCCGCCACCCATCGGGTCGGCGAATTGGTCTACGGGCGGGTCACCAAGCTGGTGCCGTTCGGTGCCTTCGTGCAGGTTGGCGAGAGCATCGAGGGGCTGACCCATATCTCGGAGATGTCGGCGCACCACGTGGAGGTACCCGAGCAGGTCGTGACTCCGGGCGAGGAGTTGTGGGTGAAGATCATCGACATCGACCTGCAGCGACGCCGCATCAGCCTCTCCATCAAGCAGGCCGCCGAGGGCGGCGTGGTGGCCGCCGAGTTCCAGAAGCACTTCGGCGAGCACGCCTTCGACGAGGAGGGCAACTACCTGGGCGTGGTCACGGCGGACGAGGAGGCCACCTTCGTCGCCGAGGACTACAGCGAGGACGCGGGCGTGACGGAGAGCTTCGAGGCTGTCGCCCCCGCCTGACGCCACTCCTGCCGACCCTCGATGATCGAGGTCGGGCTCACCGGCTGCATCGGCTCGGGCAAGTCCACCGTCGCCGGCGCTCTGGTCGAGCGCGGTGCCGTCCTGCTCGATGCAGACGCCATCGTCGCCGAACTGCAGCAGCCGGGACAGCCCGTTCTGGAAGCCATGGTGGCGCACTTCGGGCCGTCCATCCTGCAGCCCGACGGCCATCTGGACCGAAAGGCCGTGGCGAGCATCGTCTTCGGCGATCCGGAGGAACTCGCCGCCCTGGGTGCCATCGTGCATCCCGCCGTGCGGGCCGAGATGGCCGACCGGCGGCAGGCGCTGGCCGGCAGCGATGCCATCGTGGTGGCGGAGATACCGCTCCTTGCCGAAGCCGGGCCCGAGCGGCAGCGAGGTCTGGCCGGCATCATCGTGGTGGACGTGGTCCCCGACGTGGCCGTGGAGCGCCTCGTGGCGGATCGGGGTCTGACCGCCGCCGAGGCCCGGGCGCGGCTGGCGCGCCAGGCTTCGCGCGCCGAACGGCTGGGGTTGGCGGACTTCGTGATCGACAACAACGGCACCCGCGGGCAACTGGCCGAGCAGGTGGAGCGCTGCTGGGAGTGGATCGAGTCGCTGGAGCATCCGCCGGCCCGGTAGCCGCACAATCTGGCCCCGGGCGTCTGACTAGGGTCGTCGCGTGACCTCGGACCCCGCCGTGGCCGACCTCGTGGCGTCGCGGCGCCACACCCCGTTCCGCATGGTGGCCGACTTCGAGCCGGCCGGCGACCAGCCTGCGGCCATCGCCGGGCTGTCGGAAGGCATCGGCGGCGGCGAGCGCTTCCTCACGCTGCTGGGCATCACGGGATCGGGCAAGAGCGCCACCATGGCCTGGACCATCGAGCAGGTGCAGCGGCCGACGCTCGTGCTGGCACCCAACAAGTCGCTCGCCGCTCAGCTCGCGAACGAGCTGCGGGAGTTCTTCCCGCACAACCGGGTGGAGTACTTCGTCTCCTACTACGACTACTACCAGCCCGAGGCGTACATGCCGGCGAGCGACACGTACATCGAGAAGGACGCCTCCATCAACGACGAGATCGAGCGATTGCGGCACTCGACCACCTCGGCGCTGCTCACCCGCCGGGACGTCGTGGTCGTGGCCTCGGTGTCCTGCATCTACGGCCTCGGCGGACCCGACGAGTACCAGAACCAGTTGCTGGTGCTGCGCAGCGGCGAGTCCTATGACCACCGGGCCATCCTGCGGCGCCTCGTCGACATGCAGTACGAGCGCAACGACGCCAACCTCACGCGGGGCCGGTTCCGCGTGCGCGGTGACACGTTGGAGGTCCGCCCCGCCTACGAGGAGAACGTGATCCGCGTCGGGCTCTTCGGCGACGAGGTGGAGCAGATCACGGTGCTCGATCCGGTCACCGGGGAGCGGCTCGACAGCCTCGACGAGATGATCCTCTTCCCCGCCAGCCACTACGTCACGACACCCGAACGCCTCGATGCGGCCGTGCGGCGCATCGAGGTGGAGCTTGCCGAGCGCCTCGGCCAATTCGAGTCCACGGGCCGGTTGCTGGAAGCCCAGCGCCTCCGCATGCGCACCACCTACGACCTCGAGATGCTGCAGGAACTGGGCTACTGCAACGGCATCGAGAACTACTCCGCGCCGATCGACGGGCGAGGGCCGGGTGAGGCCCCCTTCACGCTGCTGGACTACTTCCCCGACGACTACCTCACCGTGATCGACGAGTCGCACGTGGCGGTGCCGCAGCTGCACGGGCAGTATCAGGGCGACCGCAGCCGCAAGCTGACCCTCATCGAACACGGCTTCCGCCTGCCCTCTGCGGCCGACAACCGGCCGCTCACCTTCGACGAGGTCTTCGAGCGCGTGGGACAGGTGGTGTTCCTGTCGGCGACCCCCGGGCCCTACGAGTTGTCGGTGTCGGACCGGGTGGTCGAGCAGATCGTGCGGCCCACCGGCCTGGTGGACCCCGAGGTGGTGGTGAAGCCGACGAAGGGCCAGATCGACGACCTGCAGGAGATGATCCGCGAGCGGGTCGCCGCCGAAGCGCGCGTGCTGGTCACGACGCTCACCAAGAAGATGGCGGAGGATCTCACCGAGTACCTGCTGGAGATGGGCGTACGGGTGCGCTACCTGCACAGCGAGGTCGACACCCTGGCCCGCATCGAGATCCTGCGCGACCTGCGGCTCGGCCACTTCGACGTGCTGGTCGGCATCAACCTGCTGCGGGAGGGCCTGGACCTGCCCGAGGTGTCCCTCGTGGCGATCCTGGACGCCGACAAGGAGGGTTTCCTGCGCAGCGAGACCTCGCTGGTCCAGACCATCGGCCGCGCCGCACGCAACGTGGACGGCCAAGTGGTCATGTACGCCGACGTGGTGACCGACTCCATGCGCCGGGCCATCGGCGAGACCAATCGCCGACGCGCCCGCCAGCAGGCGCACAACACCACCCACGGCATCAGCCCGCAGACCATCCGCAAGGCCGTGACCGACATCCTGGCCCTCATCCGACCGGAGGAGACGGCGCCGGTACCCGAGCGCCAGCGCCACGAGCGGCGCCGGCGGCGCGGGGCGGCGGGTGCTCAGACGGAGGGCCTCGACGTCTCGGGGGACGATCTGCCCCGATTGATCGCCGCCCTCACCGAGGAGATGCAGGCCGCGTCCGGCGACCTCCGTTTCGAGTACGCGGCGCGCCTGCGCGACGAGATCGCCGAACTCCGGCGGGAACTGCGCGACATAGCGGGAGCGCACGCCGTCGGCGCCTGAACAACGGCGGTTTTCTCCAGGTTTTCCACAGCCGGGGAGGGCTCCGATGCGGCATTCCGACACCTACGATGGACCCGTGGGCGATCGGCTGGTCATACGGGGAGCACGCGAGCACAACCTGCGCGACGTGTCCCTCGAACTGCCGCGCGACCAGCTCATCGTCTTCACCGGCATCTCCGGTTCAGGGAAGTCGTCCCTGGCTTTCGATACCCTCTATGCCGAGGGACAGCGCCGCTACGTGGAGTCCCTGTCGGCCTACGCACGGCAGTTCCTGGGCCAGATGGACAAGCCCGACGTGGACTTCATCGAGGGGCTCTCGCCGGCCATCTCCATCGACCAGAAGAGCGCCTCCCGCAATCCCCGCTCGACCGTCGGCACCATCACCGAGGTCTACGACTATCTGCGCCTGCTGTTCGCCCGCGTCGGCGTCCCCCACGACCCCGAGACCGGCGAGCCACTGGTACGCCAAACGCCACAGCAGATCGTCGACAGGGTGCTGCGGCTACCGGAGGGCACGCGCTTCCAGGTTCTCGCCCCCGTGGTCCGAGGACGGAAGGGCACCTACGAGACGCTGCTGGCGGAGTTGGAGGCCGAGGGATACGTGCGGGCGCGCATCGACGGCGAGCTGCACGAACTGGCCGACGTGGCGGGCACCGACGCCGACGGCAGACCTCGCCTGGATCTGGCCCGCTACGAGATGCACGACATCGAGGTCGTGGTCGACCGCCTGGTCTCCCGGGAGGGGATCGAGAGGCGCCTGACCGACTCCGTGGAGGCGGCGTTGCGGCTGGCCGACGGCGTCGTCCAGATCGAGGTGGTCAAGCTCGGCGCAGAGGTGGGGGAACTCGAACTCGACGTGGAACCCGGCGAGGTCCTGACGTTCTCCCAGCACCTGGCCCGGCCCAGTGACGGCAAGTCATTCGAGGAACTCGCCCCCCGCAACTTCTCGTTCAACTCGCCCTACGGCGCCTGCCCGCAGTGCGACGGGCTGGGCACCCGGTTCGAGGTGGATCCCGATCTGGTCGTGCCCGACCCGGCCCTCAGCCTGGCCGAGGGCGCGCTGGCCCCGTGGAGCAGCGGCCACAGCCAGTACTACGAGCGCCTGCTGGAGTCGACCGCGGAGGAGTTGGGGGTGGAGTTCGATGCTCCCTGGGAGACCCTTCCCCCGAAGGCACAGGGGGTCTTCCTGCACGGCGGTCTGGGCCGGCGGGTCCAGGTCCGGTACCGGAACCGTTACGGGCGCGTGCGCAGCTACAACGCGCGGTTCGAGGGTGTCATCCCCAACTTGCAGCGGCTCCACTCCGAGACCGGCTCGGAGACCAGCCGCCAGAAGATCGAGGGCTACATGCGCGAGGTGCCCTGCGCGCACTGCGGGGGCGCGCGCCTGCGCCCCTTGCCGCTGGCGGTGACCATCGACGGCCGCAACATCAACGATGTCTGCACGCTGTCCATCCGAGAAGCCGCCAGGCTGTTCGACGAGATCCGCCTGAGCGAGCGCGACGCGCTCATCGCGGACCAGGTCCTGAAGGAGCTGAGGTCCCGTCTGAGCTTCCTGCTGGCCGTGGGGCTGGACTACCTCACCCTGGGGCGGTCGGCCGGCACGCTCTCGGGGGGAGAGGCGCAGCGCATCCGGCTGGCCTCGCAGATCGGCAGCGGGCTGGTGGGGGTGCTGTACGTGCTGGACGAGCCGTCCATCGGGCTGCACCAGCGCGACAACGCCCGCCTGCTGGACACCCTGCTGCGGCTCCGCGATCTCGGCAACACGGTGATCGTCGTGGAGCACGACGAGGAGACGATCCGCACCGCCGACCACGTGGTGGACATCGGTCCGGGCGCGGGCAGCCACGGCGGCGACATCGTGCACAGCGGCAACGTGGAGGCGCTGCTGGCCAACGAGGCCTCGCTCACCGGCCGGTATCTCAGCGGGGAGCGCGAGATCCCGATCCCGTTGCTGCGCCGCCCGCCCGGCGACGACTGGCTGGTCGTGCGAGGGGCGCGCGAGCACAACCTGGACGACTTGGACGTGGAGATTCCGCTGGGGTGCTTCGTGGCGGTGACCGGCGTGTCGGGCTCTGGCAAGAGCACGCTGGTGAACGACATCCTCTACCGGGCGTTGATGCAGAAGGTGTACCGCTCGCGGATGGTGCCCGGGCGCCACCGGGGCATCGACGGGATCTCGGCGCTGGACAAGGTCATCAGCATCGACCAGCAGCCCATCGGCCGCACGCCCCGGTCCAACCCCGCCACCTATACGGGCGTGTTCGACCACATCCGCAAGCTGTTCTCGCGCACCAACGAGGCGCGGGTGCGGGGCTACCAGCCCGGCCGGTTCTCCTTCAACGTGTCCGGCGGGCGCTGCGACGCCTGCTCGGGCGACGGCAACATCCGCATCGAGATGCACTTCCTGCCCGACGTGTACGTGCCGTGTGAGGTCTGCGGGGGCGCCCGCTACAACCGCGACACGCTGGACATCACGTTCAAGGGTCGGAACATCGCCGAGGTGTTGGCGATGTCCTGCGAGGAGGCGCTGGGGTTCTTCGTCAACCAGCCGGCCATTGCCCGGCACCTGCGCACGCTGGTGGACGTGGGTCTGGGCTACATCCGCCTCGGCCAGCCGGCGCCGACGCTGTCGGGCGGGGAGGCGCAGCGGGTGAAGCTGGCGAGCGAGTTGGCCAAGCGCTCCACGGGCCACACCATCTATCTGCTGGACGAACCCACCACGGGCCTGCATTTCGACGACATCGGCAAGCTGCTCGGCGTGCTGAGCCGGCTCACCGACGTCGGCAACACGGTGCTCGTGATCGAGCACAACCTCTACGTGATCAAGACCGCCGACTGGATCATCGACCTCGGTCCCGAGGGCGGCGACGGCGGCGGGCGCATCGTGGCCGAAGGCCCTCCGGAGTTGGTCGCCAAAGACGAGGAGAGCCACACCGGCCGCTTCCTGCGACGTCTTCTCGTGTAGTGGGGCCCGGCCACGTCCACTGGTTTGCTCGCCGGCTGCCGGTGTACTTGAATGATGCCGTTGTGGCGCCTCGGCAATCCGTGCGTGCCAGTTCCATAAGCGCGGCGCAGGCCGGATCGCGACGGTCCGGGAAGTGCCTCACCATGACCCAATACAACAGGGGGAGAGACCAACATGACACGTAGACGCAAGAGCCGTTGGTTCGTGATTCCGTTGCTGGCCGCGCTGGCCGTGCTGGCGGCGTCGTGCGCTGCCGACACCAGTGCTGCGGACGACGCCATGGCCGAGGCCGCAGCTGCCCGTTCCGAGGCCGCCTCAGCAGCTTCCGCGGCTTCCGCCGCTGCGGCCGACGCCGCCGCGGCGAACAACAGGGCGGACGCTCTCGAGGCCGAGACTGCAGCGGCCAACGCCGCTGCCGCCGCCGCGCAGGCCGCTGCCGATGCGGCGAGCGCGGCTGCGGACCTTGCGCAGGCCACTGCCGAGGGCAACGTGGCGGCCGTGGCTGCCGCAGAGGCAGCCCTGGAGGCCGCCCAGGCCACGGCTGATGAGGCACAGGCATTCGCCTCGCAGGCGCAGGAGGAGGCTGCTGCGGCCCAGGCCGAGGCTGCCGCCGCCCAGGCCGAGGCCGCCGCTGCCCAGCAGGAGGCCGCCGCTGCGCAGGCCGAGGCTGCCGCTGCGGGCGAGGAGGCCGCCGCCGCGCAGGAGTCGCTCGAATTCGCAACCGACCAGCTCGCAGCCGCGCAGGCGGCCGCCACCGAGGCCGGCGGCGACCTGCCGTTCACGCATGTCCTCAGGGACGGCAGCGACTTCGTGCTGAACGAGCGCATCGCCAAGAAGATCCGGACCGGAGAGCCGGTCAACTACCTGTTCTCCTACCAGTCCTCGGGCATCGCGCTGTTCTCCGACCAGTACGAGGCCGGTTTCCGGGCCACCCAGGGTGACGCCTACCGGATCTACCCCATGAACTTCACGGTCGTGGCGCCGGTGACGTCTCCCTCCGACATCCCGCAGCAGATCGCCCAGATCGAGGCGCAGGTTGCCGTCGATCAGGTCGACTGCCTGTCGATCGAGCCGGCGGACTCCAACTCCTTCACCGAGCTCACCAACCGCCTCCTCGCCGACGGCATCCCCGTGTTCACCGTGGGCCTCACGACGAACGGCAACGAGTTCACCAACTTCACCCAGGTGCCGTACAACGAGGGCCGTCAGGCCGCTGAGCTCTCCGTGGAGTTCATGCGGGAGAACGGGCACGAGTGGGACACCTTCATGGTTTCCGGCGGTGATCCGACGCAGTTCTGGGCCCAGGGTCGGATGACGGGCTTCTACGACCGCATCCTGGAACTGCTCCCCGACGCCCAGTTCCTCACCACTCCCGAGAACGGGATCCAGGTCGGCGGCGGCGGCTACGACCCGGGGATCAGCTACGACGACTACTCGGCGATCCTGGTCGGCAACCCCGAGTTGGACTTCATCGAGAACGTGGACATCGGCGCCGAGCACGCCAACCGGGCGATCATCGACGGTGGCCGTGAGGGCGAGGTGTTCACGATCGGCTGGAACGTGAGCTACGGACAGCTCGACGGCGTCGAGCGGGGCATCCAGGTGGCGGCGCTCGACCAGCGCTGGTCGGAGCAGGCCGGCTTCGGCGCCATCGCCTGTGCCGAGTTCCTGGCCAACGGCAGGATCCTGCCGAACACGCAGACGCTGCTGCCGATCCAGAAGGACCAGGTCGAGGCGGCCCGCCGCGACCTGGATCTGATCCTCGGCGGCTGACACTCCGACGTGCCTGTGATGGGAGGAGGGATCGGATCCCTCCTCCCATCACGACGTTCCCGAGGCTGATCACCCAGGGGGAAGTCGCGTGAGCAACGACACGAACGACGCAGAGACCACGGAGGCTGAGGAGCCTCGCGACCGGGCTCCAGCGCGGCTCGGGGGGCTGGGCCTGCAGCGCGTCGGCGGGCTGCTGGCGGCCGTCGTCATCGCGGGGTTCGTTTTCGCCGTCTGGTCGGACTGGCTGTTCCTCAAGTCGGGGAACCTGGTCGTGATGATCAGATTGATGGGCGTTCTCGGCATCATCGGTCTCGGTCTGCTGGTCGTTCTCCTGGTTGGCGAGATCGACCTGTCGTTCTCCGCGCTGGCGGTTCTTTCCGCCGTCGTCATGGGGAAGATGTGGGTCGAACTCGGCTATCACATCGCCGTCGGGATCCTGGTTGCATTCGCCGTCGCCATCGGGGTGGGTCTGTTCAATTCCTTCTTCGTGAACGTGGTCAAAGTTCCGTCGTTCATCGTGACGTTGGGATCCAACACACTCGTTTTCGGGTTCACCCTGCTCATAAGCAGGAATACGCCGATCCTGGCGCAGAAATTGCCGCCGGATCCCGAGGAATGGCAGGTACGCGGCGGCGACTACGTCGACGCCGCCGAGTACACGTTCTTCCGGGCGCTGGCCAGCAACTACGCGCTGCCCGGCCGCTTCCCGCTCCAGGTGGTCTGGTTGGCGGGTTTCGCCATCGTGTTCGGCATCCTGCTGTCGCGCGGCGTGTTCGGCTTCAGGATGAAGGCCATCGGCGGCAACGAGCAGGCTGCCGTCCTGGCCAAGCTGCCGGTGCGCCGCTACAAGACGCTGGCATTCGTGCTCTGCGCCTGCATGGCGACCGTGGGTGGCCTGCTGGACTTCTCCTTCATCTCGCAGGTCCAGCCCAACCAGGGTGGCGTCTACCTGTTCCCGGTGTTCACGGC
The DNA here is from genome assembly GCA_964618115.1 of uncultured Acidimicrobiales bacterium. GTDB lineage: Bacteria > Actinomycetota > Acidimicrobiia > Acidimicrobiales > CATQHL01 > VXNF01. The sequence continues at coordinate 16,087 of CAZTZI010000162.1, forward strand.
GGTCATCGTCGGCGGTGCGAGCCTGTCGGGAGGGCGCGGCACCGTCTCGGGCACCCTCCTGGGTGCCCTTCTGCTGGCGGTCATCTCCAACGGCCTGGCCCTCAACGCAACAGGCGCGTTCGTGCAGCAGATGTGGCTGGGCACGGTCACGATCGCCGCGGTCGTGCTGGATCAGTGGGCGCGGAGTCGCCAGGGGGGTGAGTCGCTGGGTGCCGGACTGCGGGATCTCGGCTCGCGGCTCGGTCTCCTGAGGACGAGCGACGAGCGATGACGGCTGTGGTCCCCGGCGAGGGAATCGTCATCGAGGGGCTGCACAAACGGTATGGCGACACCGTCGCGCTCGGCGGGCTGGACATCAGGGCGCAGCCCGGCGAGATCCTCGGAATCGCCGGGCCCAACGGTTCGGGCAAGAGCACGATGGTCAAGACGCTGGCGGGCGAGGTGGTCGCCGACCGGGGACGCATCCTGCTGGACGGCGCCGAGCGCGACGCCGCGGATCTGGCCGACCAGGTCACGATCGTGCACCAGGAGCCGCAGGTCTTCCTGAACCTGACGGTTGCGGAGAACCTGCTCGTCGGCAGGGAGCACAGGAGGATCCTGAACCGGCGCATCGATGCCGCCGAGACCGAACTGCTGGCGGACATGGGTCTGAGCGCACATGCCGGCACGGTTCTCGAGCATCTCCCCCTGGCGGCGCAACAGCGCACCGAGATCGCCCGCGCCCTGGCGCAGGATGCCCGCATCTTCCTGTTCGACGAGCCCAACTCGGCTCTGACGGAGGAGGAGTCCGAGGATCTCTTCCGCCGTATGCACGATCTGGCCGATTCCGGACGCCTGGTGATCCTGGTGTCGCACCGGTTGCACGAACTGGTGGTGCATGCGGACCGGGTGGGGATGATCATCGACGGGCGGTGCCGGGTGATCCTGAGCGGCGACGACCTGACCGAGGAACGTGTCGCCCGCGAGCTCGTCGTCGGCGTCGCCAAGGGAGGCGAGGCCGGAGCCCACGACCTCAAGGGCGACATCACGGCGGCCCGAGCGGTCGGCGAGCAGGACTCGGTCGCTCTGCGGCTCTCGGGCTGGACGCACCGCGATGGCGGATTCTCCGACATCGACATGTCGGTGGGACGCGGCGAGATCGTGGCCATCTCCGGTGTGGAGGGATCCGGAGCTCGCGCGCTGGTCCACTCGCTGGCGGGCTTCGCACCGGCGACCGGCTCGCTTCGTGTCGGGGTGGACAGCACCTCGGAGACCAACGGCGACGGCAGGAGTGCCAAGGCCGCCACCGACCGGGTGGGATTCGTGGGGGCGAACCGGGCCGAGAACCTCTTCTTCAACCTGTCGGTGGGCGAGAACCTGCTCTCGCGCCTCAGCACCGACATCTGCGACCGGCTGGGGTTGCTGCATCCCCGCACGCTGCGGGCGGCGGCCGAGCACCTCGCCGACCAGTTCAGGGTGAAGGCGGGTTCGGTGGACGATCCCATCGGCTCGCTCAGCGGCGGCAACCAGCAGAAGGTGGTGATCGGCGCGGCCACCGCCACCCGCCCCAAGGTCCTAGTCCTCGAGGAGCCCACGCGCGGCGTGGACGTGGGCAGCAAGTCGGAGATCTACCGGCTGCTGCGCCAGTACGCCGATCCCGAGAGCCAGCTGGGGCTCCCGGACATGGAAGGCCATGGTGAGGCGGTCGTGCTGTACTGCACCGAGGACGCCGAGATCTTCGAGGTCGCCGACCGGGTCTACGTCATCGCCCAGGGCCGCATCTCCGGCGAGTTGAATCTTGCGGACTACGACGACGTGGAGTCCTTCGCCGCCGACCGGGTCCACCTCGAGGCCGGCGGCTAGGAGTCCCAGCTTCCTGACCCCGGCCTCGCCATTCCGGCGGAGGCCGGAATCCAGGCTCCGGCACCCGCGGGTCGCGGCGCACCGCTCACGGGGCCGGCATCCTCACCGCTCCTACGATGGGGCCGTGCTGGAGCGCCCGCCCGCCGCGACCATCCCCGACGCCCCCGGGTCGTACCAGTTCCTCGACGCTGACGGCCGGATCATCTACGTCGGCAAGGCCAAGTCGCTGCGCAGCCGCGTCGGCAGCTACTTCCAGAGTCCGGCGCAGCTGGCGCCGCGCACCGCCCAGATGGTCGCCACGGCAGCGGGCGTGGACTGGATCACCGTCGCCAACGAGGTGGACGCCCTGCTGCTGGAGTACAGCCTCATCCAGCGCCACCAGCCGCGCTTCAACGTGCGCTACCGCGACGACAAGAGCTACCCGTTCCTGTGCGTGACCCTCGTGGACGAATGGCCCCGGGCGATGGTCGTGCGGGGCCGCAAGCGCAAGGGGAACCGCTACTTCGGCCCCTACGGCCACGCCTATGCCATCCGCGAGACGCTCGACCTGCTGCTTCGCACCTTCCCGATCCGCACCTGCTCGGACAACAAGTTCGCCGACCACCAGCGTCTCGGCCGGCCCTGCCTGCTGTATCACATCGAGCGCTGTGCCGCGCCGTGCGTGGGCGAGATCGACCAGGAGCACTACGACGAACTGGTCGCCGAACTCCTGGACTTCCTCGGCGGCGACACCGAGGAGATCACAGCACGCCTCGAGGCCGACATGGCCGTCGCCGCCGAGACGCTTGACTTCGAGAAGGCCGCCCGGCTGCGGGATCGTCTGGTGAGCGTGCGCAAAGCCATCGAGCGCCAGGAGATGGTGGGCTCGCGGGCCGAGGACGTCGACGTTTTCGGTGTGACGTCCGACGAGCTGGAGGCGGCCGTGTCGGTGTTCTTCGTCCGCAAGGGCCGGGTCATGGGCCAGCGCGGCTTCATCGTGGACCGTGCCGAGGACCTCTCCGAGCCCGAGCTGACGGGCCGGATCCTGGAGCGGATCTACTTCGACGAGAACCCGCTGGGCTATCCCAAGGCGGTACTCGTCCCGGAGTTGCCCGCCGCGCAGGATATGTACGCCGCCTGGTTGGGAGGCCTGCGGGGCTCGAAGGTGCAGATCAGGGTGCCGCAGCGGGGCGCCAAGCGACGGCTGGCCGAGACCGCCCGCCAGAACGCCGCCGACTCGCTCCAGCGCCACCGGCTGAAGCGGGCCAGTGACCACAACAGCCGCGCCCGGGCGCTCAACGAGCTGCAGCAGTATCTGGGCCTGCCCGACGCCCCGCTGCGGATCGAGTGCTACGACATGAGCCACCTCGGCGGGCAGGACTACGTGGGGTCGATGGTGGTCATGGAGGACGCCCTGCCGCGCAAGTCGGAGTACCGCCGCTTCCGCCTGCGCAACGTGACGGGCAACGACGACCTGGCCGCCATGGAGGAGGTGCTGGAGCGGCGCCTGCGGAACTACCTCGACAACCGCCACCTGCCGCCCGGCGAGCGCGGCCGCTTCGCCTACCCGCCGCAGCTGCTGCTGGTGGACGGCGGTCTCGGGCAGCTTGGCGTGGCCAAGCGGGTGCTGGTCCGCCTGGGCCTTGCGGGGGAGATCCCGGCGGCCGCGCTGGCCAAGCAGTTCGAGGAGGTCTTCGTGCCCGACCAGCCCGGGGCGGTGCGCATACCGCGCCAGTCCGAGGCTCTGTACCTCCTGCAGCGCATCCGTGACGAGAGCCACCGCTTCGCCCTCGCCTACCACCGTCAGCTGCGGGGCAAGCGCATGACAACCTCGGCGCTCGACGGCATTCCGGGTCTGGGCCCGGCCCGGCGCAAGCGGATCGTGGCCGAGCTGGGCGGCGTCCGGGCCGTCCAGGCGAGTTCCCTGGAGGATCTGCAAGCTCTCAGCTGGCTCCCCGACACCGTCGCCGAGGCCGTCCACGCCAAGTTCCGTTCCTGACGGGCCGTCGTGGCCCGGTCGGGGGCCGGGCCCAGACCCGGAATGCCGTCGAGCGCCGAGGTTGTCATGCGCTTGCCCCGCAGCTGACGGTGGTAGGCGAG
>CAZTZI010000163.1:0-13357 GCA_964618115.1 uncultured Acidimicrobiales bacterium
AGAGCCAGCGCGACCAGCCCGGCACTCCTGTCCGCCGCAGCGTTGGCCGGGCGTCCCGCAAGCGAGCGCAGGACTCTCCCCAGCGACGCGGCCGGCCGAAGGCGACGGCGAGGGGTCGGCGGCCCCAGGGCGGCGAAGCGCGCCCGGCGCACCGATGACGAGGGACGCCACAGCAGGACACCCCACAGGACCACAGCCAACCAAGCCCCCAGCAGTGCCGTCATCGCAGTCGCGTGATCCGGTGCATCCACACGAAGGCCACAACGTTCAGGGCGAGCCCGGTCACGAGGCAGAACACCCCGACAGCGCTGCGGTAGAGCACACCCAGCGAGGCGCCGTCGATCATGGCTGACAACGCGAGGAAGCACAGCGGCAGCAGGGCGATCAGCAGTCCCGACAGGCGTCCCTGCTGAGCGAGCGAGGCGACCTCGCGTTGGGCGGTGCGGTTCTCTCGCAGAGTCGCCGCCACGCCGTCGACGGCGGGGGCCCGCCGGCCGCCGGAGGTGGCCCCGATGGACAACGCCGCAGCAGCCAGGTTGACCTCCGCCAGTGGGTGCCGCTCCCGCCAGCGGTCGAGCGCCGCCGGCAGCGAGCGACCGACCCTCACGTCCGCCATGACGCCGCCGAGATCCACGGCCAGCGGACCGTCGGGAGGAAGCGCCTCCTCCATGGCCGTCACCGTCGAGACGCCGGCGCGCAGCGATCGGGCCACTCGCTCCAGGAATCCCGGCAGCGCTTCGACGACGAGTCGCGCCCGGCGGCGGCGCGCTGCCCACAGGATCGTCGGTGGTCCGGCGAGGCCGGCGACGGCACCTGCCGCGGCGCCGGCACCCGAGGCCAGGACCAGCCCACCGCAGGTCCCGGTGGCGATGGCCGCACCCCACACGGCGGTCGCCTGCGACTCGCTGCAAGGCACCGCCGCATCAGCGAGGGCGCGTCGCAGCCGGCGGCGAGGTCGCCCACCGCCGGTTCGCCGTCCCCTCACAGCACGCGGCACGACCGGGGCGACGTTCCCCGCAGGGGGCCCTTCGCCTCCTGTTCGATGACACAGCAGGCGGCTCCGGCGTCGCGCCCGCCAGCGGCTCAGCTCGACGGGTAGACGGCGCAGCGCCACCGCTGCCAGCACGATCGCCACCGTGTAGCCGAACGCATCGGTCACGTCCTTGTCCTCCTTGGTTCCGGTTCTTCGGTTCCAGATGCCGCCCGGGTCCGCCGACGTTCAGAGATCGAGCCACGCCGGGTCGGCAGGAGCGGCGTCGAAACCCCGCGGCGGCTCGGTGGGTAGCGCTCGCAAACCGGACGCGTCCGCCAGCGCGGCCAGCCGCTCCGGGCCACGACGCACCTCGGCGACCCCGACAACACGCCGTGCGCCCGCTGAGCCCCGCGCCAGGTGCACCACGAAGTCCACGGCGGCGCCGATCTGATCGCGGACCGCCTGCAGCGGCAGCCCCGCGCCCGCCATGAGAACCATCGTCTCGAGACGGCCGAGCGCGTCGGGCGGGCTGTTGGCGTGGCATGTGGACAGGCATCCGTCGTGGCCGGTGTTCATGGCCTGCAACATGTCGAATGCCTCCGCTCCCCGGACCTCGCCGACCAGGATCCGGTCGGGCCGCATGCGCAGGGCATTGCGCACGAGGTCCCGGACCGTGGTCGCGGCGAGCCCCTCCACGCTGGATGGCCGCGACTCCAGTCGTACGACGTGACTGGCCTTGAGGCTCAGTTCGGCGGCGTCCTCGACAGTGACGATTCGCTGGTCGGCCGGAATGTGCGCCGCGATGGTGTTCAGGAACGTCGTCTTGCCGGCGCCTGTCCCACCGCTCACGACGATGTTCGCCCGGGACAGCACCATCCAGCGCAGTAGCGCCGCCACCGGCGGCGGGGCGAAGTCCTCGAGACTGAGGTCGCAGGCCCGGAATCGCCGGATGATCAGGTAAGGCCCGTCAACAGCAACAGGGGGCATGACGACATTCACCCGCGATCCGTCGGGAAGCCGCGCATCCACCAGCGGCGACGTCCGGTCGGCTCGCAAACCGAGAGGCGCCACGACTCGCTCGATCAGCTGGTTGAGAGTGGACTCGCCGACCACAACCGTGGTCCGCCGCAGCACCCCGCTCTCCTCCACCCAGACCGCGCCGGCGCCGTTGACCATGACCTCGTTCACCGCATCATCGGTGACGAGAGTCTCCAGTGGCCCCAGGCCGGCCAGCCGCGCCGCCACGCGCTCCACCAGCCGTTCCTGAAGTTCCGGGCTGAGCAACGGTGCCCGCTGGCGCGCCAACTCGCCGATCTGCTCGAGTCCAGCCGGCTCGCCGGCGAGGTGAGCGTCCACGACGATCCGGTGCAGATCCCGCTCGACGGCCGCGAGCTGTTCCGGACCGCCGACGCGCCTCGGGTCTTGACCCGCCGCCGCGGCTCGAGCGTGGAGTGCAGCGCTCACGCCGGGCTGGCCTGCGCCAGGGCGCGGTCCAGCGCCGCGGGGACCCTGGCGGCCAGTAGCCCCGCGTCAACGGCTCGGGCCACCGCAGGGTCGACGTCGAGACGCAGAACCACCGGAGCCCCCACAACGTCCTCCACGTCTCCAGCAGTCAGGGGTCGGCCCGGCTCGACGAGCAGCACCACGCCGCTCGGCTGCAGCGGTGCCCTGGCCGCACGGCGCAACGACAGGAAGCAGGCCCGAGTCACAAGCCACGACCGATCGGCGCCCGCGACGATCCGCCGCCGCACGTCGATGTCGTCGGGTGGCGCGCCCGCCGCGGTCCCTCCGGCTTCCTCGCCGCCGGCCCGCCACAGGCAGCCACCGTCCACCACCGCCACCCGGTGCTCGGAGGCCAGCTCCCGTGCCATGACGTCGGCCCGATCAACCCGATGGAGCGGTCCCGACCCTCGATGCAGCAGGAAGAGTCCTGCAGCCACCTCTCGCTCCAGGCGACGCAGTGCGTCGATCGGCACCTCGTCGCCAACGCTCAACCAGTCGGCGACCCCCGGTGTCGCCGGTTCGGGAACCCCCAGCAACCCTGCGGCATCCCCGCAGAGATCCACGAGCAGGGCACCGGCGTCAGCGTTTGCAGCCCACCGGCGCGCCGCCAGGGCCGCAACGACCGAGGTCCCCGAACCTCCCTTGACCGACCAGCACGCAACGTACATCGTCCACTTCCCCTTCCTGGCCGCGCCTGCAGGCGCGGCCGTCAACTCGTCTGCGGGGGAAGCAGGAGAAAGTGGCGCCGGATGCGCCGGAGAAAGTGCTCAGGCCCGGGTGGTGCGGGCTCCGAGAATCAGGAAGTCAGACCTCGCGGACCTTCTTGGCCACCCAGGCCACGAGTACCGCAACCAACACGAAGAGGAAGAACTTCTTCATTGCGCAGAAGTATACGAGTGCGATATCCGGTCGCAAGCTCACGGTCGCGCAACAGCCGACGTGGGATGGAGATCGCGGAGGTGGACGGGAATCCCGCGCCACACCCGCGGCCACCGCACGACGGCGCCCGCTGCCGGACGGCAAGCCGCCCGGCGGCACGTACGGACCGCGCAACAGCGGAGGTGGACGGGAATCGAACCCGCCGGACGGGGATCGCCCGTCCCACCCGCTTTGAAGGCGGGGGAGCCCACCAGGCGCTCGGACACCTCCAAGGGCGACCCTACCGGGCCGCGGCCGCCTCGCCGCGAGTGGCTGGGCTCAGACGGCCAGCAGGTCGCGGGCGCCGGTGTCCGAGGAGGGGTGGCGCAGCTTCGACATCGCCCGCGCCTCGATCTGGCGAATGCGCTCGCGGGTCAGGTTGAAGTGCTCGCCGACCTCCTCGAGCGTGCGCGGCTCGCCGCGGTCCAACCCGTAGCGCAGGGTGAGGATCTCCCGCTCACGCTCGTCCAAGGGCGCCAGGAGTCGCCTGATCTCCTCGGGAAGCAACGAGGTGGCCGCCACCTCGAAGGGAGACTCGGCCGACCGATCCTCCACGACGTCGCCCAGTTCGGCGTCGCCGTCCTCGCGCAGGGGTTCGGACAGGGACAGCGGCTCGGCGGCGAAGCGCAGCGCCTCGGTCACCTTCTGCTCGGGCATTTCCACTTCGGCGGCGAGTTCGCTGAGCGTTGCCGGCCGGCCGTAGCGCAGTTCGAGGCGGGCGCGGGCCTTCTGGAGGCGGGTGAGGGTGTCGCCGGCGTGGACGGGCAGGCGGATCGTGCGGCCCGTGTTGGCGATACCGCGGGTGATGGCCTGGCGGATCCACCAAGTGGCATAGGTGGAGAACTTGAACCCCTTGCGCCAGTCGAACTTCTCGACCGCGTGCATCAGTCCGAGATTGCCTTCCTGGACCAGGTCCAGCAGGGGCAGGCCCGAGGCCTGGTACTTCTTCGCAATCGACACCACGAGGCGCAGGTTCGACTGCACGAACTGCCGCTCGGCCTGCTCGCCCTCGTGGACCAGACGGCGCAACTCGACTCGCCGGTTGGGGCGCAGCGCCTTGCCGACCGCCAGTTCCTCCCGAGCCTCGATCCCGACCTCGATCTTCTGGGCCAGTTCGACCTCGTCGTCCTTCGTAAGCAGCGTGTACTGGCCGATGTCGGTCAGATAGAGGCGGACGAGATCTTCCTCGTCCCGCTCAACGCGCTCTCTCGCCACAGACGATGTCTCCCCAGAATCAGGAAGTGGCTACTACCGGTTGCCGGAGACTCCATTGGCCCCGCGCCGTGAGTTCACCATACAGAGCGCGGTGGCCGGTTCAACGGCGCGAGTCCTCAGCACGACAGGTCGGCCAGACGCCTTCCCAGTGCCGCCGAGAGCCGCCGCCGGCTCGGCGCCGGGGTCCGCTCGTCCAGCAGCGCCAGGCCCCGGGACTGCTGAGCGGCCAGATCGGAGGCCACACCGGCGCAGAATCGCTGCTCCGCGGCTTCGGATACCTCCCCGAGTTGAGCGGCGAAGCGCTCGAGGGAGATCAGCATCCGGGGCAGAACGACGTCGAGCAGGATGACGAGGCGCTCCGCCGTCCCGCTGGCGGCTCCGTCGAAGACCTGCTCCCATCCCGGAGACGGCGCCCGCACCCTCTCGGAGGCCGCCAGAGCCGGAGAGTCCGCCAGGAGTGCCTCCCAGCCGGCGCCGTGCTGCTCGAACCGGCACGCCGTGCTGTGCAGGTACACGGCCACTTCGGCATCGCTCTCGACGGCACGCCACGAGTGCAGTCCATCCGCCAGATTCCGCTGGAGCCAGACGTAGCCTCCCAGCGCATCGGTCAGTTCCTCGATCATCATGGCGTCACCTCCGACGGATCTCCCGCGGCGGGACAGAGCCGGCGTGCAGCTCAGTCCCTGGCCTCGCCCCGGTAGCGGTTCGTGATGGGCATGCGTCGATCCTTGCCGAACGCCTTGGGCGTCACCCGCACGCCGGGCGGTCCCTGCCGGCGCTTGTACTCCGCCACATCCACGAGCCGGCCCACCCGGCGCACGAGCTGGGGGTCTGCGCCGGCTGCGATGAGCTCGCCGATCGTCTTGTCCCCCTCCACGAGGGCGCGGGCCACCGGGTCCAGCGACTCGTACAGCGGCAGGCTGTCGGAGTCCTGCTGGTCGGGCCGCAATTCGGCCGACGGCGCCTTGGCGAGCACTCGCTCGGGAATCAGCGGCCGGCCGGCGACGGCGTTGCACCTCCGGGCCAGCTCGTAGACCTGCATCTTCCAGATGTCGGAGATCGGCGCGAAGGCGCCCGCCGAGTCGCCGTAGAGCGTGGAGTAGCCGACCGCCGCCTCCGACTTGTTGCCGGTGGTCAGCACCAGCCAGCCGAACTTGTTGGCCAGTGCCATCAGCAGCACGGCCCGGATGCGCGACTGCACGTTCTCCTCGGCGAGGCCCGGGGTGAGACCCGCGAACTCCGGCGCCAGCATCTCCTCGAAGGCTCGGTGCGCCGGCTCGATGCCGATGACACGACCCTCGATGCCCAGGTTGGCGCAGAGCTCCTCGGCGTCGGCCAGCGAATGGTCCGACGAGTAGCGGGACGGCATCAGCACCCCGTGCACCCGCCCGGGGCCCAGTGCATCGCGGGCCACCGTGGCGACGAGCGAGGAGTCCACGCCGCCGGACAGCCCAAGGCAGACGTCGCCGAAACCGTTCTTCGTCACATAATCGCGGGTCGCTGTGACGAGCGCCCGGTAGATCTCGTCGAGGGGATCCAGCGCCGCCGGCACGGCGGCGGCCGGCAGCGGCTCGGGAGCGACCGCCGGCGACGGGCTGACACGGATGCACCGCAGAGCGGGCCGATCCGCGCTCGCCGAGGCACCGGCATCCCCGGTGGCCACGTCGACGAGCAGCACCTGCTCCTCGAAAGCCCGCGCCTGTGCCACGACCGTGCCGCCGGAGTCCAGCACCAGCGAGCGGCCGTCGAAGACCAGCTCGTCCTGGCCGCCGACCAGGTTCACGTACACCACCGGGCAGCCGGTCCGCCCGATGCGCCGCCGCAGCACGCCGAGCCGCTCGTCCGGCTTGCCGATGCTGTACGGCGAGGCGTTCACGTTGACGATCAACCGGGCGCCGCCGGCGACCAACTGCTCGACGGCACCGCCGTCGATCCAGACGTCCTCGCAGATGGAGATCCCCACCGCCACACCGGCGATCTCGAAGAGCGCCTCCGGCGTGCCCGCGGTGAAGTGGCGTTCCTCGTCGAAGACCCCGTAGTTGGGCAGGTGGGCCTTGCGCGCCATGCCGACGATGCCGCCGCCGGCACAGACCGCGGCGGCATTGAACAGCGCGCCGTCATCGCCGGAGGTGGGCAGCCCCACGATCGCCGCGCAGCGACCCGTCGCGGCGGCGATCTTCTCGAGCGCCGCCAGGCAGTCCTGGGCGAAGCGCGGCTTGGCCAGCAGGTCCTCCGGCGGGTAGCCGCTGACCGCCAACTCGGGGAAGACGGCCACGTCGCCACCGCGATCGGACACCTCCGCCAGCGCCGCCACCATGCGCTCGACGTTGCCGTCGAGATCGCCGACGACCAGATTCAACTGGCAGATGCCGACCCGGAGCATCCCGCCAGGCTACCGAGGCCGCCCCGGGGTCGATCCGGGGACGCCTGCGGTCAGATCGAGTAGTACAGCTCGAACTCCATGGGATGCGGGCGCAGGCCGACCGTGTCGATCTCCTCGCGCTTCGCCTCGATGTAGGACTCCAGAAGCGACTCACCGAAGACCCCGCCCACTCGCAGGAAGTCGTGATCCTCCGCGAGCGCGTCGAGCGACCGGCCGAGCGAGCCGGGAACCGTCGCCACACCCGCCAACTCCTCGGGCGACAGCGAGTAGATGTCCTTATCGAGAGGATCCGGCGGTTCGGTGCCCTTCAGGACTCCGTCGAGACCGGCGAGCAGGATGGCGGAGAAGGCCAGGTAGGGGTTCGCGGAGGGGTCGGGGCACCGGAACTCGATGCGCTTGGCGGCGGGGCTCTCCGAGACCAGCGGCACCCGGATGGCCGCGGAACGGTTGCGCTCGGAGTACACCAGGTTCACCGGCGCCTCGTATCCCGGGACGAGCCGCTTGTAGGAGTTGACCGTCGGGGCCGCGAACGCCAGGATCGCCGGGGCGTGCGCCAGCACACCCCCGGTGAAGTGGCGCGCCATCTCCGAGAGTCCGGCGTAGTTGTCGCGGTCGTAGAAGAGCGTCTCGCCGTCCTTCCACAACGACATGTGGACGTGCATGCCCGACCCGTTGTCGCCGTAGATCGGCTTCGGCATGAACGTGACGGTCTTCTGCGCCCGAGCCGCCACGTTCTTGCAGACGTACTTGTAGAGCTGCGTCTTGTCGGCCATCGCCAGCAGGTGATCGAAGCGCATGTCGATCTCGGCCTGCCCGGCCGTGCCGACCTCGTGGTGGTGCAACTCCACCTCCACCCCGCACTCTTCGAGGGTGGCGACCATCTCGGCCCGGAGATCCTGATGGCGGTCCAGGGGAGGCAGGGGGAAGTAGCCCGACTTGTAACGGATCCTGTGGCCGAGGTTCGGATCGTCACGGGCATCGAGGGTGTCGCCGCTGGTCCAGATGCCCTCCACCGAACGCACCTCGTACGCCGAGCCGTAGGGCTCGTTGTGGTAGTTCACCCCGTCGAAGATGAAGAACTCGGCCTCGGGTCCGACGTAGCAGGTGTCGGCCACGCCGGTGCCCTGCAGGTAGCGCACCGCCCGCTTGGCCACGACCCGGGGGTCCTTGAAGTACTCGAAGCCGGTCACCGGGTCGTAGACGGTGCACAGCAGGGCGAGGGTCTTGTACTTGAAGAAGGGGTCGACGAAACCGGTGTCGGCATCGGGGAGCAGGAGCATGTCCGACCGGTCGATCGTCTGGAAGCCGGTGATCGAGGAGCCGTCGAAGCCCAGCCCTTCGGCGAAGGTGTCCTCGGTCAGCCCGTGCGCCGGCAGCGTGTAGTGGTGCTGCGTGCCGGGAACGTCGGTGAACCTCATGTCCACGAACTGAATGTCCTCGTCTCGCAGACGCGAAACAACTTCGGCGGGAGTTGCCATTGCCATGCCTCCGGTCGGTCCGGTGTCGCTAGTGCGCTGTCCCCCGGCGACGTTGGCTGGAGACAGCGGCCAGTGTAGAAGTCACGCGCCGCAAACCGGACACGTGACGAACCTCGACTCTCGCCGACTTGCCGCGAAACCCCAGCACAGGCCGCCGGAAGCGACCCGGCGGGCTAAGAACGCCGGTCGGTGGGCCAGACCGGCGGGCAGCCCCTTGCCAGCCAGGTGGCGGCGGCGACGGCCACGAAGACCGCGTCGGATCCGTTCACCGGCTCGGCCTCGCCGGGGGCGATCCTGACCGCGACGGGCGGCGTGCGCGCCGCCGGCACGACGCCGAAGGACCGCACCGTCAGGTCCACGACGGTCCCGTCGGCGTCGGTGGCGATCGCCTCCGACGTCACGAGGCTGTAGGCCATGTGCGCCGCACCGATGCAGTAGGACCGCAGAACCACCTCATCCAACGGGCGCCCACAGGAGACCTCGACGGTGATCTCCTCCCCCACCTGCGCGGTGGCCTCACCACCGTTGGGCAGCCGGATCGGGCCCACCGCGCCGCGGGCCCCGGCCAGCAGGGCCAGCGCCTCGAGGACACCGGCGGCGCGGATGTCCGCCGAAGTGGGCGGTCCGGCGACGTCGACCTCGACGACCTCCAGCCCGGGGGCAACCGCGGCGACGGCGTCGGCGATTCCCGGCGTACGGGCGACGGCGAGTTGCCCCGTGCCGTCGGCATTGGCGCCGCCGGCGATGGGCGGGCGCTTGGATCCCAGGCGGGTGGTGTCGGGACGGGAGTACAGGACCCGCACCGCCCGGCCCGTCTCATCGGCCAACCTGCGGGCGGCGGCCGCGGCGTCGGACCGTGTCTTGGCCCCGAACGCGCCGCCATTGGCCAGCGGGTCCGCCGGTTCCCCTCCCGGGAGACACCATGAGGCATCCAGTTCGAGGTAGCCGGGCTCGCTCCAGCACGTGCGCAGCGTGCAATCCCAGTCGCCGGGCGGGACCTCCAGCGGCGCCTCCGCGCGCAGGGTGCTGCGGCGGCCCTCGACGGAGCCCGCGGCGCGGCGCGCCTCGGCCGGGGTCTCGCCCAGCGCCCAGCCGCCACCAGGCGCCGGGACCGCCACGAGGGCGTCAGGCGGTGCCATGTCGTCGGCGAATCCGCCCTCGCCGCAAGCCACGTGCGGACCGACGGCCTGCGGGCAGCCGCCCTCGAGGGCCGCCCGGCGGGCAGCCGCGGCAAAGTCCCGGGGCGCCTGCGGTGCGGCGGGGGTCTCGCGGTTGGCCAGCCGGGCGGCCTCCAGGACGGTCTGCCAGCCGGTACAGCGGCAGAGGTGGGCGGCGAGCGCGCCGGCGGGTTCGGCGCCGGGCGAGCGCCGCGTCAGGCTCTCGAGGCGCAGGATGATTCCCGGCGTGCAGAACCCGCACTGGCTGGCCCCGGTGGCGCAGAAGGCGTCGGCCCAGATCTGCCGGCGGAGCGGATCGAGGCCCGCCAGCGTGGTGATCTCACGACCCGCCACGCGCCGCACGGGGGTCACGCAGGAAACCCGCGCCGCGCCGTCCACGAGCACGGTGCAGGCACCGCACTGCCCCTGGGGACTGCACCCGTCCTTCACCCCGGAGATGCCGAGGTGCTCCCGCAGGACCGTCAGGAGCGACGCATTGGTTGCCGGAACAGCGTGCCGACGACCGTCGACGGTGAGGGTGATGTCGTCGCCGGCCTGTGCCGGCGGGGCGTTCAGCTGAACGACTGGCCGCAGCCGCAGGTGCGCTGCGCGTTGGGGTTGTCGATCGAGAAGCCGGCATTCTGCAGGCTGTCGCTGTAGTCCAGGGTGGCACCCTGCAGCAGCATGGCACTGGAGGCATCGACGACAATGCCGACGCCGTCGAACTCGGCGCTCTGGTCGTTGTCGGTCACTTCGGTGTCGAAGTACATCTCGTAGCTGAATCCTGAGCAGCCGCCGGGCCGGACGGCAACCCGCAGAGCCAGATCGTCTTCACCCTCCTGCGCGAGCAGTTCTCCGACCTTGCTCGCCGCGGCGGGAGTGAGCGTGATCATGGGGCACTCCTTGGTTGTTCGGTACCGACATGTTCGGGTCGGTCGTTCCGCAATCGAGTGGCGGACCGGCGAGTGAATCCTACCCGCTGTCGCCGCGCCGGACGCAGGGGCTGGCGGGGGTTACCTCTCCCGTAGACTCCGCGGCGTGGCCGCCACCGTGACGCAGGACCCGGAACCGCCCACCAGCAGCGGTACCGGCTCCGGCACCGGTGGCGACCCGGCGGCCGCAACGGCACCTCCGCCGACCCCTGAGGACGTCCGCGCGCTGCTCAGCGATGTCATCGACCCCGAACTGGGCAGCAACATCGTCGAGTTGGGCATGGTCGGCGGCACCGATGTCGCCCCTGACGGCCGGGTCACGGTGACCGTGGCCCTGACCACGATGGGCTGCCCCTTGCGGGCGCAGATCCAGCGGGACGTGCGCACCCGCGTCGGCACCCTGCCGGGGGTGACCGGCGTGGAGATCTCCTGGACCGAGCTCTCCTCGGAGGGAAAAGCGGCAGCCATGGCGATCGCCCGCCGCAACGTGGCCGAGAACGCGCCCGACACCGAGATCCCTGTGGCGACCAAGGTGTTGCTGATCGCATCGGGCAAGGGAGGGGTCGGCAAGTCCTCGATCGCGGTGAACCTCGCCATGGCTCTCGCCGGCGAGGGGCTGACGGTGGGGCTGCTCGACGCCGACATCTGGGGCTACTCGGTTCCCAGCATGCTGGACCTGAAGGGGCGCCTCGAGGGGGCGGAGAACGAGCGCAAGATCCTGCCGCAGGTCAGGGCGGTCGGCGAGGGAACGCTGAAAGTCGTCTCGATGGGACTGCTGGTGGACGATGAGCGGACGGCGCTCATGTGGCGTGGCCTCATCCTGAACCGCGCCGTCCGGCACTTCCTCGAGGACGTGCTGTGGGGCCCGATGGACTTCCTCATCGTCGACATGCCTCCGGGCACCGGCGACGTGCAGATGGGCATCGCCAAGCTGCTGCCCCGGGCGGAGATGGTCATCGTCACGACGCCGTCGCGCAGCGTGCAGAACGTAGCGGCACGCGCCGCCAACATGGGACGCAACAACTACCTCCGCATCGCCGGCGTCATCGAGAACATGACGGCCTTCGTCACCCCCGACGGCACGCACCACGCACTGTTCGGAGAAGGGGGCGGCGAGGCGCTGGCCTCCGAGATCGGGGCCCCGCTTCTGGGCAGGGTGCCGATCGATCCGGTGGTCTCTACTTCCAGTGATGCCGGCGAGGCGTTCGTGCTGGGCGACGGACCCGCTGCCGCAGCCATCAGGGACGTTGCCCGGCAGCTCATCAGAGAGTTGGTTCCGGCGGGCGCGCTCGCCACCTGCAGCGCCCACCTCGCCGGGACACCGGTCAGCCTGCAGCGCCGCCCTTCGTGAACTTCCGTTTCGGCGATGAGCAGCTGGCGTTCCGCCGGATGCTCCGCGACTGGGTCGAGCGGGAGTGCCCCAAGTCGGTGGCGCGTGACCTCGAGAGCGCCGAAGGGCAGTACCCGTTCGAACTCTGGGACCGGATGACCGATGCGGGATTTCACGCCATCGGCATCGATCCCGCCTACGGCGGCCAGGGGGGAACAGTCATCGACCAGGTCCTGCTCTGCGCGGAGTTGGGGCGATCGCTCGCCGGCCTGACGTGGATCTGGGGCATCTCCTCCTTCGCCGGGGCCAAGTCGCTCACGGCCTTCGGCAGCGATGTCCAGAAGGAACGCTTCCTACCTGACCTCGCCGAGGGGAGGCTGCGCTTCGCCATCTCCGTCACCGAGCCCGGCGGCGGCACCGACCTGCTGGGAGCCCTGCGCACGACCGCGACGCCGTGCGACGGCGGCTGGCGAATCAGCGGGAGCAAGATCTGGTGCACGGCGGCAGCACAGTCGGACTACCTGCTGCTGCTGGCCCGTTCGGATCCCGACCCGCCGCGCAAGAGCCTCGGCACCACGGTGTTCTTGGTCCCCCAGCCCAGCGATGGCCTCGAACTCGCGTCGATCCCCAAGCTTGGCATGCGGGCCGTGCCCTCCTACGAGGTCCACCTCGAGGACGTGTTCGTGCCCGACGAATTGGTGCTGGGCGAAGTGGGCCGCGGCTGGCACCAGTTGCTGGCCACCCTGAACAACGAGCGCATCCTCGTGGCGGCGCTCTGCTGCGGGGTCTTGGAAGGTGTGCTGGAGGAGGCGGTGGCCCACCTGAACGATCGGGAGGCGTTCGGCCGCCGGCTCGGCGAGTTCCAGGCCCTGCAGCACTACGTGGCCGACATCAGGATGTGGCAGCGCCAAGCAGAGTTGGTCACCTACGAGGCCGCCTGGCTGCAGTCCGTCGGCGAGCCGTGCGGGACCGAGGCCACCATGGCCAAGGTGCTGGCCTCGGAGTACGCCGTCGCAGCGGCCGACCTGGGCATTCAGATGTTCGGTGGCATGGGCTACGCCGCCGAGACGCACATGCAGCGTTACTGGCGCGACACGCGCATCTACCGCATCGCACCCATCAACAACGAGATGGCCCGCAGCCTGATCGCCGAGTCCTGTGGCCTGCCGAGGGCGCTGTGAGAGGGAAATAACCTGGGCGATGTGAGCGACCACGCAGACACCGAGGCGCCGTCCGGGGACACAGGTCGCGCCCGGCCGCCGAGCGTCGATTCCCTGGCGCAAGCTCTGGCCGGCACCGGCCTTCCCCATCCGCTGCTCGTTGACGCCGCTCGCGCCGCCGTCGCGGCCGGTGACCCTGCCAGTGCCGCCGCACGCGCCGACGCCCTTGCGCGGTCGCTGCTGCGACCCGTCATCAACGCCACCGGCGTGCTGCTGCACACCAACCTGGGCCGGGCGCCGCTGGGGGC
>CAZTZI010000164.1:0-9924 GCA_964618115.1 uncultured Acidimicrobiales bacterium
CTCGAGCCCGGCGTGGAGATCGCGGGCCGGCCGATGGCCGTCGGCGACGACGTAGTCATGCTCTTCGGGTCGGCCCAGCGCGATCCCCGCCGGTTCGAGTCCCCCGACCGCCTCGATGTGGGCCGGGGCGATCCCACCCACATCGGCTTCGGCGGGGGCATCCACTTCTGCGTCGGAGCGCCGCTGGCCCGCGCCGAGTTGGCCGTCGCCTTCGCAGACCTCGTCCGGCACTTCCCCGACATGGAGTTGGCCGAAGAACCGGCCCGGCACCAGGCGTTCGCCATCCGGGGCCTCACCGAACTCCGCCTCAGCGTCAACTAGTCAAGACGCCCCGCCCCGCCGGGACGTGGCGTCCATCATATTTATATCGATGTGAGAGGCTTATATCGATTTCTCATATAAACACCTCAGATCGATATAAGCTTGCCCGCACCGGCAAGCTCTCCCGGAGGTCGTCCGATCGATCCCGTAGCGAATCCCTACAGTCCGGGCGCCGGCAAGCGTCCGCCGGCACTCGCCGGGCGCGACGACGAGATCGCCGCGTTCGATGTGGCCGTGCGGCGGCTGGCTCTGGGGCGCTCCGACAGGAGCCAGGTGCTGACAGGCCTGCGCGGCGTGGGCAAGACCGTTCTCCTGCGCGAGTTCCGGGACATCGCCGCAGGGCACGGCTGGTCCTGCCAGCACGTCGAGATCGGCGAGGGCGACAACTTCGTGGCGCAGATCGCCGCGACCGCCCGAGGCGCGCTGCTGGACCTGAGCCCGGGCCGGCGCCTCGCGCAGGCGGCGTCGAGAGTTCTCGGGGTGCTGAAGTCGTTCCAGCTTTCCTGGGACGTCCCGGCCGCGGGAACGCTCACTCTCACGGTCGACCCCGTCAGCGGCCTGGCGGATTCGGGCATCCTGCAACGTGACCTGACCGACCTCCTGCGAGCGGTCGCCGAACACGCCGTCGAGCGGGACAAGGGCGTCGTCCTGACCATCGACGAGATCCAGAACCTGCCGAGAGACCACCTGCGCTCGCTGGTGATGGCGCTTCACGAGATCAGCCAGGCAGACCTGCCGCTACTCGTCGCCGGAGCCGGGCTTCCGTCGATCCTCGGCCTGCTCGGCGAGGCCCGGACCTACGCCGAACGACTCTTCGGCTTCATCGAGATCAGCAGCCTCGACGAGGAGGCGGCCGCCCGAGCCCTAGCCGAACCCGCTGCCGTCGAGGGCGTCACATGGGACGACGCAGCGCTCCAGGAGACCCTGCGGCGCACAGCCGGCTACCCCTACTTCCTTCAGGAGTTCGGCCGGCAGGTATGGCGCATGGCCGAGGGCCCCGACCGGATCACACGCACGGACGTGCTGCACGCCGCGCCGGTTGCGATCGCCGAACTGGATACCGGATTCTTCCGGGTCCGGATGGATCGGACGACCGACGCCCAGCGGGCCTACCTCTCGGCCATGGCGGCGATGGGCCCCGGCCCCCACCGCTCGGGGGATATAGCCAAGGCACTGGGGCGCAGGACGACCCAGCTTGCACCGGTTCGCCAAGCGCTCATCGCCCGCGGTCTCTGCTATTCCCCCCGCCACGACGTACTCGCCTTCCCGGTGCCGATGTTCGACGAGTTCCTCCGCCGCCACCTCAACTGACGGCGTCGGCAGACGAACTCGTCCGCGGCGGCCGCCCACGGGCGTCGGCGAACGCGGGCACGTCGAAGTAGCAGGGCGCGGCGGGCTCGGGAGATTTCACTCGGCGGGGATTCAGGGTGAGACTTGCGAGAATGTCTCGGGCAGGTCGTTACGGTTGGACCGGCGGAAGCTTGGTCGCAGCGGCGAAACTCTGATCAAACGTCTTTATTTCCTTGACGCCGCGCCTGCGGCAACTCGCCAGATGACAGAGGTCGCGCGCCTGCAAGCCGGGATGCAGATCGTGCAGCCGCCGGGCGAGGGCAACGTCGGATTCCTCCAACGGCCAGACTTCGACCGCTGAGCGGGCGATCAACTCGAGGGCCGCGTCGAAGGTCCGCGTTCTCCCCCTCGGCAGGTAGGCGTACATCAGTTCCTGCTCCACCTCCGCCGAGGTGCAAAGCGCTGCGCCGCCGCGGTGGGCCTCGATGAAGAAGTTCTGGGCAGGAACCCGATTCGCATGCGGGCGCCCGACGGCATACATGAAGACGTTGGTGTCCACGAAGATCACGCCTCGCACGCCCCTGCGGCACGCGATCCGCCGATCACGCTGAGGTGCTCGCTCCAGTCGGGCTCAACCGCCGGGCCGTCGAGAGCCGAGCACGACTGAAAGAACTGCTCGAGGTCATCGGGCGAGCCGAACAGCTCGCTGGCCTGGCGCGACTCGAGCCGCTCGCGCGCCGCCTCCCGAAACCAGGCACTGATCGACATTCCCTCGCTCCGAGCCTGAGCCACGAAACGGTCCCGGTCCGAATCCGGCATCACCAGCTGCACCCTGGCCATCCTGCCCTCCCGACACAGCCGTCGTGTGTAACCATCCTACACACACCGGCTCGCCACTGCTGCCAGCGGACGGGCGGCGGCGGCCCGGCCGGGGCGGTCAGCCGGTGGCGGTGTCCTCGGAGGGGCCGGCCTCGCCGGCCGACGTGTTGGCGGCCGGTGTGCCGTCGCTCGCCGGCTCGGGGACCGTGTACCAGCCGGAGCCGAAGAGGAGGCCGTCGTAGCGGACCACCCACAAGTGCTTGCGCCTCGGCGCGACGTAGCTCCAGTCGCGGTCGCAGCGGGCCGGAGATTGCAGGATCAGCATCAGAGGGGTTGCCTCTGCTACATTCCGAGATTGCAGATGATGCATTGGAGTGGCTGGCGAGCGGGTTCGAGCCAAGCCGGATCGGCCAGCGGCCTTAGCGACAGCGGCCCGGAGCCGACGAAAGATCTCATTGAGGCTTCACATGGAATCGACATCCGCCGCAGCTTCGGAGTACTGGGAGCGGGTGGACGATCTGCTGCTGGCGCAACGCCTGCGATCGGCGTCGGCAGTGCTGATCGAAGGGCCGCGGGCATGCGGCAAGACGACGACGGCCCGGCAGCAGGCTTCCAGTGAGGTGCTCCTGGACCGAACTATGGCCGTCATGTCGGGGCCGTCGTTGGACTCGCTGGCCATCCTGGACGGCCCCACCCCCCGTCTGGTGGACGAGTGGCAGTTCGTTCCCGACATCTGGGACATGGTCCGGCGCGAGACCGACCGGCGCGGCGCTCCGGGCCAGTTCATCCTCACCGGTTCGGCCGACCCGCCGGCGGAGGTAAAGCAGCATTCGGGCGTGGGGCGAATGGCGCGGCTGCGAATGCGGCCAATGTCGCTCTTCGAGTCGGGGCTCTCCGACGGAGCCGTGTCGCTCCGGGCGCTCTTCGACGGCGAGTCTTGCTCCGCGCCGGCGCCGGCAGCCGAGCTGGGCGACGTAGCGGAGGCCGTCTGCCGAGGCGGCTGGCCGCTCTGCCGGAACATGAACGCCGACGACGCGCAGGACTTCGTGACCGACTACCTGGAGGAACTGGCGGGCAGCGAGGTCGGCTCTGTGGACGGCACCCGACGCGACCCCGCCGGCGTGGCGCGGCTGCTCGGCTCGCTGGCCCGCAATATCTCCAGCGAAGCCACGCTGAGCACGCTGGCGACCGACTCCGGCGGCGAACGCCCCTTGGACCTGCGCACGGTCAGCGGTTACCTGGCTGCCCTCGAGCGGCTCTTCGTCGTCGAGGACGTACCCGCCTGGGCACCGCGGCTGCGGTCCCGATCCCGGCTGCGGGGCGCCTCCAAGCGACAATTGGTGGATCCCTCGCTGGCCGCGGCCGCCCTCGGCGCCGACCGGCGTCACCTGCTGTCCGACCTACAGACGCTCGGGCTGCTGTTCGAGTCGCTGTGCGTGCGGGATCTTCGGATCCTCAGCCGCCCGTTGCGGGCCACCGTGAGCCACTACCGCGACAACACCGGGCTGGAGGTCGACGCCGTCATCCGGCGGCGTAACGGCGACTGGGTGGCTGTCGAGATAAAACTCGGCGGTCGCACCGGCGTCGACGCGGCGGCCACCTCGCTGCTGCGACTCCGAGACCGGGTAGACCCGGCGCACGTCGGTGAGCCGAAGCGGCTGATAGTCCTGACCACCGCCGGCTACGCCTACGAACGAACTGACGGCGTGACGGTGACACCAATCGGCTGCCTGGGGCCGTAGCCGCGGCGGGAGGGGACGACAGAGGAAAACCCCAGGCGGCCCTCACTGACCGGTGGCAGTCGGCTCGGGTTGTCGGACGTCGGCTAGGCGTCGCCCGGGCGAGAGTCAGCCGGTGGCAGTGTCGGCCGCGGGTCCGCTGCCGACCGGCTCAGGCGCCGGAGCCGGCCCCCGCTCGGATTCCATCGTGTCCGGCGCCACGGTTTCCGGCTCGTCACCGTCGGGCGGCGGCTCGGCGGCGGCCGGCTCGGGGACCGTGTACCAGCCGGAGCCGAACATGAGGCCGTCGTAGCGGATCACCCACAGGTGCTTGCGCCTCGTCTCGCCGTCGGTCGGGTCGGGGTTGTAGAAGTCCACCCAGGCGCCGCCGGTGCCCGCGGCCACGACTTCCTCGCCGAAGGCCTTGCCGTTGACGTCGACCAGAGTGGCCGTGTCGGCACCGATGAGGTCCTCGTTGACCGGGTGGGCGAGGATCGTGCCGTCGCCGTCGGCGATGACGACGTACCACTGGCCGTCCACGGTGGCGGGGTCGCTGTAGTGCTCGACGGCAGCTTCGCGCCCGTCACGCACATACCGCTCGATCGCCAGATGCACGAGGTGCTGCGTGTAGCCGGCCACGTCGGTCCGCGGCGGGACCTCGTCGGAGGTGTGCCAGCCCACGCCGAAGATCAGGTCGTCGTGGCGGACCACCCAGCTGTGCTTCTGAGCATCCTCGCCCGTCTCGGGGTGCGTGAAGTAGTAATCGACCCAGCTGCCCTCGGCGGTGGCCGCCACGATCTCCTGGCCATAGTTCTTGCCGGTGATGTCGGTGGCGTTCGAGCGGTCGGTCCCCACGATGTCAGGCCGGTTGGCGTTGGCGAGTGAGATGCCGTCTGAGTCGGAAATGAACACGTACCACTCGCCGTCGAGGCTGTCGGGGGAGTTGTGGTAGTCGAGCGTGTACTCCCGCCCCTCGGTGTCGTAGCGGTCGATGGCCTCGGCCACGAGGTACCGGGCGTAGGGCCGCCGGGCGATCTTGGGGGGCGCCGCGGACTCGTCGACGTCGTACCAGCCCGAGCCGAAGAAGAGCCCGTCGTGGGCGACGACCCAGGAGTGCTTCTGCTCGGGCCGGCCGGTGTCGGGATGGTTGAAGTAGTAGTCCACCCAGCGGCCCTCGGCGCTGGCGGCCACGATCTCCTGCCCGTAGGGCTTGCCGAAGACGTCGCGGCGCGCCGCCGTGGAGGTGCCGAGCAGGTCGGGCCGGGTGGGATGGCCGATGAGGATCCCCTCGGAGTTGACGATGAACACGTACCACTGCCCGTCCACGCTGGCGGGGTCGCTCCAGTACGCCAGCGTGGCGTCGCGGCCATTGGCGTCGTAGTACGCGATCGCCTCTCGCACGATCCACTGGGTGTAGGCCGGAGCGTCACTACGGGGCGGGGCCTCGGTGGCAGCGTGGGTGCTCGCGGCGGGCCCGTCGTGGTCGGCCGCGACGCCGGCGACTCCCAGCGCCAAGACCGCGGCCATGAGCGCGACGGACACAGACGGACGGACAAGCCTCATGTGAACTCCTGCATCGCCAGAGAATCGCGTCGAGGTCTCAGCATATTCCGCTGACCCAAGGAGCGGAGAGTAGGGCGAGCGCGGGGGACGCCGGGGGCGGAGTCCGGATCGATCACGCAGGCGAGAGACGGACTCGCCACCGGCGGCGCCCGCGCGGACAGCGACAGATCAGGCGGTGCCGGATGTGGCTTCGAAGCGGTGGGCCTCGAGTTCGCTGCGGCTGACCCACTCGAGGGTGCGGGCGTGGGTGGCCTCGAGGATGACCGGCGGCGCCTTGCCGGCTTCGAGCGCCTCGGCCCAGCGGGAGGCGCAGAGGCACCAGCGGTCACCCGGTTGGAGCCCCTCGAAGCCGAACTCGGGGCGGGACGTAGACAGATCGTTGCCCACCGAGGCGGAGAACTCCAGGAACTCCTCGGTCAGCACCGCGCACACCGTGTGCACGCCGAAGTCACCGGCGTCGGTGTTGCAACACCCGTCCCGGAACCACCCTGTCAGCGGATCGTAGGAGCAGGGTTCCAGTTCTTCGCCGAGCACGCTCTCCGCCACGAGTCCAGTCTGCCAGCCTTCGCCGGTGCCTGCTTCGCCGCCGACTCCTCCCCACGCGCCGGCCGGTCGTGCGAGCCCGGTTGCGAGACGGTTGGGTGTGTCAGGCGCGACGGTGTCAGTGCCGGAAGGCGCGTTGGCCGGTGAAGACCATGGCGAGGCCCGCGCGGTCGGCGGCCTCGACGACTTCGGCGTCGCGGCGCGAGCCGCCGGGCTGGACGACCGCGGTGCAGCCGGCCTCCAGCGCCCCGTCGAGGCCGTCGGCGAACGGGAGGAAGGCGTCGCTGGCGTAGGCACCGCCGCGACCGCGGTCGCCGGCCTTGGACGCGGCGATGCGCCCGGCGTCGCGCCGGTTCTGCTGGCCGGCGCCGATCCCGGTGGCGCAGCGGTCCTTCGCCACGACGATGGCGTTGGAACTCACCGCCGCCGCGACCCGCCAGGCGAAGACGAGGTCGACCCACTCGCCGTCGCTGGGCGCCCGGTCGGTCACCACCCCCCAGTCCGGTCGGGCGTCAGCACCGCCGGCATGGTCCGCAGCCGGTGCGGCCTGCACCAGCAGCGAGTCGCCCAGCGAGCGCACGTGCAACTCGGGGGACTCGGGTGCGAGGGCCTGCAGGATGCGGAGGTTGCGCTTGGCCTGCAGCCGCTCGAGGGCGTCGGGGTCGTAGCCGGGGGCCACGACCACCTCGGTGAACACCTCGGCCAGCGACGCCGCTGCCTCGGCTGTGACCGGCCGGTTGAGCGCCACGACGCCGCCGAAGGCCGAGGTGGGGTCGCAGGCGTGCGCCCGGCGGTAGGCCTCGGCAATGTGATCGTGCGCGGCGGCCCCGCAGGGGTTGGCGTGCTTGACGACCACCGCAGCAGGGTCGGAGCCGAGGGCGTGCACGAGGCGCCAGGCGGCGTCGCTGTCGTAGACGTTGAGGTACGACATCTGCTTGCCGCCGAGTTGGGAGGCGCTGTCCCACCAACTCACGGTGTCGCCGACGCGGTAGCGAGCCGCCACCTGGTCCGGGTTCTCGCCGTAGCGCAGCACCTCGGCCCGCCGCAACCGGAGGGACAGCGACGCCGGTAGAGCCTGCGGAGCCGGCCCTGTGTCATCCGCGGCGCCCGGCTCGGGGGCGCCGGCGTCCAGCCACGCGACCACGGCCGCGTCGTACCGCGAGCAGTGGGCGAACGCCTTGCGCGCCAGGTGACGCCGCAGCGACTCGCTGAGCGAACCCGCCCCCTCCAGCTCCTCGCCGACGGCGTCGTAGTCGGCAGTGTCCACCACGACACCGACGTGGGCATGGTTCTTGGCAGCAGCGCGCAGCATGGCGACCCCGCCTATGTCGATCATCTCGGCCGACGGCGCGGAACCGAACGGGTACAGGTTGCAGGCCACCAGGTCGATGGGCGCTGAGCCCGCCGCAGCCAGGTCGGCCATGTGCTCGGGGTTGGAACGGTCGGCCAGGATGCCGCCGTGCACCACCGGGTGCAGCGTCTTCACCCGCCCGTCGAGCATCTCCGGCGCACCGGTCAGCTCGGCGACCTCGGTCACCGCCACCCCGCCCTGACGCAGCGCCGCAGCGGTCCCCCCGCTGGAGATGATCTCCCAACCCAGCGCCGCCAACCGCCGCGCCAACTCGACCGCACCCGAACGGTCCGAAACCGAGATCAGCGCCCGCACCCCCCCATTATCGGCCGAGCGGCGCCGAGTTGGGGTCAGGAACGCCCTTCTGATGCCTCGGCGGCTTGGCGCCCCTCCAGGCGACCCAGCGCCCGATTGATCTCGGCCAATTGACGCCCGTGCTCGGCAAACTGTCGCGAATGCTCGGCCAGCTGACCCATGATGGCCTTGGCGAACACGATCATCACACCCACCACGAGGCCGGTGCATGCGACTGCCGTTGAAACGACGGTGGCGATACCGGCGGCGTTCACGGCACCGACACTAGCCGAGGCAGCCGCTGCCGATCCCCTCGCCCTACCGAAGAATCAGTCATATTACATATATATCAATATATTCTATGTTAAACAACCTCGGACGAGGGCGGGGCCCGCAGAGACGAGCGAGGGCGGGACGCGGCGCGCAGAATCCGGTCCGGCCGGGATGTTGACGTATCGTTGAGCTTTCGAGCGAGGGACGTGCCGATGGGCCGACACACATTTCTGGACGTATGACCGAGACCCCGACCAACGGCTCGGACCCACAGCCTGTGGTGCGGTTGCGCGGCATCCACAAGTCGTTCGGATCGAACCACGTCCTCAAGGGCATCGACCTCACCGTGCACAAGGGCGAGCACGTCGTGATCTTCGGTCCGTCGGGGTCGGGCAAGTCGACCCTGCTCCGCACGGCCAACCTCCTCGAGTTCCCCGACTCGGGCTCGGTCTGGTTCGAGGGCACCGAGTACGGCCCCGGCATCGAGGGTGAGGACCTCCCCAAGGGGAAGGCCCGCCTGCTGCGCCAGGAGATCGGCATGGTCTTCCAGCAGTTCAACCTGTTCCCGCACATCACCGCCCTGGAGAACGTGGCCCTGGCCCTCCGCCGGGTGAAGCGGGTGGCACGACCCGAGGCCGAGCTGCGCGCCGCCACCTATCTCGACAGGGTGGGGCTGCTCGACAAGCTCGCCGCCTTCCCCACGCAGCTCTCGGGCGGGCAGCAGCAGCGGGTGGCGATCGCCCGCTCCCTGGTCATGGAGCCGAAGGTGATGCTGTTCGACGAACCCACCTCGGCGCTGGACCCCGAACTGGTCGGCGAGGTGCTCGCCGTGATGCGCAGCCTGGCCGAGTCGGGCATGACCATGGTGGTCGTCACCCACGAGATGGGTTTCGGCGAGGAGGTCGGCGACCTGAACATCTTCATGGACGAGGGCGTCGTGGTGGAACAGGGCGGCCGTGAGATCTACAGGAACGCCCGGGAGCCGCGCACCCGGGAGTTCCTGAAGGCGATCCTGTGATGGGTGCGACGGCGATCGACGTCCTCGCCCAGGCCAGGTTCCGGCCGGAGTTCATCTGGGACAACCGGCACATCTTCCTGGACGGCGTTTGGCTGACGATCCGCATCGCCCTGGTGGCCTTCGCGCTGTCCACGGCGCTCGGCCTGGCAGTGGCCCTCCTGCGCATGTCCAAATCGCGGATCGTCGGCCCGATCATGGCCACGTATGTGAACATCTTCCGGGCGATCCCCCTGCTGGTGTTCGTGCTGTTCGTCTACTACGGCGTCGCCATCCACTTCGGGTTCTCGATCTCCGCCATCCAGGCGGGCGTCCTGGCCCTGACGCTGCAGTACTCGGCCTGGCTGGGCGAGATCTTCCGCAGCGGGATCCAGGCCGTGGCGCACGGGCAGCGGCAGGCGGCCATGTCGGTGGGAATGAGCCGTCCCCAGACCTTCGTCCGCGTGGTGATGCCCCAGGCCACGCGCATCGTGACCCCGCCGACGGGCAACATGTTCATCGGCATGATCAAGGACTCCTCGCTGGTCTACATCATCGGCGTGCCCGAGCTGCTGCGGGTCAGCAACCTGCTGGCCAACCGCACCTTCCGCTACTTCGAGGTGTACCTGGGCACGGTCATCGTGTACCTCATCCTCACCACCGCGGTGTACTTCCTGTTCAAGTACATCGAGAAGCGGTTCCAGCTCGTCGACGTGCTCACATCGAAGGTGCGTTCCCCGTTCGCCCGCGCCCGGAGC
>CAZTZI010000165.1:0-3960 GCA_964618115.1 uncultured Acidimicrobiales bacterium
GGCGGTGCCGCCGGTGGCCAGCACGTCGTCCACGATGAGCACCCGCGCCCCGGCCGCGAAGGAGTCCAGGTGCATCTCGAGGCTGTCACTGCCGTACTCCAGCTCGTAGGTCACGCCGACGGTCTCCGCCGGCAGCTTCCCCGGCTTGCGCACCGCGGCGAATCCCACGCCGAGGCGCTCGGCCACCGGGATGCCGAAGATGAAGCCGCGTGCCTCCGCCGCCGCGACCACCTCGATGCCGGCGTCGGCGAAGCGCTCTGCCAGGGCGTCCGCACAGGCCCCGAAGGCGCCGGGGTGCGCCAGCACGGGCGTGATGTCCTTGAAGCCCACGCCGGCAACCGGGAAGTCGGGAATCTCCCGGACCAGCTCCCGCCAGAGACGCTCGGCCTCGGTGAACCTCATCGCGGCAGGCCGGCGCTTGCGGCGAGCCGCACGGGACCGGTCACTTGCGCCGCTTCTTGGCGGGCCGCGCCGGGTGGCTGCGGCTGGTGGTGACCCCTGACCGCCCGACGGGGCCGCTGCCGGAACGTTGGGGCCGGGGCTGGGTAGCGGCCGGGCGGCGGCGCTCGTGGTGGGGCTGCCCCGGCCGCTCGCCGGTGACCCACACGTGCAGCCAGGCCACCAGCGGCGACGCCACGAACAGCGACGAGTAGGTGCCGGCCAGCAGGCCCACCAGCAGGGCGATCGAGAACTCCTGCAGCGTCACCGCGCCGAGCACGAAGCGGCCGATGATCAGCAGCGACAGCACCGGCAGCACCGACGTGATGGTGGTGTTGATCGACCGCATGAACACCTCGTTGACCGAGCGGGTGACGATCTCGAAGTACGGATCCTTGCGGGTGCGGGCGTTCCCCCGGATCTTGTCGAAGACGACCAACGTGTCGTACAGCGAATACCCCAGGATGGTGAGGAAGGCGATGACCGTGGCCGGCGTCACCTCGAAGCCGAACACGGCGTAGAAGCCGACGGTGACGAGGATGTCGTGCCCGACGGCCACAAGGGCCGACACCGCCATCTTCCACTCCATCCGCAGCCAGATGTAGACGGCGATCACCACGAAGAACACGATGAGGGCCAGCCGCGCCTTGGCGGTGATCTGCTCACCCCACGACGGACCCACCGCTGAGAACGAGATGTCGTTCGGACTGATGCCGGCCAGATCGGCCAGCACCGCCGAGACCGCGGCCACCTCCGCGGTGTTCGTGGCGGCCACCTCCGCGCGCACGCGCACGACGCCGCCGCCGAGTTCCTGGATGCGAGCGTCGGCCTGCCCCACCGTCGCCAGGGCCTGGCGAATCTCTGCGGTCGAGTGGTCCCCGACCGGCGCCTCCCAGAAGGTCCCGCCCTCGAACTCGATCCCCAGGTTCAGCCCGCGGAAAACCCACGCTCCTCCCGCCACGAGCAGCACCACCAGCGACAGCACGACCGAGCGCCGCCACAGACGTTCGAAGTCCAGGTTGATCTGATTGGCGTACATCCGCCGCAGGCCGCGGCGCACCGTCTGCGTCCGCTCGCTCACGATTCCTCCTCCGCGGCCGCGGCCGCTGCCACCACCGCCGCCATCCCGACGAGGGCCGGTCTGCTCGCGCTCCGGCGAGCCAGGCTGCGCACAACCGGTCGCAGGAAGAAGTAGGTGGCCACCAGGTCCAGGACGGAGGCGATCGCCAGCATGGCCGCGAACCCCCGTACCGAGCCGATGGTGAGCAGCCAGAGGATGCCTGCGCCGATGAGGGTCGCCAGGTTGGCCCAGAAGATCGTGCGGAATGCCACCGGGAACGACTGATCGACCGAGCTGCGCAGCGTGCGACCTCCCAGCACGTCCTCCTTGAGGTGTTCGAAGTAGATGACGTTGGAGTCGAGCGACACGCCGATCGCCACGATCAGGCCGGTCACGCCCGCCAGTGTCAGGGCCAGCCCGCGCGTCTCGGACAGGAACGACACGATCACCCACAGCAGCACGCCCGACACCCCGAGGCTGCCGAGGGCGGCCAGGCCCAGGAACCGGTAGTAGGCCAGCATGTACAGCGCCACCAACCCCAGGCCGACGATGCCGGCGATGATCCCGGCCCGCAGGGCGTCGCGACCCAACGTGGCCGAGACGGTGCGCACCAGGCCACTCTCGGCGGGGTCCTCGAACTCCAGCGGCAGGGCGCCGTAGTCCAGCACCAGCGCCAGGTCACGCGCCTCGGCCTCGTTGAAGGCGCCGGTGATGTTGATGCGGTCGCGCTCGAACGCCCGGGCGTTGACGACCGGCGCCGACTCGACCATGCCGTCCAGCACGATGCCGAGCTGCCCGGTGGGGCACAGCACGGTATCGGGCGCCTCGTAGTAGCAGGTGCGGGCGGCGGCGTTGAACCTGTCGATGCCCTCGGCCCCCTCGAGGGCGGTGACCTGCACGTTCCATTGGGCGAACTCCAGGACCGGCGTGGCACTCTCCAGCGCCGCCCCGGTGACCAGCGCCGGGCCCAGCAGGAAGTGGTGCACCCTGCCGGCGGCGTCGGGCGCGCTGGGGAGGATGACGGTGGCATCGACATCGTCGTCGGCGGGCTCGGTGAGGGTTCCCTCCAGCAGGTCGGCCGCCGTCAGCGCGGCGCCGTCGACCTCGCCGGCATCCTCCTGATCGTCTTCGGACCCCGCGATGGCTGCCTGGTAGGCCTCGATCTCCTCGGCGGACACCGGCCCTGCCAGCACGGGCCGGAAGCGCAGTTCGGCCGTCTGGCCCACCAGCGAGATGGCCCGGTCCTGGTCGTCCACGCCGGGTAGCTGCACCACGATGTTGCCGCCCTGGACGGTGATGTCGGGTTCGGCCACGCCGAGGGCGTCGACCCGGTTGCGGACGATCTCGAGGGCCTGGTCCAGCGCCTCGGGGGTGACCTCGGACTGGTCGGGCACCGGGCGCAGCACCACCTCCACGCCGCCCTGCAGGTCGAGTCCCAGCAGTGGCCCCTGGCCGGTCACGAGGTTCCCGACGAGCAGGCCGACGGTCAGGACGACGATGCCCAGCAGGGAACGGTTCTCGCGCATCGCGGACAACAGGCGCTGCATGGCCTAGCCCAGGTCTCGCATCGTCACGGACACCGCCGGCCGGCCGGTGGCGAGGGAGCGCACAGTCATGCGGGCAGGAGCGTCACCACCAACCGAATCTCACCAGCGAGAGTTCAGTTCGAGTCGCCGTCCCACTCCTCGTGGTAGGTGATCCGCTCGGCGATGGAGTCCCGCGTCACCTTGACGCGGACATTGTCGGCGATGTCCACGAAGACCGTCTGCTCGTCGAAGCTGGCGATGCGGCCGTACACCCCGCTCGACATCACCACCTCGTCGCCCACCTCGAGCTTGGACAGCATCTCCCGGCGGTTCTTGGCCCGCCGCTGCTGCGGCCGCAGCAGCACCAGCCAGAGCAGGGCCATGATGATGATCAGCGGGAGGAAGCCGCCGAACCCGCTGCCGCCCTCCTCACCGCCGGTCGTGCAGGCCTGTGCGACGAACAGGATGAGAAGAAGTAGGAAGCTGCGCACGTCACCCGCCTTGTGAGTCGGTTGCTGGTCTCGTCGACGCCGGATCGAACTCGTCGCGGCGCTCAAGGCTAGCCCGTCCCCGCTGGTCTGACGATCCCCCGCGGGCTCGCGCGGCCGGGGCTCAGAGTTGCCAGGCGGCGCGCACGCCGGCGGCGTGGCTCGCGAAGCGATCCTCGGTGATGGCTCGGCGCGTGGCCCGCATCAGGTCGAACAGCCAGGCCAGGTTGTGCAGGCTCAGGATGCGCGTGGCAGCCGTCTCGCCGACCATCAGCAGGTGGCGCAGGTAGGCGCGGGACCAGCGGCCGGCGGGATCGCCCTCGAGGGCCGGATCCAGCGGCCCGTCGTCGCGGGCGAAGCGGGCATTGGTCAGGTTGAGCCGCCCCTCGGAGGTCAGGGCGGTGCCGTGGCGGGCCAGGCGGGTGGGCAGGACGCAGTCGAACATGTC
>CAZTZI010000166.1:0-3964 GCA_964618115.1 uncultured Acidimicrobiales bacterium
GCGGAGTTGTTCGCGCGGGACATTCCGAGCCACCTTGCGGGTGTCGATACGGAAGCCGACGTGTTCCGACAGACCGGATCGGTGACCTGCACCGGCATCCACAGGGCCAAAGGCAACGAGGCCGCAATGGTCTACGTGGTCAACGCGGAGGAGGCTCACGGCTCCACTGCCAACCTCGCACATGTCCGCAACCGGCTCTTCACGGCGATAACACGAAGCACGGCCTGGGTCCGAGTGTGTGGGATCGGCCCGGAGATGGATTCCCTCATCGAGGAGTACGAGCAGATCAGGACGGCGAACTTCGAGTTGTCGTTTCGCTATCCCACGCAGGACGAGTTGGAGCATCTCACCGTCGTCCATCGGGACATGTCGGGCAAGGAGCAGAAGGACTGGGAGAAGCGCCTGAAGTCCGTGGACGGCCTCATCGACGATCTGCAACACGGCCGCATCCTCCTGGAGGACATCGACGGCGAACAGTTGGCGACGCTCCGCGAGCTACTCGGAGCGGCCGGGGCGTGACAGTCAGATGGTGACCGCGCATCGCAAGGTGCTCCAAGAGATCAACGGCGCAACCGCGGCGCTGGTCGAGTCCGGGCTCGCCGACGATCAGAACCCGGCATACGAGTCCCAGGTTGGCACCGGTGACTACCTCGTTCGCTATTCGCCACACGGCGGTCTCGGATCGGCTCCCCGGAACACGCCGTACAGCGAGACCTACCGGGAGTTGAGACGGTCGCGCTCGTTCAACATCCTGATGCTCGACGGGGCGATGCTGCAGATGGAGTACGAGTTCCGGCAGCGACGCCTCGAGCGACATCGCCTGGCGTTTCTGCCATCGCCCGACCTGCTGGAGTACCAGAACAACCCCGAGATCTACATGCAGGAGCGGATGTACGCCGACGTCGTCGAGAAGGGTGTCGTGACCGTGCCCTGCCGGTTCGACTACGACAGCCGGGACGGAATAGCGGTCGAGTTGGATCATCCGGCCTCGCACCTGACCCTCGGCCAGTACTCCGCGTGCCGGATCCCGGTCTCCGCCGGCGTGACACCCCACGCCTTCGTGGACTTCGTGCTGCGCAGCTTCTACAACACCGCGAGCTCCGTCGTGGAAGTTCGCCTGCCGAAGCCGTTGCTGCGCTTCGAGGTCTGCATCACTCCGGCAGAACGCCGGACGGTCCACATCGGCATCCCCACACACACGGAGAGCGCCTGAGGACAGGCCGAGCCGACCCACAGCCAGCGGGCCCGGCCGGCCTCAGCAAGGCGAGCCGGCGGCGCTGAGGAGGTCTGCGACTTTGAGGGTGATCTTGCTTTCGGCGAAGTGGAGGGTGTAGTCGCGGAACGGGTCGACGAGGTAGTGGACGTCTGGCTCCGCGCAGGGGTCATCGGGAACTGAGACGACGGCAAGGCGCCAGCGGTCGGGGTTGGAGCGGGCCTTTTGGACCTGCTGGGCGCTGACGCTGATCTCGGTGGTTCGCGGTAGGTGGCCCTTGACCTCGATGAAGTAGTGGGTGCCGGTGGCCGGGTCGACCGACAGGATGTCGAATCCCGGGTTGCTGTGGGCCTGGACTTCGGGGGTGCGGCCGAGTGCCTGCTCGGCGGCGAGGACGGCGGCGACGGCGCGTCGGTCGGTTTCCATCTTGTCGGCGGTCTCTTCGGGGTCGGGCGGGGTGCCGGCGAGTTGGTCGAGCAGGCCCTGGGGGATGACGAGGGCGGCGGCGACGATGTTGGGCGGGCTGCTGTGGAGGTCGGCCTCCATGTCGAGTTCGAGGCGGCGGCGCGCCAGGCGGGTTTCGAGGTCGTCGGCGCGGGCGCGGGCGCGACCGGAACTGATCTTCGGTCTTCCGCCGGAGAGTTCCAGGGCCTTGATCTGCTCGGTGCGTTCGTCCCAGTGGCGGATCTCGGACTCGAGGCGTTCCCGGACGGCTTCGCGGACCTTGTCGACCCTGGCCTTGGTGATGGCGGCGATTTCTTCGAGGTGCGGCCCAGCGAGGTGCTCGATGGCCCAGTCTCGGGCGGTCGACTCGGCGGTCTGGTCAACCCAGTCGAGGTTGAGGTCAGCGTCGATGAGCGCTCGCTGCTCGTCGGTGAGGGGCTGGTAGCCGATGTAGGGCTCGCCGCCGGGATCGCTCACGGTGCCGTGCTGGTCGATTTCCACGTATTGGAAGCGACGGGAAACGACTTGGCGGTGGCCGCCGACGTAGCGCCCGTCGGTGACAGCGTGGTCGAGATAGACGAGCAAGCGCGGCTCGGCCGACAGGTCGTCGGGGTCGATGAGAGTGGCGCCGCGGTCGAGGGTGTGGCCGTGATCGGCCAGCACCTTGGTGACCACGGCGGTCAGCAGCGGGCTTCCCGGCGAGATCAGCTCGGCCCGGTCGGCGCCGTCGAGGCGGACGTGATCCTTGTCGAAGGCCACCCGGGCGTAGCGGTCGTGCAGCGGACCCCTGGCGCCCTCCGCGTGGGCGCGCACCGCCGCGGGCACCCGGGTGATCTCGAAGCGGCCACGCTCCCGGCCAACGATGCGCCCGCCGTAGCGCTTCAACGCTTCGGAGAAGAACGCCTCCACGAACCAGGGCTGCAGCTTGCGGGCCTTGGAGAGTTCCATGAGGTCGCGGATCTTCTCGTTGGCCGCCGGGTCGGCGAGGCTGGCCACCAACGCCCGCTCCTCCAGGACGGCCGTGAGCTGTTCGCCGATCTCGCCTTCGATGACCTCTTCCATGTAGGCCAGGTGCGCCGGGTCGGCGTCGGTGCGGATGGCGTCGAGCAGCAGCTGCTGCAGCGACGTGTTGATGTGCGAGTCCCCCAACACGTCATAGACCTGATCGCCGTAGGCGTCCTTCTGCTGCTCGATCTTCTCGAAGAGGCGGGTGAAGACCTGACCCTCCCTGGTCTCGTGGGCGACGAGGTTCCACAGGTGGCAGGGCCGCGGCTGGCCGATGCGGTGGATGCGCCCGAACCGCTGCTCGATGCGGTTGGGGTTCCAGGGCAGGTCGTAGTTGACCATCATGTTGGCGACCTGCAGGTTCACGCCCTCACCGGCGGCGTCGGTGGCCACCAGAACCCGCACCGCGGGATCCACCCGGAACCGCTCCTGCAGCTCGCGGCGGTCGTGGCGCTTGACGCCGCCGTGGATGGTGATCACCGCCTCGGGGCGGCCCAACTCGGCCCGAATGCGGTCGGCGACGTAGTCGAGCGTGTCCTTGTGCTCGGAGAACACGATGAGCTTGCGAGAGCCTGCCGGGACCGCGGCGGTGTCGGTTGGGCCATTGGCGTCGCCGCTGCCGTTGGGGGCGTTGGCCGCGGCGACCCGGCCGAAGTCGCCCTTGCGCAGCAACTCCCGGAGTTCGGTCCACTTGGTGTCGGTGCCGCTGGACCGGACCTCCTCGGCCAACGCCACCAACCCTCGCAGCTCCTGCACCTCGGCCTCGAGCTCTTCGGCAGTGGCCGATGCGGTCGCGGAATCGATGAACACGTTCTCCAGTTCCTCGAACTCGGCGTCGTCATACTCGTCGGAGTCGAAATCCTCCAGGTCAGAGAGCCGCACGCCCGGAGGGAGACTGACGACCGGCACCGGTTCGCCGGTAGCAGCAAGGCGGCGCAGCTCCTTGGCTTGGGCGTCGAGACGTTCGCAGCGGCGGCGTAACGAGTGATAGATGGCGGCCGGGGACGACGCCAGGCGTCGCTGCAGACCGGCGAGGGCGAAGCCGATGATGATCCCCCGCCGGCGGTCGGCGGCGTCGGAATCCGCCATGTCGGCCGCCTTGGCCATGCCCGTGCGCACGTAGTTGGTGACCGCCTCGTACAGCTCGGTCTCCGGCTCGGACAGCACGAACTTGACGCTGTCGGCAAACCGCTTCGGGAACAGGCGCTTGCCCTCGAACGTGCGGAGGTTCTCCTTCACCAGCCGGCGCATCACGTCGCTCACATCCGGCATCGGGCGGCCGCGTAGTTGGCCGGCGAACCG
>CAZTZI010000167.1:0-19198 GCA_964618115.1 uncultured Acidimicrobiales bacterium
ACCATCATCTGCCCGTAGGTCCTGGCCCCGACCGCCTTGGTGAGGGCGGGTTGGGCATCGGGGTCGACGAATTCCAGCCTGATGTTGTCGTTCTCCAGCTGGTAGCGCCGGATCAGGGAACGCATCTCGACCTGCTGCGCCGAGCCCGGCTCCACGAACCCGTAGATCGTCGTGGGCGAGTCGACCGCGTTCAGGACGAAGCGTGAGTGGTCGGTGAGGGTGAAACGCTTCTCGGGTGTCAGGTCCACCTGGCCCTTGGCGACGATGGAGGCACCCCCGACGCCGGCCGTCACCAGCAGGCCGAGCAGAATTCCCGCAAAACGACCGCGTAACGCACCCTCGAACGACCGGGGGCGCGGCTCGGGCAGCCACAGCACGGCCAGGCACAAGCCGAGGCTCATGCCCGCCACGAAGTAGAGCCCGTCGCCGAGATCCAGCAGGCCGCGCCCGCTGTTGGCGATGTGGTTGGTCGGCGCCAGGTACGAGACGACGCTCTCGAATCTTCCGCCCAACCAGCCGGGCACGAAGTCCAGCACCCACAGGGCGATCAGGACCCCGAACCCCACGAACGCAGCCGTCGCCGGCGATCGAGAGCGGGCCGAGATGGCGAGGGCGATGGCGTTGAACATCAGCAGGATCATCAGGAGACCGATGTATCCGGTGGTGTTCTTGCCGAGTTCGACGTCGACCGCCCTGTTGAGGAGCCAGACGTAGAGCCAGACGATGCTGACGATCAGCCAGGTCAGGAGCGTGTTCGCAACGAATTTCGTGGTGACCAGCCACCAACGCGAGGTCGGCCACGACAGGGTGATGTCCAGCGCGCCGGTGCGGCGCTCCTCCGCGAACGAGCGCATCGCCACGATCGGCGCCAGGACCACGAGGGTCGTCTCGATATTGGCGTAGTAGCTCTCCAGATCGGCGATGCCGCGACTGAAGAGGAGTACGACGAAGAAGATTCCCGAGAAGACGATGTAACCCGTCACCATCGCCCAGGTGACCGGCGAGATGAGGAGTGCCCTCAGTTCGTTGCGCAGACTCGTCATGCCGGAACCGCTTTCACTTCACGCCTGCGAGGTATCGGCATGGGTGATCCCGGCACGCTCGAAAGCGGCGCCGATGAGATCCGTCAGGGGTTCGAGATGCGCCACGGACCACCCCTCGGCGATCGTGGCTCTCACGAGGGCGCTCACCGACTGGGGATCCTCGGCATCGATGACCAGGTTGTTGCTCGTGCCGCTCCCGGCCTGGTAGACGATCGACGCACCGACGGAGGCGACCTGGCGCCTGAGTTCGTCGAGGGTCGGCCCCAGCACGCCGATGCGCCAGCGCCGTGCCACCCGGCCGCTCGACTCGGCGCCGATCAGCGAGCCGTCGTAGACCAGATGGCCCTCCGAGACCACCAGTACGCGGTCGCAGAGGATCCGGGCCTCCGGGATCATGTGTGTCGAGAGCAGGATGGTGTGCTCGGAGGCGTACGCCGTCAGGACGTCGCGGAAGTCCCAGATGTGGAGCGGGTCGATGCCGGCCAGAGGCTCGTCGAGGACGAGCACCGGCGGCTTGCCCACCAGGGCCTGCGCCAGACCCACCCTCTGCCGGAAGCCCTTGGACAGGTTCCCCACCAGCCGCTTGGCGACCGGCTTCAGATCCAGATGGTCGAGCGCCACCTCCACGGCGTCCGCACGCTCGGCTCGCGGCACCTTCTTCATATGCGCCGCGTACTCCAGATAGGCCGTGACGCGCAGGTCGTTGGGGAAGGCCGCCCGCTCGGGGAGGTAGCCGATCCTCGAGCGGGCGAGTTGCGGATCGAGGCGGCAGTTCACCCCGCCGACGACGATGTCTCCCGCGTTCCAGTCGATGAGGCCGCTGATGCAGCGGATGATCGTCGACTTGCCCGCCCCGTTCGGGCCCAGGAGCGCCGTGACACCCTTGCCAATCTCGAACGAGACGTTCTGTACGGCGGGTCTATTGCCGTACAGCTTGGTCAGGTTGCTGACCGTGACATCTGGGTCTCTGGCCGTCGACTCGTTCATGCTCGTTCACCGTGCGCCCCCCGGTTTGCTCTGCCTCAGCAGCCTGACCTCGTGGGCGCTAGGCATCACCGCCCGTCGAGGCGGTGAGAGAGACGATCCGGCCCTTCTCGATGACACAGACCCGATCGGCGGCGGAAATGGCTTCCGCGGACCGTTCGTCGACCACGACGATGCCGATCCCCTCGGTGGCCAACTCGTGCAGTACCCGGTACAGCTCGGCCACGATGAGCGGGGCCAGACCCATGGAGGGCTCATCGATCAGAAGCATCTTGGGCGCGGAGATCAGTGCCCGGCCGATGGCGAGCATCTGCTGCTCGCCGCCGCTGAGGGATCCAGCCTCCTGGGTGGTGCGCTCCTCCAGGATCGGGAACAGCGCGTAGACCCTCGCGAGCTGTTGCTCGACGACATCGGGAGGGGTCCGCGCCGCTCCGGCCAGGAGATTCTCCCGCACACTCAGGCTGGCGAAGATCCGGCGACCCTCGGGCGCCAGCGCCATGCCCCGGTCGACCCGCAGGTGCGGGGGCTCGTGCGTCACCCGCGCGCCGTCGAAGACAACCCTCCCCGCGGTCGGGGTGACGACGCCGATGACGGACTTCAGCAGGGTCGACTTGCCTGCACCGTTCGGGCCGACGATCGCCAGCACCTCACCCTGATCGACGGACAGATCGATGTCGAACAGCACCGGCAGGCGCCCATAACCTGCCCGCAGGCTCTCGATCTCAAGCACGCCGGTGACCTCCTACTGCTCGCCCAGGTAGTGCTCTTGGGCCGCGCGGGAGTTGCTCACCTCGTCGGGCGTGCCTTCGGCGATCACCTGGCCCTCGGCGAGGGCGTAGACGATGGCGCAGTGATCGAACACGATCCGGACGAAGTGCTCGATGAGGCAGACGGCGAAGCCGAGATCGGACTGCAGGCGCGTCACGAGACGGAGCAGATCGCTCGCCTCGTGCGAATCCATCCCGGCGCTCGGCTCGTCCAGCAGGAGCAGCCGTGGTCGGCTCATGATGCTCCGGCCGATCTCGGCGCGCCGCTGCCCGCCGAAGGAGAGCACACCGGCGCGCACGTCCAGAACCTTCTCGAGGCCCATGAGCCTGGCGACGGCGCGTGTCAACTCGGCGGCCTGCTGCTGATCGCGTCGCGGCTTGGGGAACTGGAACACCGACGTCAGCACTCCGCCGCCGATGCTCAGGAAGGCGCCGGTGATGAGGTTCTCGAAGACGGTGAGATTGGGGTCGATGTGATTGGCCTGGAACGTCCGGCACATCCCCAGTCGCGCCCGATTCCACGGGTTCATATTGGTGATGTCCTCGCCGAAGGCCCGCACGCGTCCCGAATCCGGAACGGTGAACCCGTTGATGACATCGAAGAGCGTCGACTTGCCCGATCCGTTCGGACCGATCAGCCCGACGATGTTGCCGGCCGGGATCCGCAGCGACGCCCCCCGTAGCGCCCGGACGCCGCCGAAGGAGACGTGGATGTCCTCCGCCTCCAGGACCATGCCCTCGGCGACAGGAGGAGGCAGCGCCGCCTCGACCACTTCGAGGGCGGCAAGTTGCCCCTCTTCCCAGGTCTCCACCGCCGGCCGGCCGTTCCCGGCCGGGTCGGCCGTCATGCCGACTCCCCGGACTCCGCCGGCTCGGACGGCGTTTCCGCCTCATCCCCGGTGCCTGCGACCTCGCGCAACCGAGCCACGTCACGCTTCTGCTGGAGCAGATCGAGCAGCGTTCCCGCCATGCCGCGCGGGCCGAGGAGGGTTCCACCTATCAGCCCGGCGCCACCCAGCAGGTACACCGACAGCCGGTGGCTCTGCAGGGCCGCGGGCAGGATCTGGAAGGCGACCGCCACGCTGGCCAACCCGACGATGGTCTGCGTACCGGCGACGACCGGGATCGCCAGGAGGAACAGCGATTGGAAGAGGATGTACTGGGTGAGCGCGGGAGGTGACTCGAGGAAGGGAGCCGTGAACGCCCCGGCGATCCCGATCAGGAACCCGCCGATGGCGAAGGCGATCACGCGGTAGCGCCATGGTGAGATCCCCACCGCGGCTGCCGCCTGCCTGTCGGTTCGCACGAGATGGATGGCGCGCCCGTGCCTCGAGCGCCGGAGAGCGTGCAGCAACAGACCCGAGACGACCATCACGCCGAACGAGAGGTAGAAGTACCGCATGTCGGTGTTGAAATGGAATCCGAACACCTCCGGACGGGGAACGCGCACATCCGCGCCGGCCCCGCCGGTGACCCACGTATAGGTGAACAGCGTCCGCTCCATGGTGACCTGCAGGCCCATGGTCAGCACCATGACGTAGACCCCCGAGAACCGGGCCGTGGGAATCGCCACCAGTGCCGAGAGCACGGTGGCGCAGGCGACCCCGCCGATCATGGCGGGAATGAACGGCCAGGGCGCCGATCCCGCCAGACCCTCCCGCAGCAGGTAACCCGTCATGTAGACCGAGGTTCCCAGGAGCGCCGCACCCGCAAGGGTCACTTGGCCCGCCCAGCCGATGATGACGGCGAGCCCCATGACGGTGATCGCCGTCAGGAAGCCGGCGGTGGAAAGGAAGATCCAGTACTCCCTGACGAATTGGGGGACGATCCCGATGGCGAGCGCCAGCACCAGCACGCCCATGAACCGGGGGGAGGGCTGGAAGCCGGACAGCGAACCCGGCAGTCGCAGCGACGTCCTCGCGGAGTTCACCGGCACGGACTCACGTCTCCGCCAGCCGGAACTGCGAGCGCTTCCGCCGGACCACGATCAGGACGCCCAGGAAGAGCACCGCCATCAGGATGACCTCGCGCCATCCGGGGCTGATCTTGCCGAACGTGCCCCCGGCGGTGTGCGCCTCGACCTGGCCGAACAGCATCGCCCCGAGCAGGGCGAGGGGAAGGCTCTTGAACCCGCCCAGGACCGCGCCCGCAAGCGACCTGATCAGCACGAACAGAATGACGCTGGCCCCGAGCCTGGTCATGGGAGTCAGCAGCACGCCCCCGAGACCGGCCAGGGCACCCGTCAGGCACCACACGCCCATCGAGACCCGCCGGACGGGGATGCCGACGATCTCGGCGGCTTCCACGTCGTCGGATATGGCGCGCATCTGCACCCCGGTCTTGGTTCTCGTCACGACGAGGTGCAACACGATGACGAGGAAGACAAGGATGGCGATCACCGCGATCTGATGGTGCGACACGTTCGCATCCCAGATGGTCACGCGACCTCGCCCGAACGGGCTGGGGACGATCTCGAAGGCGCCGGGCCAGATCTCCTGGGTGATGCCGGTGAAGATCAGCATCCCGCCCAGGGCGAAGGTGGTCACGGTGACCCGCGGCCAGCGCGCCATACGCCCCGTCGCCACCCAGGCGAACAGGGCCGCCAGACCGACACCCAGCAGCATGGCGAGAATGACCGCTGGGGCCTTGGGCCATTCCTTGGTTGCGTAGGCCAGGTTGGTGCCGTGGCCCGAGGTGCGTGCCGGGTCGGCCGTCAGGTACCAGTAGAGGAACGCCGAGGCGAGCGCGATGCCGCCGTGCACGAATGCCACTATCCGGCTCATCCGGAACGAGAGCACGAGACCGACGGCGAGAATGCCGTAAAGCGCACCGAGGGCGACACCTGTGACAAGTGCTGCCTTGACTATGAACGGCTCAAACACCGAGGACCCCTAACCCGTCCGTCCGATCAGTGACTGCTCGGGGCACCCGGCCAGATCCTGGTCGACCGAGGTGCCCCGAGTTCCGCCGGTGCCGTTCAATCTGGGGGAAGCTTGAACGGCACTGTTATTCAGTCAAAGTCGTCGCAGATCTCATACTGCTCCGGAGCCGGGATCCACACCGCGAAGTCGGTCGAAGCCGCGGCCTGGTTGTACTTGAACTGGTACTCGCAGCGCAGCGTGTCGTGCGCATCGGTCGTCTGCGTTCCGGCGGCGCGCTCCGCGGAGGCGTCGCCCCAGGTGAAGGTGATACCCATGCCCGGGCCGGCGTCCCATGGCTGCGACTCCCAGGCCTCCATCATGTTCTCCCGCGTGATGTCGGGGCCGACCTGCTTGGCGGTCTCGATGAAGATGCGAGCACCCGCATAGCCGGACTGGGTGATGTGGTGGATCTTGAGGAGTTGGTCGGGGTTGTACTTCTCGAGCGCGGCGAGGTACTCGGTGTTGTCGTTCCAGACCTTGAATGTCGTGATCGTCCACATGCCCTTCAGCGGCCAGTCGCCCACGAACTCGCCCAGAGCCTCGGCCGCGAAGTGGTTGCCGCTGACCCCCAGAGGCGGCCAGTAGCCCTGCTGCTCGGCGGCGATCATCCAGCCCGCCATGGGAGCGGCCCAGGCGAAGTGGATGACGTGGTCCGGGTTCGCGGCCTGCATCTCGATGACGGCAGGCGTGTGGTCGGGCGTCTCGATCTCGATCGGCTGCTCGAGGACGACCTCGATGCCCGCGGGATCGTAGATGTCGTGCATGGCGTCCGCAGCGAGGCGGTCCTCAGGAATGTTGAGGTAGATGATGGCGACCGTCTCCGGATCGAGGATGTCCCGGACCCAGATGGAGTTGGCGTGCGCCTCGTGGATGGTGGCCATGTGCGTCGGGAACATCCAGGGGTCACGCCACTCGCTGGTGAAGAAGCCCCAGGAGCCGAACCACGGGACCTCGTCGCGGGCCAGGTCCTGGTGCAGTTCACCGGTGCCCCAGGTGATGCTGGTGATGAAGGCGAAGACCTGGTCCTCGTCCACCAGTTTCCTGAAGCAGGCGCGGGCGCGGGCAACGTCACCGGCGGCATCGCAGTTCGTGACGCTGATCTTGCGCCCGTGGACGCCGCCCTCGTCGTTGACCGAGTCGAACATGGCGACGGCCGCCGCCACGACCGGGATGGTCACGATCTCCGGAAGCGGCAGACCGTCGTCGCTGATCGCCCCCAGCTTGATCTCCGTCGCGCTGACGCCGGGCGCCGCACTGTCACCGGCCGGTGCGGGTGCCGCTTCCTCCGGCTCGTCCTCGGGCGCCGGTGCCGGTGGCTCGGGCGCCGGTGCCGGTGGCTCGGGTGCCGGTGCCGCTTCCTCCGGCTCGTCCTCGGGTGCCGGTGCCGGTGCCGCGGGCTCGGGTGCCGGTGGCGGGGTGGTCGTCATCCCACCGTCCTCGTCTCCACCGCACGCCGCTGCGATCACGATGACCGCAGCAGCAGTGGCCACGATCCGGAGTACCAACTTGCGCATCATGAAGCATCCTCCCCCGAGCTTTGTCAGCTGATTGGTTGTCGCTTGTCGGGTGCCACGACTTCGCAACGAGCGCGAGACGGCACCCAAGCGGAGAATATTTCGCAGCGCGTATGGGACCTCCTAGCTTCTCCCGACAACGCAACGACGTTCGATTGTCGGAGCCGGACAATTCGCTAGAGGGCGTCCCCGCAGGTGAGAGCCGCCACCTCGGCGGCGAAGGCGTCGAACGCGCCGGTGTCCAGCAGCGGGCGCAGGCCGAAGAGGACACGTTCGTAGAGGCCGTCGACCTTGAGGCGACCCTGCATGTAGGCGACGGCAGGGTCGAGCCGCCCGCCGATGATGTCGCGGGCGTCGGCAGCGGCGCACGTAACGGTGCAGTCGGGCTCTGCAAGTCGACCGGGACTCAACTCGACGAGCCGCCCGTCAACGATGACGACGCCGAACCGGCGTGTCCCGTCCGGTCCGCCGGAGACCTCGACGCGGGCGGCCACGCTGCAGCCCGGGACCTCCGGGAGAACGCCGGCTGCGGCCCGAACGGCGCTCAGCCACCCGTCGCCACCGAAGGGCTCCACGGCCGCGCCGCTCCTCAGCCGGCCACCGGGACGCCGCGGATCCCGGCGAACAGGTCGTCCTCGGGCAGCTCCGTCGGCACGTCGGAGCGGGCCAGGATGTAGTCCTCCCACGGGTACGCCTCAGCCGCCACCTCGCGTGGCAACCCGAACCAGAAGGGT
Organism: uncultured Acidimicrobiales bacterium; assembly: GCA_964618115.1. Lineage (GTDB taxonomy): Bacteria > Actinomycetota > Acidimicrobiia > Acidimicrobiales > CATQHL01 > VXNF01. Next base: position 7,964 of record CAZTZI010000167.1, read on the forward strand.
GAGGTGGGGTCCACCTGGGTGGTGTGGGCCAGCAGGGCGTCGCAGCGCCGGTCGTACCACTTCGCCACCTCGACCCGGGTGGTGATGCGGTGGTCCTGCCACTGGCGCTCGAACCACCACTGCTCGTAGGGCGATTGCAGGCCCAGCTCGCCGAACGCCTCGTGAATGGCCAGCATGCGGGCCTTCGACCAGAGCGAGTAGTAGAGCTTGGGGGGGCGCCAGGGTGGTCCCGCCGCGGGGAAGGCCTGCGGATCCCCGGCGGCCTCGAAGGCGGCGAGGCCCACATCGTGCACGCGCAGGTGGTCGGGATGGCGGTACCCCAGCTGGTCGTCGGGGTAGATCACCAGCACGTGAGGGCGCTCGGCACGCAGGATGGTGACCAGCCGCTCGGTCGCCTCGTCGAGAGGAGCCCCGCCGAACGACTCGGCCGGCAGCTCCTTCGCTGACTCCGGGCCGCCGGTGGCGTCGGGCGCTTCGGGATAGCCCGAGTCGCGGTAGCCCAACCAGAGCACCTCGTGGTAGCCGATGATCGCCGCCGCCCGCTCGAGTTCGGCTCGGCGCACCTCGGCCAGGCGCTCTCTCACTCCGGGAAGATCGGCGGCGGGATTGAGGATGTCCCCTTCCTCGCCGCCGGTGCAGCACACCAGCACAGCCCTGACACCCTCGTCCACGTAGCGGGCCACGGTTGCAGCCCCCTTGGAGGACTCGTCATCGGGGTGCGCATGCACCGTGAGAAGCCGAAGCGGCGCGTCGCGGTCCAACGGCGCGGCGGAGGACGCCGGCCCGGTCGGTGTCACGAGCGCGGCGCTCAGGCCATTACCCCGAGCACACCGGCCCGGGGAAGCAACCGGTCCGTGCCGGCCTCGTCGTCTCGCTCCAACTCCCACCCCAGCAGGGCCGCTAGCGCCTCGCACCCCTCGTCGGGCCCCGAGGCGATGACCTCGTCGCCGGCCTGCAGGACCGTGCGGCCCCGCGGCCGGTAGACGTACCTCCGGCCCCGCACCAGCGTCAGCACCGTGAACCCCGGCTCGATGTTCAACCCCAACTCGGCGAGGGAACGGCCGTCGACGGCGGAACCCTCGGCCACCGGGTAGTTGACCACGACCTCGTCGGAGTCGCCGAGGGCGATCTCCAGAATGGGATGCACGTCCTCGCCCTTCTCGACGAGCCACACCATCTGGTTGGCCTGATCCCCGAGATCCTCCGCGGCGTTGGAGATGTGCAGCAGGCCCCGCAGCGGGCCCGGATCGGTGGAGTCGGCGGCGGCGCGCAGCACCCACAGCTCCAGCCGGTCGTTCATGTCGTCGAGGCGACCCTCGAGATGCCGGACCTGCGCGGCGAGCCCGGGATCGCCTAGCACCAGCGTCGAGTACGCCAGGTCCACGGCCACCTCGGAGAGGTTCTTCATCTCCACGAGCACGTCCATGGCCCGGTCCAGGTCGGTGATCCAGGGATCCTCCGGCGGAGCCGGCGGGACCCAGGCCTCGTCGCCGGCAAGCTCCCGCAGGCGATCGATGCCGTCGGGCGAGCCGCGCATGAACAGCGCATCGCCCGGCATCAGCATGGTGTCGCCGTCCACGTCGGTGATCCATTCCCGGCCCCGACGGATGGCCATGATGCGCATGCCCGTGGCCACGGGCAGCTCGAGAGCGGCGACGGGGCCGTGCGCCATGTCGGAGCCGTCCCGGATCTGAACCCGGTGCGAGACCTCCTCGGCCGCCGACAGTGCGACCACGAGCTCGGCGGGGATCCCCAGCCGGTGCGTGACGACCCGGGCAATGTCGACCGCGTCGTTGGCGATGCGCTCGATGGCGCTCACCACCTGGAGTACCGACGACATGCCCTCGGCATCCCGCGGGCGGCGCGCCGCCTTGACGCACACCGCACGCATGTCGTGCACGAGATCGCTCATCCGCTCCTCGAGGTCACGCACCTCGGTGGCCAGTTCCGGGTCGCCGAAGTAGACCGACGCGTACGCCAAGTCGACCATCAGCTCGCTGAGGTCCTTGGCCTCGGCGAGCATGGAGCGCAGATTCCGGGGGCGATCGTCCATCGGTGTCTCCGCGAGGCTATCGCGACGCCGCCGCGGCGCCCTCATCGACGAGGCGGGCGACCTTCGGGAAGCGGCCATCACAGGATCCCCAGCGCCGCCAGCGCCGCCACCAGGGTGAGCGCGCCGACGAGATCCATCGCCGAACTCACCAGAGGAATGCCGTAGGTGTCCGGATCCAGCCCCACGCGCTCGGCGAGGATCGTGCCGTAGTACGCCACGAACGACGCAACCGCCACCGCCACCACGCCCCCCAGCAGGGCCGCGCCGATCAAGCCGCCGGCGCCGGGACCGGCGAGGCCGACAAGCCGGGCGGCCCCGTAGGCCAGTGCCGCGGTGCCCGCCAGCACGGGGAGACCCAGCAGGAAGGTGTTGCGCACCTCGCGACGGGCGTCGCGACCCGGCAGCGCCGCCGGTTCGATGAGACCGAGGTGCAACTTGGAGGCCAGCCGGCTGGAGAGAATCCCGCCGAGGGCGCCGCCCACGGCCAGGTAACCCGGCAGCAGGACCAGCAGGCTCGGCAGGCGGCCGAGGAACGCCTCCTGCTGCTCGATGATCACGCCCGCCGCCAGATCGAACAGGAGGGCGACCACGAGAACGCCGAAGGACTCCCGCAGGATGGAGCGCAGCGACGGTCGTCCCAAGCGCCAGGCACTCACCGCTGTCACCGCGGCCGCCGCGCCGCAGATGATCGCCACGGCTCCGGTGACGTGCGCCGAGGAGGCGAGCGGCACCACGAGCAGCAGGACCGGCAGTGTGATGACGTCGGCGGCGGCCGTCACCAGGGGGGCGGTCACGTTGTCGGGATCCCAGCCGAAGCGCACCGAACCGGCGGCCATGCCCAGCGCCACGACCACCACGAACAGCGACGAGATCACGCCACCGAGAACGCTGATGACCACGAACGACGCCAGGCTCATGGACTCGGCGATGTTGAAGACTTCCGCCGTCGCCTTCGCCAGCATCGCCATGATCGCCGAGGTCACGACGCTCAGCGCCAAGCCGGCAAGGATGTTCTCGCCGACGACTGTGGCGGGGCGCAGGCTCAGGCGGAACGTGCCCGCGTGGATGGCGGTGCCCAGGCGGGATCCCAGCGCCCCGAAGATCTTCCCCTGCAGGGCGATGGCCGCCGGCACCATCAGGAGCAGCCCGCCGAGCTTGTCCAAGCGGTCCGCGCCGGCACCGAGCAGGATTCCCACCACCACACTGACCACCGCCAGCAGCCCGAGAGCCACCAGGCTCTGGGTGCCGCCCCAGTGCCCCTCGCCGGGCGCGCCGCGTCCCCGCTCTGGTGTGCGCCGCAGGCGAAGGCTCCGCAGCAGCGGGAAGGTTCGGACCATGCCACGCTCCCCGGGGCCGACTGAGGGTCAAGTCTCCCCCAGAGTGCAGGGTCGGAGGGGAATTTCCGATCGGAATCCTCGGCGCGCACGGGTGTGGTTCCTACGCTGGCGTCGTGCAACGTCGCCGGGCACGCTCCACCATGCCGGATACCGCGCCGCGGATCGGCGGGTCGCGGCGCCGCCCGGCCGCCGGAAGGGTCCTGGTCGCCTGCCTGACACTGGCGATCGCGGTGGCCGGGTGCGGATCGTCGGGGCGGGAGTTGCGCACCCCGCCCGGGTTCGTGGCCGCCCAGGCGCGCTACGTGCCGGTCAACCAGAGCCAGGGTCCGGGCGGGATGCTGATCGAGGGGTCGAACTTCGAGCCGGGCGGGGATCTGCCGTTCGCAGCCGCCGCGGCCGGTGAACTCCCCACGCTGCTGTGGTGGAACATTCCAGCGGGAACGACCGAACTGGTGCTGCTCGTCAGCGCTTTCGATCCGGAGGAGCCGCCCATCCTGTGGGCGGTCGCCGGGCTGGGGCCGTCCAGCGCCGGGCTGTTCGAAGGGCCGCTTCCCCAGGGCGCGCGCCCGCTCTGGCGAGTCGACGGAACCGTGGACTGGCCCGGCTACCCGTATCTGGGCACCCGGGTGGTGTTCACGCTGTGCGCTCTGGCCGCCCCGCTGTTGCCCGATGCCGTTGCGGCCGATGCCTGGAGTCTCTGCGCCACCGATGCGCTCGGCGTCGCGACGGTCAGCGGACTCGTCCCGGCTCTGCCGCCATGACGCTGAGCGCCAAGCGCTATCGCGTCTGGATCGATCGGCCGGCGCCGGCCATGGAGATTCCCGACGACGTGGAGCTGAGCGACGGCCCGTCGGGAGCGGAAGCCGTGATCGTCGGGGCTCAGGAGCTCTGGGACGGCGCCGCCTGCCGGCGGCTGCCCGAACTGAAGGTCGTGGCTCGACGTGGCATCGGCTTCGACAACGTGGACGTCGCAGCCTGCGCCGCGCACGGGGTCGCCGCCTGCAACGCTCCCGACGCGCCCACGACCTCGACCGCCGAACACGCTCTGGCACTGCTGCTGGCCGTCGCCAAGCGACTCAAGCCTGCCGAGCGACACCTCCGTGACGGCAGTGGTCTCGTCGGGACGGCGGCAACCGTCGGCGGACTCGAACTCGATGGCCGCACGCTCGGAGTCGTCGGCTGCGGCCGCATCGGGAGGCGCCTGGGCGGCTACGCCGAGGCACTGGGGATGCGCGTCCTGGCACACGATCCCCACCTCGACACCGCGCCCGTTGGAACGTTGGTCGACCTCACCGAGATCTGGTCGGCCGCCGACGTCGTGTCGCTGCACGCCCCCGCCACACCGGCGACCCGCCACGTCGTCAACGCCGCCTCACTGGCGGCCATGCGCCCCGGTGTGGTGATCGTGAATTGTGGGCGCGGCTCACTGGTGGATCACGGCGCCCTTCTCGCAGCCCTCGAGTCCGGACACGTGGCCGGAGCCGGGCTGGACGTGACCGATCCGGAGCCGCTGCCCCCTGATCACCCGCTCCTGGATCGAGACGACGTGCTGATCACCCCCCACATCGCCTCGGCAACCACCGTCGGCGAGATCCGACTCGCCACCCAGGCGCTCGCGCAGGCTCTCGCCTGGCTGCGTGGCGGAAGCCCCGAGCACCTGCTGGACCCGGCCGCCGCCGACCCGGCGGTGGATCGCCGGCGCCGGCAGCCCAAGCAGGCGGCACCGTGATCTCCCAGCGGCGGATCGGCCTGGCCGTTGTCGGCTTCGGCTGGATGGGCCAGGCCCACGCCCGCTCGTACATGCGCCTGCCGACGCTGTTCCCCGAACGCGTCTACGAACCCCGACTGGTGGTGTGCGCCGACACCCTGGCCGACCGCCGCCGGGAGGCCACCGGCGCATTCGGCTTCCCGGTGGCCACCGACGACTGGCGCCACGCTCTGGAACACCCCGATGTCGACGTCGTCGTGATCTGCGCGCCCAACATGCTGCACGAGCCGATCGCCGTGGCAGCCGCTGCCGCAGGGCGTCATGTGTTCTGCGAGAAACCCGTCGGCGGCACTCCGGAGCAGACCGCAAGGATCGAGCGCGCCTGCCGGGAGGCCGGGATCATCACCGGGGTCGGCTACAACTACCGGTTCGCGCCGCTGGTCATCGAGGCGCGACGGCTCATCGAGACCGGCGAGTTGGGAGACATCACCAACTACCGCGGGCGCTTCTTCTCGATGTACGGCGCCGATCCCTCGGGGTTGCTCAGCTGGCGGTTCCTGCGCGCCGAGGCCGGACACGGAGCTTCGACCGACCTCGGTAGCCACGCCATCGACCTGGCCCTGATGCTCAACGGCCCGATCACCAGAGTCGTAGGCACGAGCGAGACGTTCATACCGCAGCGGCCGCTACCCACCGGTGCCGGCACCCACTACGACCGTGGCGCACCGGACGACCCGAAGGGTCGCGTCACGAACGAGGACTACTTCGGCGCGCTCGCCGCCTTCGCCAACGGCAGTCGCGGCACTTTCGAGGCGAGCCGCACGATCGTGGGCCCGCAAAGCCAGATGGCGTTCGACGTGTACGGAACCGCGGGCGCCCTGAGCTGGGACTTCGAGACCATGAACGAACTGCGGGTGTTCCGCGCCGGCGACCCGCTGCAGGGCTACACCCTGGTCCGCGGCGGCGAGCGCCACCCGTACCATCGCAACTTCGTGCCGGGTGACGCCAACTCGATCGGTTTCGAGGACATGGTGGCCATCGAGGACCACGAGTTCCTCACCGCTGTGGCCCAGGGGCGACCCCATTCCGCCGGCATGGAGCAGGCGCTGGCGACGGTGAGCGTGCAGGCGGCCCTGCTGCGCAGCAATCGGACCGGCGCCTGGGAAGATGTGGTGTCACTGCGCGACGATGGGGAGGCCGACCGGCACGCTGGATCGGACTGACGGACGGGAAGATCGGTCATGACACCCACCGCGACCACCGCCAAGCCGCCACGGCGCGACTACAAGCTCACCGGACCCGAAGCGGAGCGGGCTCGCGCCGCCGGGCTCGTCGAAGCGGAGTGGTTCCGGCCACCGATCGATCCCGTGCGCCTCCGGCAACTGCAGGTCCGCACCAATGCCAGGGCGGCCCGAGACACCGTCGCCTGGCTGGTGCTGCTGGGCGGGACCGGCTACCTGGCCTGGCTGTCGCTCGGCTCGTGGTGGGCGATCCCCGCCTTCGCCGCCTACGGCGCCCTCTACGGCGGCGCCGCCGACTCCCGCTGGCACGAGTGCGGGCACGGCACCGCCTTCCGATCGAGGCTCGCCAACCTCGTCGTCTACCACCTGGCCTCGTTCATGGTCTGGCGGCAGGCCACGCTCTGGCGCTGGTCGCACGTGCGCCACCACACCGACTCCATCGTGGTGGGCCGCGACCCCGAGATCGCCGTGCCCCGCCCCTCGGGACCGCTGGCGGTGGCGCTGATCTTCGTCCCGGTGGTGCTCCTGCCGAAGGCGGTGTGGCGCACGGTCATGCACGCCTTCGGCCGCGTCGACGACGACGCACGCGATTTCATCCCCGCCGACGAACTGCCCAAGCTCTGCTGGGAGGCCCGTGTCTACGTGGCCGTCCTGGCCGGTGCCGTGGCGTGGTCGGTGGCCATCGGCTCGATCGTCCCCCTGCTGTTCGTGGGCCTGCCCTCGTTCTACGGCGCCTGGCTGTACGTCTTCTTCGGCCTCATGCAGCACGCCGGTCAGCAGGAGGACGTGCTGGACCACCGTCTCAACACGCGCACGGTGTACCTGAACCCCTTCTTCCGGTTCCTGTACTCCAACATGAACTACCACGTGGAGCACCACATCTTCCCGACCGTTCCGTACCACGCCCTCCCCGCATTGCACGAGGAGTTGAAGAGCCACCTGGCGCCGGCGTCGCCGAACAGCGTCGCCGCCTATCGCGAGATCCTCTCGTCGGTGTGGCGCCAGTGGCGCGACCCGTCCTACGACAGGCCCCGCCACGACGTGCCCGCCGTAGCGGGGGCGGAGCAGGCCCACGTGGACATCGGACAGGTCACCTGGGCCGGCTCCCGCCACGACGGGCTCGTGGATCTCGGTCCCGCCGACACGCCGCCCCGGGGCGGTGGGCGGCACGTGGAAGTGGACGGCGCCGCCTACGCCCTCTTCCGGCTCGACGACGGCGCGCTCGTGCTCACCGACGGACTGTGCACCCACGGCCGAGCGCACCTGGCGGAGGGTGTGTTGCTCGACGGGCTGTTGGAGTGCCCCAAGCACAACGGCCGCTTCGACCTGCGCACGGGAAACGCGGTCCGCCGCCCGGCGACCGCTGCAGTGAGCCTGTACGCCGTCGCCGTGCACAACGGCCGGGTCGTCTCCGACCTTCGCCCCCTGTCGAGCGAGCAGGGCGTGGAAATCGACGGCAGAGTGTCATGATGCCCGCCGGCCACCCGGACCCGCCCGCCCGGTCGGCTCCGCGCACACCGCCGACCGGTACGCCTGAGGAGGGCGCCCGGTGAGCGCCGTGCGCGTCGGTCTGCTCGGCTGCGGCCGCATCGGGCGGATGCACGCCGAGTTGCTCGCCCGGCGGGTTCCCGGCGCCGAACTGGCCGCGGTCTACGACGTGGTCGGCGAGACCGCAGCCGCGGTGGGCGGCGAGCACGGGGTGCCACTGGCACCGAGTGCCGACGACCTCATCGAATCCGACGACATCGATGCCGTGGCGATCTGCACATCCAGCGACACCCACACCGATCTGCTGGTGGCCGCGGCAAACGCCGGCAAGCCGGCGTTCGTGGAGAAGCCCCTGTCGCTGGATCTCGGCGAGGTGGACCGGGGCATCGCCGCTGCCGAGGCTGCCGGCATCGCCGTGCAGGTGGGGTTCAACCGGCGCTTCGATGCAAGCCACCGCTACGTGCGCGACCAGGTGGCGACCGGTGCCATCGGCGAGGTGCACCTGGTGCGGGTCACCAGCCGTGACCCGGCGCCCCCGCCGACCTTGCAACCCCTGGAGGTCTCGGGCGGCATCTTCTGCAATATGACCATCCACGACTTCGACATGGTGCGCTTCGTCTCCGGCCTCGAGGTGACCGAGGTGTACGCCACCGGTTCGGTGCTCGTCGACGAGGCCATCGGGTCGGTCGGCGACCTGGACACGGCGGTCGTCGTCTGCCGCCACGCCAACGGCGCCATCAGCACCATCGACAACAGCCGCCAGGCGGTGTACGGCTATGACCAGCGCGTGGAGGCATTCGGCTCCGGCGGAATGGCCGCGTCGGACAACCCCGCTGTCGCCACCGCGGCGAGCCGCGGACCGGACGGTTCGAGCGGCCCGGGCCTGCCCTATTTCTTCGTCGAGCGCTATCGCCCCGCCTACGCCGCCGGGTGGTCGGCGTTCGTCGCCATGGTGGCCGGCGCCCCTTCGCCCTGCACACCCGCCGACGGCCGTGCGGCGCTTGTCATCGCCCTCGCCGCGTGGCGCTCGGCGCGAGAGCGCCGGCCCGTGGCCATCGAGGAGATCGGCTGAGCGAACCGCACCCGGCTGGCGGCACTGGACGGTCGGATGGGTCCTAGTCCCGCAGCCGGTCGCGCAGCACGAACTTCTGGATCTTGCCGGTGCTGGTCTTGGGGAGGTCGCCGAAGAGCACCCGCTTGGGGGCCTTGAAGCGCGCGATGGCGGCGCGCACGAAGTCGATGAGTTCCGCCTCGCTCACCGACACCCCCGGGCGCAGCGACACGAAGGCCACGGGCACCTCGCCCCAGGTCTCGTCCGGGGCCCCCACCACCGCCGACTCCAGCACGTCCGGGTGACGGGCGAGGGTCTGCTCCACTTCGATGGACGTGATGTTCTCCCCGCCGCTGATGATCACGTCCTTGGCGCGGTCGCGCACCTCCATGTAGCCGTCGGGGTGCACGACGCCCACGTCGCCGGTGCGGAACCACGTGCCGTCGGCGCGCTCGAGCGTGGCGGCGGCGGTCGCCTCGGGATCGCGGTAGTAGCCGATCATGACGACATTGCCCCGCAGCACGACCTCGCCCGGGGTGGCACCGTCAGCGGGGACGTCGCGGCCGTCCGCTCCGACGACCCGCACCGGCGAGCAGGCGATGTTGGCGACACCCTGCTGGGCCTTCCGCCGGGCCTGCTCGTCGGCGGGAAGCGAGTCCCACTCGGGCCGCCAGTCGCAGATGACGGCGGGACCGTAGCTCTCGGTCAGCCCGTACAGGTGCGTGACGTGAAGGTTCAACTCGGCGAGACGTCCCAGCAGGCTGGGCGACGGCGGGGCGCCGCCGACGGCGATGCGCACGGGCTCCGGCGAGGCGACGGCACCGGGATGGGCGGCCAGCATCGTGAGCACCGTGGGTGCCGCGTTGAAGTGGGTGATCCCCCGATGATGGATCGCCGCCCAGACGGCCTCGGGATGCACCTGGCGCAGCGCCACGTGTGTGCCCCCGGCCGCGGTGACCGCCCACGGGTAGCACCAGCCGTTGCAGTGGAACATCGGCAGGGTCCAGAGGAACACCGTGGCGGGGTCGAGTCCTCCCTGCGCGACCATGGCGAGGGCCTGCAGGTAGGCGCCCCGGTGGGAGTACATGACGCCCTTCGGGCTCCCGGTGGTGCCCGAGGTGTAGTTGAGGCTCAGCATCCCCCACTCGTCGCCCACCTGGTGGTGGAGCGGTTCGGCGGCGGCGAGGCGCTGCTCGTACTCGTCGCCCACCTCGCCGCAGGTGATCAACTCGACCGGATGATCCACCGCGGCGACGATCGCCTTGCCGACGTCGAGCAGGGAGTGGTCGCAGATCAGGATCCGGGAGCCGGCGTGTCCGACGATCCAGGCAAGTTCGGCGCCCGACAGGCGGGTGTTCAGCGCGTTCAGCACGGCACCGGCCCACGCCACGCCGAAGTGGGCCTCCAGCGCCACGTGCGTGTTGGGCACGAGGGTCGACACGCGGTCTCCGGGGGCGACGCCGGTGGCACGCAGCGCCCCGGCAAGGCGGATGCACCGATCATGCAGCCCGGCGTAGGTGAAGGTCCGCTCGCCGTCGATCATGGCCACCCGGTCGCCGAAGACGAGCGCGCTGCGGTCGAGAAACAGCGTCGGGGAGAGCGGCTCGGGACCGAAGACCGGCCGGGGCACTGCACCTCCGCTCTCAGCGGGAATCGAACCGCTACCCACGGCGCGTAGTGTCGCAGCCGCGCAGGCTCCGGGGCAATGCCGCGGGTCCACTCCGGCGCCCGCCGTCAAGATGACCGACTCTGCTACCCCGGAGAGGGCGGCCGAACCGCTCCAAAACGAATGAGGCGGGTTCGCACCTCGCTCCAAAAGGTCCGAACCCGCCTACTCCACCGGCCGCAACCCTGCTGCTCCAACTGCTCGGGTTGCGGCGATCCGGAAGATCCCGGCGATCTTTGAGTGACAGACGCCTCAGTCGCCGGTTCGGTTGACAGGTTCGGAGAAAAAGTTTTTTCGAGCGCTCAGCCCTCCGGCCCGGGTGAGCCCCAACCGCCCCCGCCGGGGGTGCGCACCCGCACCACGTCGCCGGTGTCGAGATCCAGGGTGACCTTGTCGGCCAGTACGACCGCATCGTCCTCACGGCCCCCGGGCAGCAGCCAGTTCTCTCCCGCCGCGCCCGGCTCACCGCCGGCCAAGCCCCAGGGGCGGCTGCGGCGGCGCTCGGAGATCAGCGAGACGGTGGTGGGCTCGAGCATCTCCAGGTCTCGCTCGATGCCGTCACCACCCCGGAAGCGACCCGAGCCGCCACTGCCGGGACGCAGGCGCAGGCGCCGCACCCGCATGCCGTAGGACCGCTCGAGGGCCTCGACGGGGGTGTTGAGCGTGTTGGTCATGGCGGTGTGCACGCCGC
>CAZTZI010000168.1:0-19732 GCA_964618115.1 uncultured Acidimicrobiales bacterium
ATGGCCATCGATAGTCCCCCCTATCGCATCCGGTGTCGCCACCGGACCTCCGTCGCATCCCCGGCGCTCGCGCGCATGCCGAGGTTGCTGTGGATTGGCGACATTATATGTCCGACCCCCGGGGGCCGCTGAGCCCGGCGGGTGCGGGGCTCGCGGCCCCACGGCACTGAGACTCGTCAGGTTGTAGGATGCAGGCAGTGCGGCTCTGACGCAGTCGTCGACCAGGGGGCGGCACGGGGGGAACCGAATGACTGATCCAACTGGCTCTGCTGACGGTGCCGGGGGAGTCGGCACGCTCGAGGATCCGCCGGTGCTGGAGGCGGTCGGGATAAGCAAGTCCTTCGGGCCGGTTCGCGCGCTCCGCGATGTGAGCCTCGAACTGCGCGCGGGCGAGGTGGTCGGGCTCCTGGGAGACAACGGAGCCGGGAAGTCGACCCTCATCAAGTGCATTTCCGGCACGTTCCAGCCCGACTCGGGACACATCCGCATGGCGGGGACAGAGGTGCAGGTCCGGAATCCCCAGGCGGCACGGGAACTCGGCATCGAAACCGTCTACCAGGATCTGCAGCTCGTCGAAGTGCTCGACGTGCCGGCGAATCTGTTCCTGAACCGGGAGATCTACCGCAAGCTGCCACCCGGCCTGCGGTGGATGCGCGTCATGAACAAGAAGCAGATGCTGCGGGAGGCGGGGGAAATCGTCTCACGCCTCCACATCCGGATCCCGTCGCTGGGGCTGCCGGTCGAGGACCTGTCGGGCGGGCAACGCCAGTCGGTGGCGGTGGGCAGGGCGGTGGCCTGGGGGCGTCACGTCGTCCTGATGGACGAGCCGGTCGCCGCGCTCGGTGTGACGCAGACGCAGTCGGTTCTGAATCTCATCAGGACGCTGGGCGATGAGGGCATGGCCGTCGTCTGCATCAGCCACAACATGCAGCACGTGATGGAGGTGTGCCACCGCGCCGTGGTGCTCTACCAGGGGCAGATGGCCGGGGACGTGGCCACCGCCGACGTCGAGCCGCGCGACCTGGTGGACCTCATCACCGGCGCCAGCCTCGGCGAGAGCAGCTAGCCCTGATTGTTCATGGGGGTGCGGCTGCGGTGGTGGCGGGTCCGCGGAAAGGCTCCACTGCACGTCACGAGGCCGCATGTTCGCGGTGCGGGAACGAGCCCACCCACTTGGCGAAATGTCCGAGCCTTGACGAGTAGCCATGAGCGCGAGCCGCATGTGACGTTGTCGGTCTTGGGCGAGGAGGTGGCGGCGGCGTGGCAGTCGTTCGAGCGGGCTGCTGTGTTGGGGGCGCGTGTCGCGCCGGCGGTGCCGATCCTGTTCTTCGGCGATGTCGGGGCGTACCTGGTGTCGCCGCTGCGGGTGGTGACGGTGGGCTTGAATCCGTCGCGGAGCGAGTTCCCCCGAGATGAACCGTTCCGGCGTTTCCCGCTCGCGGAGGCCGCAGGCCGCGGCGACCCGGGGCGCTATCTCGACGCGTTGTCGGCGTATTTCCGCACCGACCCCTACCGCCAGTGGTTCGGGCACTTCGAGGCGCTGCTCAACGGCATGGGGGCCAGCTATTACGACGGCGGGGCCTGCACGGTGCTGCACACCGACATCTGCTCGCCGGTGGCCACAGATCCGACGTGGAGCCGCCTCGGCGACGCCGACCGCAAGGCGCTTGCCGCAGACGGCGTCGGGCTGTGGCACGAGTTGCTGAAGGCGCTGCGGCCGCATGTCGTCGTGCTGTCGGTCGCGGAGCGCCATCTCGGTCGCATCGAGTTCGACGCGCTCGGGGCCTGGGAGCTGGTCCACCGCATCGAACGTACTGGCGACGGCGCGCTCCGCGGGAGGCCCTACGAGGCCTCCGGCTGTTGGTTCGACGTCGGCGGCGAGCCGTCGCTGTTCGTGCACTGCCCCGCCAGCCAGACCCCGCTCGGCCCGATCAGCAAGAGCCAACGACACCAACTCGGCGCGATACTGTCTGAAACCCATCGAAATGTAGACATCCCCCAATTCCACCACCCACAACACCCCAAGCGGTGGACGCACCCCGACGAACGTCTATTGACAGAGCACTAGCCCCCACCGCTCCAAGACGCGCCTGCGGGCGGCCGTCGGGCCGCCCGCAAGGACTTCTGCTCTGTGCCGGATCTAGCGGTCGTCACACGACGTCAGGCCGTTGGGCTCGCTCATGAAGCTGTTGCCGAACAGGGTCGGGTCGTTCGCCGTGTCCTGCGTGTACTCGATCAACTCCATGAAGTAGATCGGCCCGCCGCTGCCCTCGACCATGGCGACGTTGCCTCCTTCGAGGCCGGGGATGTTGACGGTCTCTCCAGGCTGCGGCGATTCGCCCGTCTCGAGGTAGTGCACGGCGATCTGGGCCATCTGGGCGGCCGCCAGGTCGGTCGGGTAGGTCGTCCCGTAGTCCTGGAAGCCGCAGCGGACCTCGTGCAGCGAGGAGTTGCAGCCGTCGGTGCCGAAGATGCCGATGTGACCGGGTTCGTCCTTCGGCACGTAGAGATCCAGCGCCTCCAGCGCCGACCGCACCGACGGGGTGTAGTCGCAGTTGGAGTGGATGTAGATCGCGTCCGTGTCGGGGTTCGCCGTGAACCAGTCGGTGGTGATCGTTCCGGCCTTGGCTGTGTCGTAGTCGCCGTTGCGGACGGTCACCTCGATGTCGGGGTACTCGTCCACGACGGAGTGGAATCCGGCGTTGCGGTCCTGCGCCTGGCTGGTGGTCATCAGACCGGTGATCTCCAGGACCGTGCCCTGGGGCGCACCGTTCTTGTTGGTGAGGTACTCCACGAGCTTGTGCCCGTTGAGGACGCCGGCGTCGTACACCGGGATGGTCAGCGTGTAGAGCTGCTCCTGGCCGACGTCGGGAATGTTGCCGAAGAACGACGCAACGGGGGTTCCCGCTGCATTCGCGACCTTGATCGTCTCGGCCATCGAGTCGACGTCAGCGGGGTAGATGAGGATGATGTCCACGTCCTGGGCGATGAACTGATCGATGCAGTTCGCCTGGGCTGTCGCCTCGGCCTTACCACTGCAGTAGACGTGCTTCATGCCGGCGCCCTCGACCGTGTTCTTCACCTGATTGTCGAAGGCCACGTTCAGGTCGTTGGTCGGGTCGGTGTACGGCGTCCAGGCAACCACGAACTGCGTCCCATTGTTGGGCGTCGGCGCGCCCGACATGTCCTCGGTAGGGGCGGGCGGAGGATCCGGCGGGGGTTCCGGTGGAGGCGGTGCCGGCGCCTCCGTGGGCGCAGGCGGCGGTGCGGTCGCCGAGTCGTCGTCATCCTCGCCGCACGCTGCGGCTGTGAGAACGATCACCAGCAACGAAAAGAGCAGACTGCGTGCCCTCATGAGGACCCCCCCTCGATGGTGGCGCAGCCACTGATCGGCACGCCTGAACGCGGCGCCGTTCTTCGGCGTCTCCGCACGTCAGAGCATACTCTCGCAGGTCGAGGGCGGTCAACAGGGATCACCGCCGGAGGAGGCTCCCCGAGTTCGCTCCGGCGGGCCGTGCCATGGTTGACGGGCTGAGCGGCGGCGACCTCTCAGAGGGGTTCGATCCCGATCTCCCGTGCGAACGCGTCCAGCTGGGATACGACGGTTTCGTTCAGAGGGATGCCGTAGCGGATGCGGTGGCGCTGTGTGATCCACTCGGGCTCGCCGGGCACGAGGATCGACTCGGCGCCTTGCGCCGGAGGCGTCTCCTTCAGGCAGGTCACGAGTCGGTCCACCCCCGTCTTGAACTCCTCAGGATCGGCGAACGCCTCGACGTTGATCGCCATCGCCAGATGCCCTGATCCCCACGAGTCGAGCATGGACGATCCGACCTCGAGGAATGCTCTCGGCATCTCGAGCGACAGGCTCGCTCCCGGCAGGACCGAGGCCAGGATCTCCGAGACGAGCGCGATGCCGTAGCCCTTGTAGCCGGCCATCGGCACCACTGAGCCTCGCATTGCGGCGGCGGCGTCGGTGGTCGGGACGCCGCGCTCGTCGATCGCCCAGCCTTCCGGGATCGGTTCGCCGCGGTCCGCGTGCATCCGGACCCTGCCGCGGGCGACCTGTGAGGATGCCATGTCCAACACGATCGGATCGCCGCCCCGCCTCGGGATGGCATAGGCGAACGGCGCGTTGCCCATGCGGGGTTCGCGGCCACCGTGGGGCGCCATGATCGCGGGACCGTTGCTGGTGAAGTAGCCGATCATGTCTCGGCTCGCCGCCCTCAGCACGTGGGTGGCCAGCATTCCCGTGTGGTTGCTGTTGCGGACGGCGACGATGCCGACGCCGTGCTCGCGGGCGAGATCCACAGCACGGTCGGTTGCCACCTGACCGATCACCACGCCGTGGCCGTTGTCGCCGTCGAGCAGGGCGGTCGCGCCGAACCGGCGCACCGCCTCGACGCGGGGCGCCGGATTGACCACACCCGCAGCCAGCGCCCGCACGTAAGGCGGCAGGCGCACCACGCCGTGTGACCAGTGCCCGCGGAGGTCCGCTTCGACGAGCCCGTCGACGAAGCGGGCGACGTCCTCGTCGGGCATGCCGGCGAAGCGTGCCGCCCGAGCGACGAACGCCCTGGCTTCACCCACCGCCACCCTGCGCCCGTCGCTCATGACATCCGCACCGCTCCCCGAGTTCGGTCGCTTGCGACACTACCGCCTGCCGCCGGTACCCCTCGTAGGCTGGGGCGGTGAGCGGCGGGACCGAGGTCGACTTGGCGGTGGCGCTCGGCCGGAAGCTGGGGGCCGAGCGGGGGCGCTGGGCATTGCGGCAGGTGAACAAGGCCGCCGACGCCTTCGCCCGGGAGTATCACCGGGACGCCCTGTCGCATCTGCGACCGGTGATGGAGACCGAGGCCGCGGATGTGGCCGAGGTTCGCGAGCTGTACGGGCTTGTGCTGTACCGGCTGCGGCGCTGGCGTGCGGCGGCCCGCGAGTTGGAGGCGTTCGCCACCATCACGCGCAGTTCCGAGCAGGCGCCGGTGCTGGCCGACTGCTACCGGGCGATGGAGCGCTGGGAAAGGGTCGACGAACTGTGGGACGAGCTCCGCCGGGAGAGCCCGTCGGCGGATCTGGTCACCGAGGGGCGCATCGTGGCGGCCGGAGCGCTCTGCGACCGCGGCAGGCTGGCCGAGGCCGTGGCCCTGCTGGCCGACGGTTGGCGGATGCCCAAGAACCCCCAGGAGTTCCACCTGCGCCGTGCCTACGCGCTGGCCGACCTGTACGACCGCGGCGGCGACCAGCCGGCTGCCCGGCGGCTGTTCGCCTGGATCGACCGTCACTCGCCCGACTACGCCGACGCCACCGACCGCCTCGCCGACCTTTCGGCTTGAAGCTCCACAGTGGCCGTGCACCCGATGGGTGCCCGTCGATTGCGCGTCCATGCGACCGACCGCTCAGGTGGACCGCACGGTGATAGGGTAGATGACGTGGAGATCGCTCTGCTCAGTGCGTTCTTGGCGGTGTCGCTGGCGACCGCCGGCTACCTGATCCGTCGCCTCGACCACATCGAACGCACGGCGACGGAGCGCCACGAAGCGCTGCTGAGCGTCGTGGCGGCGCTCGGCGAGCGCATGGCCCGCATCGAGGGTCGCTTGGAGGGTCGCGCCGAGGTGCATGCCGGCACCTGAGTTCCTTTCACGACGAGACCCCAGCCCACCCATCGAACCACACTGGAGCCGCTGATGCGAGACATCGCAGCTCTCTTGGGCGACGACGCCGAGTACCTGCTCGGCCACACCGCCAAGACCATCCCGGCCGAGGATCTGCACCTGCCCGGTCCGGACTTCGTGGACCGGGTCGTCGCCGCCGGCGACCGCGCGCCGCAGGTTCTGCGCAACCTGCAGGCGCTGTTCGGCCACGGCCGCCTGGCCGGCACCGGCTACGTGTCGATCCTGCCGGTGGACCAGGGCGTGGAGCACTCCGGCGCCGCCAGCTTCGCCCCCAACCCGGCCTACTTCGACCCCGAGAACATCGTGCGTCTCGCCGTGGAGGGCGGCTGCAACGCCGTGGCGTCCACCTTCGGCGTGCTCGGAGCCGTGTCCCGCCGCTGGGCGCACCGCATCCCGTTCATCGTGAAGCTCAACCACAACGAGCTGCTGAGCCATCCCAACAGCTACGACCAGGTGGGCTTCGGCAGCGTCGAGCGGGCGTTCGAGATGGGGGCCGCCGGCGTGGGCGCCACCATCTACTTCGGCTCGCAGGAGTCGCGCCGCCAGATCGTCGAGATCAGCGAAGCCTTCGAGGAGGCGCACCGGCTGGGCATGTTCTGCGTGCTCTGGTGCTACCTGCGCAGCAACGCCTTCAAGGTGGACGGCGTGGACTACCACGGCGCCGCCGACCTCACCGGTCAGGCCAACCACCTCGGCGTCACCATCGGTGCCGACATCGTCAAGCAGAAGCTGCCCGAGAACAACGGCGGCTACCAGGCGGTCGGCTTCGGCCGCACCAGCCCGCTGGTGTACAGCGACCTCACCTCCGACCATCCGATCGACCTCACGCGCTGGCAGGTCGCCAACTGCTACATGGGCCGCGTGGGGCTCATCAACTCCGGTGGAGCCAGCTCCGGAGCGGACGACCTCGCCGAGGCCGTGCGCACCGCGGTCATCAACAAGCGGGCCGGCGGCACCGGCCTCATCAGCGGCCGCAAGGCGTTCCAGCGCCCCTTCAGCGATGGCGTCGAACTGCTCGGCGCCATCCAGGACGTCTACCTCGACGCCTCCGTCGGCGTCGCCTGAGGCCGCCGCCCACCAAGCTCGCGAATCCGCCTCCGACCGGCGCGGGTGCCCTACTGTTGCCGCGGTGCAACCGACCCGTCACCTGCTGTGAACATTGTCACACTCCCTGTCGCAGAGGCTCCAGGAAGGCCCTCTGGGCCGTCAGGCCGGCCCTCCAGGCTCCGATGTCGTCGGCGGTTCACTAGATTGATTTCCTGTTCCGGCGCCACCGGCGGCGCCACGCCAGTGACGACCGACTAGCCAAGGAACGCACGTGACCGACACTGTCATTCCGCAGGCCGCGCCCCGGACCGTCGAGGACCTCGACCGGCTCGTCATCCGCTTCGCCGGCGATTCCGGCGACGGCATGCAGCTCACCGGCGATCGCTTCACCAGCGCCAGCGCCCTGTTCGGCAACGACCTCGCCACGTTGCCGGACTTCCCGGCGGAGATCCGGGCGCCGGCGGGAACCCTGCACGGCGTCTCGGCCTTCCAGGTGCAGGTCGCCAGCGAGACCGTCACCACGCCCGGCGACGCCCCCACGGTGCTCGTTGCCATGAACCCGGCGGCGCTGCGCAGCGAACTCGATCGCCTCGAGCCCGGCGGCACGGTCATCATCAACTCCGACGCCTTCGAAGAGCGGAACCTCGAGAAGGCCGGCTACACCGACGACCCACTCACCGACGGCACGCTCGACCACTACACCACCTATCTCGTGCCCATGACGAGCCTCACCAAGCAGGTGTGCAAGGACTTGGGCGTGAAGCCCCGGGACGCCGAGCGCAGCAAGAACTTCTTCGCTCTGGGCGTCGTCAGCTGGCTGTTCGACCGGCCGCTGGAGCCCACGTTGGAATGGGTGGAGGAGAAGTTCGGCAAGCGGCCCCTGGTGGCGGCCGCCAACACCACCGCCTTCAAGGCGGGTCACGCCTTCGGCGAGACGGCCGAGATGTTCCACTCCACCTACCAGGTGCGCCCCGCCCGCCTCGAGCCGGGCACCTACACCAGCATCAACGGCGCCACGGCGCTGTCGTGGGGGCTGATCGCCGCCTCCCAGCAGGCCAAGCTGCCGCTTTTCCTGGCCTCGTACCCCATCACCCCGGCCTCCGACGTTCTGCACGAACTGTCGGGGCGCAAGAACTTCGGCGTGCGCACCTTCCAGGCCGAGGACGAGATTGCGGCGGTCTGCGCCGCCGTCGGGGCGTCGTTCGGAGGCCACATCGGGGTGACCACTACCAGCGGCCCTGGCTTGGCGCTCAAGGCCGAGACGATCGGCTTGGCCCTCAGCATCGAGCTGCCGCTCATCGTCATCGACATCCAGCGGGGTGGCCCCTCCACGGGCCTGCCAACCAAGACCGAGGCCTCGGATCTGAACCTGGCGCTGTACGGGCGCCACGGCGAGTCTCCGCTGCCTGTGGTGGCCGCCTACAGCCCCTCGCAGTGCTTCTTCGCCGCGATCGAGGCGGTGCGGATCGCGCTCAAGTACCGCACGCCGGTGATCCTGCTCTCCGACGGCTACCTGGCGAACGGCTCGGAGCCGTGGCGCCTGCCCAACCTTGACGACCTGCCCGACATCAGCGTGCACTTCACAACCCAACCCAACGACACCGACGCCGAGGGCAAATCCATCTTCAGCCCCTACAAGCGCGACCCCGAGACGCTGGCTCGCCCCTGGGCGGTTCCGGGCACGCCGGGACTCATGCACCGCGTCGGCGGGCTGGAGAAGGAGGACGGCTCGGGCAACATCTCCTACAGCCCCACCAACCACGCCCTCATGACCCGGCTCCGGGCGGACAAAGTCGCCGGCATCGCTGCCGACATCCCGCCGACCATGCTGGACAGTGACGGCCCGGCCGACGTGGCCGTGCTGTCGTGGGGCTCGGTGTGGGGGGCGGTGACGAGCGCCGTCAGGAGGGTGCGCGCCAACGGCACGCAGGTCGACCACGTGCATCTCACGCATCTCAACCCGCTGCCCGCTGATCTGGGTGAACTGCTCGGCCTGTACCGCACGGTGCTGGTCCCGGAGATGAACCTGGGGCAGTTGGCCTCCCTTGTCCGATCCCGATACCTCATCGACGTGCAGACGCTCAACAAGGTGGAGGGTTCCCCGTTCACGGCGAGCGAGATCGTCGCCGCCATCGCAGGAGCCGTCGATGACGACTGACATGACCGCCGGCCCGTCCACCACCCGCGCCGACTGGACCAGCGACCAGGAACCCCGCTGGTGCCCCGGCTGCGGGGACTACTCCATCCTCTCGGCGATGCAGTTGCTGATGCCGCAGTTCGGCGTGCGGCCCGAGAACACGGTCTTCGTCTCGGGCATCGGTTGCGCGGCCCGTTTCCCCTACTACATGAACACCTACGGGATGCACGGCATCCACGGGCGCGCCCCGGCGCTGGCCACCGGGCTGGCCACCTGCCGTCCCGACCTCGACGTGTGGGTCGTGGGCGGCGACGGCGACATCCTGTCGATCGGCGGGAACCACCTGCTGCACGCCCTGCGCCGCAACATCAACATCAAGATCCTGCTGTTCAACAACCAGATCTACGGCCTCACCAAGGGGCAGTACTCACCGACCAGCGAGATCGGCAAGGTCACCAAGTCCACCCCGTTCGGGTCGGTGGACGAGCCGCTCAACCCCCTGAGCGTGGCGCTCGGCGCCGAGGCCACCTTCGTGGCTCGCACCCACGACATGGACCGCAACCACATGCAGGAGATGTTCCGGCGGGCCTGGGAGCACTCCGGTGCCGCCTTCGTGGAGGTCTACCAGAACTGCAACGTGTTCAACGACGGTGCGTTCGCCGAGATCACCAAGAAGGACAAGCGAGCCTCGATGCTCATCTCGCTGCAACACGGCCGGCCGATCCGCTTCGGGGCCGACCACGAGCGCGGCGTGATGATGAGCCGCACCGGCGAGCTGCAGGTCGTCGAGGTGGCCGACGTGGGCGAGGAGAATCTGCTGACCCACGACGAGCACGCCGACACGCCTTCGCTGGCGTTCGCCCTGTCGCGCCTGTCCTCGGGCCCGTTCATGCCCACGCCGGTCGGTGTGTTCCGCGCCATCGAGGGGCCGGAGTACGCCTCGCAGGTGAGCCGCCAGCTGGCGTTCGCCCAGGATCGTGGCGGCCCCGGCGACCTGCACGACCTGCTGCGCTCCCGCGCCACCTGGGAAGTCACCTGACGGACGATTTCCGGCCGGGGCCGGCGCCTGCCCGGTCGGGGGCCGGGGTGCCGTTTGCTCCTTCGGCGCGGGCGCAAGGCGTCGCAAATCAGCCCCCCGGCCCCCTCGCTCGGTTGACGGGTCGTCCCCGGAGGGCTCCCGCCCCCGCCGTTGTGGGAGCGTGACCCGGTGAGCGGAGTGCGCAACTTCGTCATCGATCTCGACGGGGTCATGTGGTTGGGCAACGAGGGGATTCCAGGGGCCGCTGAGGGTGCCAACCACTTGGTGGCGGCGGGTTGCAACGTGGTGTTCGTGACCAACATGTCGCGCCTCACCGTTGCGGAGCAGCAGGCCCGGCTGGCGCGCTGTGGTGTCGAGCCGCCCATGGAGGTCGTGACCTCGGCGGTGGCGGCGGCGTCGTTGCTGGGTGCCGGCGATCGGGTTCTCGTCTGCGGTGGCGAGGGCATCGCCGAAGCGGTGGGGGAGGTGGGCGGCATCGCGGTGCGCAACTCGGCGTCCGGGATCGCCGCTGCTGAGCCCGTGGTGGATGCGGTCGTGGTGGGGATGGATCCGAGCTTCGACTATGCGGCCTGCGGCCGGGCGATGCGGGCGGTGCGGGCGGGTGCCCGCCTCATCGGCACGAACCACGATCCCACCTATCCCACACCGGTGGGTCTCGAGGCCGGCGGCGGCGCGATCCTTGCGGCCGTGGCGGCCGCGGCCGAGGTCGAGCCCATCCTGGCCGGCAAGCCGAACGACGCCACGGTGGCCTGTGTCCGGGATCGCCTGGGGGAGGGGCCCGGCATGGTGATCGGCGACCGCCCCGACAGCGACGGCCTGCTCGCCGAGGCGCTCGGGTTCGACTTCGCCCTGGTGCTCACAGGTGTGACAACGCCGGATGATCTGCCGACCGATCCTCCGCCTGCCCTCGTCGCCGCCGACCTGGGAGCCGTGGTGGATGCCGTGCTCGGAGAGGCGGCCGGCTAGTGCCGGAGGCCCTGCCGCCCGTCGTTCCGGCGGCCGTGGTGGATGCCGTGCTCGGAGAGGCGGCCGGCTAGTGCCGGAGGTCCTGCTGTCCGTCGTTCCGGCGGAGGCCGGAATCCAGTGCCCCCCGCGCCCCGCGGCAGCCGCCGTCGACGTCGGGGCGGCATCGTACGCACCGGGCCGGCGCGTTGAGTTCGAGTAGGCGACGCCGCCTCGACGCCGAACTCGTCCGGCGGAGCCTCGCCCCGAGCCGGGAGGAGGCCCGCCGCCTCATCGAGGCGCGGGCCGTGACCGTCAACGGGGCCGTGGCCGAGCGCCCCGCCCGGGCGGTGCTGCCCGGTGACGCCCTGGAGGTCCTGCAACCCGCCCGGTTCGTGAGCCGCGGCGGCGAGAAGCTCGAGGGTGCCCTCGAAGCCCTGGGACTCGACGTGTCCGAGCGACGCTGCATCGACGTGGGGGCCTCCACCGGCGGGTTCACCGACTGCCTGCTGCAGCGCGGGGCGGCACACGTGGTGGCCATCGACGTCGGGCGGGCACAGCTGCACGAGCGTCTGGGGGCGTCGCCGCAGGTGCGCAACCTGGAGGGCGTCAACGTGCGCCACCTGCAACCGGCCGAGGCCGGAGGGCCGGCGGAGATCGTGACAGCCGACCTGTCGTTCATCAGCCTGCGCCTGGTCATGGAGCGCCTGGCGGCCCTGACGCTGCCCGCCGGCGACGTCGTGGTACTGGTGAAGCCGCAGTTCGAGGCCGGTCGGCGCGAGGCGGCCCGCGGCCGAGGCGTGATCCGATCGCCCGAGGTGTGGCAGCGCACCCTCACCGAGGTTTCCCAGGCGGCGGTCGCCGAGGGCCTGGTTCCCCACGGTGTCGTCCTGGCCGACCCGCCGGGCGCCGAGGGCAATGCCGAGTTCTTCGTGCACTGCCGCAAGCCCGGCTCAGCGGCGGAAGCCGCTGCCGGCGGGGGCGACCTCGCCGGCGGCTTCGACGCTCTCCTCCAGGCGGCAGTGCGGGCCGCCGCCGAGCGCGCCGCCCTAGTCTGAGCCCGTGGCCTCCTTCGCCCTCGTCGTGCACCCCCGGCGACCGCCGGCGCGCCGGCTGGCGCAGGAGTTGGCGTCCTGGCTGCAGGCCGAGGGCCACGAGGTGAGCCTGCCCGGCCCGGACGCCCATTCCGCCGACCTGGAGGGCCTGGCGTGTGACGACGCCGAGGTGGGGGAGGCCGACCTCGTCGTGAGCCTGGGGGGTGACGGCAGCATCCTGCGGGCCGTCCGGCTGGCGGCCGACACCGGCGTGGCCGTGCTGGGGGTCAACTTCGGGCAACTGGCCTACCTGGCCGAGGTGGAACCCGGCGACGCCCGCTCGGCCATCGGTCGCTGGCTGGGTGGCGACTTCGGCCTCGTCGAGCGGATGCGTCTGGCCGTCCGGGTCCAACCGGCTCCCAGCAGCACCTCCTCGGCGCCGCTGGGAGCCCTCAACGAGGCGGTCGTGGAGAAGCTGGACCGGGGTCGCAGCGTCCGCCTGAGTCTCAGCGTCGACGACCGCTTTTTCACCGCCTACCGGGCCGACGGCCTCATCGTGTCGTCGCCGACGGGGTCGACGGCGTACTCGCTCAGTGTGGGCGGCCCTATCCTGGCGCCCACGCATCAGGCGCTCGTCGTGACGCCCGTGTCGCCGCACTCGCTGTTCGACCGCTCGCTCGTCTTGCCGCCGGGCACCACGATCCGCATCGAGGTGGAGTCCGAGCAGCCGGCCGCTCTCGCCCTCGACGGCGTCGTATGCCGGGTCCTGCAGCCCGGCGGCGTCGTGGAATGCGCCGCCTCGCCCCACCCGGCCCGCTTGGTGACCTTCGGGCACCGGGACTTCGATGACATCCTGAGGTCCAAGTTCGGCCTCGGAGACCGCTGACGCGCCACCGCGGCACCACCCGCGGCGGCGCAACATGACCGCGGAGAGACGACGTGCACGAGAAGCAGAGACCCACCGGGTCCGCAGGAGGCCGGACGTGCTGACCGATCTGGTCGTCCGGAACATGGTGCTGATCGACGAGTTGGCGCTCGGCTTCGGCGAGGGCATGACGGTCCTCACCGGTGAGACGGGCGCCGGCAAGACCCTGCTGACCCAGGCCGTGGGCCTGCTGGCCGGTGGACGGGCCCATCCGGGCCTGGTGCGGGCGGGGGCATCGGAGGCCGAGGTCGAGGGGCGCTTCGTCGACACGGACGGCACCGAGCTGGTCGTTCGCCGGGTGGTCCCGGCCGACGGCCGTGCCCGGGCGTACCTCGACGGCCACCTGGCGGCGGTGCGTTCGTTGCAGGAGGCCCTCGGGGATCGGGTGGACATCTGCGGCCAGCACAACCATCAGGCCCTGTTGCGGCCGGCGCTGCGCCGGGGCGCCCTCGACAGGTTCGCCGGCGCCGACACAGAGCCGCTCGCCGCCGCCCGCCGGCATCGTGCCGAACTCGAGGGGCGGCTGGCGGCGCTGGGCGGCGACGAACGGGCCCGGGCTCGCGAGCTGGACGTGCTGGCGCATCAGGTGGCCTCCCTGGATGCGGCAGGACTCAGCGATCCCGACGAGGACGAGCACCTCGAGGCCGAGGAGCGGCTGCTGGCGGCGGCGACCGCAGTGCGCGAGGCGGCCGCCGCGGCTGCCTTCGGGCTGGGTGCCGACGGGCCCGGTGGCGAGGCGCTGGGGGAGGCCCTGGGAGAACTCGACCCTCATGAGCCGCTGGAGGGGTTCGCCGGCCGGTTGCGCGGCCTCACCGAGGAGGTGACCGACCTGGCTGCAGAGCTGCGGCAACTGGCCGAGCGGGTGCGCGAGGACCCGGTCCGGCTCGCCGAGGTCGGCGAGCGCCGCGCCCTGCTCGCCGACCTGCGCCGGCGCTACGGCGCAACCCTGGCCGACGTCATGGCCTATCGCGACGAGGCGCGGCGGCGGCTGGAGGAACTGCAGGACGCCGAGGGTGTGGCCGCCCGGCTGGGACTCGAACTGGAGGCGGCTCGGCAAGCCGAACAGTCGCAGGCCGCGCGCCTGGGGGATCGGCGGCGCCGTGCGGCCCCCGCACTCGCCGATGCCGTGACCACAGAACTGCGCCACCTGGCGATGCCCAGTGCGCGCCTCCGCCTACGGGTCGGCGCCGATCCGGGGGACGATGTCGACTACCTGCTGGCGGTCAACTCCGGCACCACACCGGCACCCCTGGCGCAGGTCGCTTCGGGCGGCGAACTGTCCCGGGCGATGCTGGCTCTGCACGTGGTGCTCATGGCGGCGCCCCCCACGGTGCTGCTCGACGAGGTGGATGCCGGAATCGGCGGTGAGGCCGGCACCGCGGTGGGGCGGGCCCTGGCGCGGGTGGCCGCAACGCGCCAAACACTCGTGGTGACGCACCTGCCCCAGGTGGCCGCCTTCGCCGACGCCCACGTCAGCCTGGAGAAGGTCGACGACGGCTCCGAGGCGCGGATCAGCGCCCGCGCCCTCGGCGAGGCCGACCGGCTGGTGGAGTTGGCGCGCATGCTGTCGGGCTCGCCACACAGCGGGTCGGCCCGTGACCACGCCGCCGAGCTGCTGGCCCGAGCCGCTGCCGAGCGGCGATCAACTCCGGCAGCCGGTGCCTGAAGAGTGTGTGTTCAGCACCGACGATGAGAGGGGTGCTTCAGGGCGAGTCCGTCCTCCGGAGGGGGCGGGCGTTGTTCACCTCCGCGCCCGCCTGTGACCGGGAGGCGTGCGCCCGATCCAGCTTGGCGCGGAAGGATTCCCGCGTGGTGGGGTAGCTCTCGTAGATCACCGACGACTTCTCGTCGCCCGCGCCGAAGAAGTTGTCGCGGATCCTCTCGGGCAGGGTCGCCCGGTTCCTCATCGAGGGGAGCGGCATGGCGAGTATCCCGTTGCGGGGACGAACCGGCCCTTCCAGCAGGGAGGCGGCGATCTCCCAGTCCACGAACATCTGGTGCCAGGTCTCCCGGCCCAGCAGCGCGATCGTCACCGTGGAGTCACCGAGGCACTCTTCGCGGATGCGACTCTTGATGTAGTGCTCGTCCAGGCTCCCGACGAAGCCGTCCTGGGGCGTCACCCCGATGCAGCGAGGCACGAACTCCTCGCCGAACTGCCGGATGAAGGATTCCACTTCGCCGAAGTCGGCATCGTGGTACGACACGAAACAGGTGTGTCTCGTCGGATCGTGGCGGGTGGTCGAGATCAGGTCGGCCAGACGCTGCATGAGCACCGCGAGGTTCCTCGGTTTGATCACGCCGATGCTCCCGCGACGTGCCGCCCGCCTACGTCGGCGGCTCGTAGGCCCGCGCGTCGCGCGGCAGGACGTCGGCCGGGTATGCGCCGATGCCGTGTTCGGTGAGGTCCAGGCCCAGCGCCTCCTCCTGCGGCGAGACTCGCAGCAGCCCGAAGCGACGCAGCGTTGCGAACAGCACGCCGGTCGTCACCAGGGCCCACGCCGCGACGACGGCCCCGAGCACGAGCTGGACGACCAGCTGCTGCCCGCCGCCGCCGAAGAACAGGCCGGCTTCGTCCCGGCCGAGGTAGCCGTCGTCGTAGCGGGCGAACAGGCCGACGGCGAGCGTGCCCCAGAATCCGCACACGCCGTGCACCGACACGGCGCCCACCGGGTCGTCGATGCCCGAACGCTCGATGTAGAGCATCGAGTAGACCACGATCACGCCTGCTGCCGCACCGGTGACGAGCGCGCCCAGCACGTTCATGCTGGCGCAACCCGCCGTGATGCTCACGAGTCCGGCGAGCGTGCCGTTGGCGATGATCGACATGTCCGGCTGCCCCCGGCTGCGCCACACGACCGCGCCGGCGGTCAGCGTGCCCGCCGCGCCGGCGATGACGGTGTTGAGGACCACCCGGGTCACCGGGCTGCCCGCGGTGACGGCGAGCTGCGAGCCGGCGTTGAAGCCGAACCAGCCGAGCCAGAGGATGAACACGCCGAGCAGAACCATCGGCAGGGCGTGGCCGGCGATCTGGCGGGGTTTCCCGTCCGGGGTGTACTTGCCCAGGCGCGGGCCCAGGAACACCGCGCCCGCCAGCGCCGCGCACCCGCCGGTGAGATGCACGACCGTAGAGCCTGCGAAGTCGCTGTAGCGCGCGCCTCCGATGGAGATGTCTGCGATGAACCCGCCTCCCCAGGTCCAGTGGACCACCAGCGGGTACACGAAGGCGCTCATCGCGACGGCGAACAGCAGGTACGCCTTGAACTGGGCCCTCTCGGCCATCGCCCCCGAGGCGATCGTCACCGCCGCGGCGGCGAAGACCGCGTGGAAGAAGAAGAACGCGGCCGTGCTGACGTTGCCGAACCCGCTCGAGCCGACCGCCGTCATGTCCGTTCCCGCCAGGAAGAACCCCTCGGTGCCCCACCAGGCGTTGCCGCGGCCGAATGCCAGGCCGTAGCCGACCGCCAGGAAGGCGATGGCGCCGATGCACATGTCGGCCAGGTTCTTGGCGAGGATGTTGGTCGTGTTCTTCACACGCGTCAGACCGCTCTCGATCAGGGCGAAGCCCGCTTGCATGACGAAGACGAGCACGCCCGCCAGGACGACCCAGGCGTTGTCCAGGGCCGCCTGCACAGCGGCCGACGGGCCGTCGGCCTGCGCGGCGACGGGTGTCGTCACCGCAGCGAGGACCGCGCCTGCTGCTCCGAGAACGACCAACGTTCTTCGTTTCACGTCCATCTCTCCATCTCGTCGTCGTGGACCGGCGAACTATAGGCCACCGATGCGGTGACGGACAGGGATCCGCACGGGGCCTGCACATCCGGCCGAACGGCGCAGGTTCGCAGGACACAGCTCGAGGGCCGAGGGCGCGATGAACCTCGCCCACCGGCTCGCCGCGGCGGCGGGCGGGCGGCTCGGGCGCCCTCTGTCCTCATCGGGCGAAGGGGATCAGGCCCTGGCTCAGCGCGCTCCAGATCACGACGCCGGCGGTGCCCGAGATGAGGTAGGGGCCGAGGGGGCGGGCGGCTCGGGCGCCCTCGCGGACGAGGGTCACGACGGCCTCGGGGAGCGCCAGCAGGAAGCCGGCCGCCAGCGCGGCCAGGGCGGCCCGCCAGCCCCACCAGCCGCAGAGCAGCCCGTTGAGCACCGCGAGCCGGACGTCGCCGAAGCCCAGGGAGGGCGGGTGCGCGAAGTGCACCACGGCCAGGGCGCCGCCGCAGACCGCCGCGCCGATCGCCGCGCCGACGAGTCCGGCCGGCACCCCCTCTGAGATCGCGGCCACCGCGTAGAGCACCCAGACCGCGCCCGCGGCGCTCCAGATGATCCTCGTCGGCAGTGTGCGGGTCCGCAGGTCCACGACCGCCAGCCGGGCGGCCGCGGCGGCCCACGCCACGAGAGCCGTCAGGACGAGAGCCGCTGCCACGGGCGCCTCGGGGAGGTTGCGGGCTCGGCCTCGGCGTGACGGGGTGCGTCGAGCCGCCGCAGCGGGCACCGTCGGAAGGCCGCGGGAGTTCCTCGGAAAATTCTCATGTTGCTGCCGCCACTTTTGCAGAACACCAGGTTAGAGTCTGTCCAGCCGGGTAGTAGTCCAATCAACCGCTTGGTAGAGTAGCCAAGCCAGCAACCCGGCGCTTGCCGCGGCTTCGTCCGCGTGCACGAGAAGTCTCCCCCCCCCGTTAGGCGGAGACTGCCACAACCCCTCGAGGTCGATGTCCAACGTTGCGCATCCACAAGCCCCCTCGCCGCGGGCCGCCGAGCGCCGCTCGGTTGCGGTCCCCGGCGCATCCAAGCAGAAGGACAAGGGCGATATCCGGGGCGGGCTGCTCCTGCTCGGGCTGCTGCTGGTCGTCATCTCCGGCGGCGCGTTCTGGTACATCCTGCGGGGGCTGGACGAGCGCGAGGAGTACCTCGTGGCCGCCCGGACGCTGGAGCGCTGGGACATCGCCGGGCCGGGCGATTTCACGGTGATCGAGGCGAACCTGGGCGACGCCGTCGGGGTGCCGCCGCAGTTCGCCGGCGTGCTCCTCGGTCAGTGGGCCGTGGGCCGCATCCCGGCGGGCTCGATCGTCACGCCGGGCATGTTCGCCCCGGCGCCCCTCTCCGGCGAGAACGAGGCGGGCATGATTCTCATGGAGGTGAACCTGCCGGTGGACGAGGCGCCGGGCGGGACGCTGGAGTCCGGTGACAGGATCGCGCTGTTCGGCGTCGAGTCCACCGCCGGTTCCTTCGAGGAGCCCTTCGCCGAGCCGGAGGCCGGCCTCATCGGGATCCTCGCGCTGGACGTCGTCGAGGGCGACACGCTCACCTATCTCGTGACACCGGCCGACGCTAGGATCATCTCCGACGTGGTGGATCGCTTCAACGCGGCGTCCGAGCGGCGCATCTGGAAGCTGGGCACCGACCTGTCCAAGGAGCAGCTCGTCGACCTCTACGGCGCGTCCGGCACGCCGCCGGCCCTCGGGGATCCCTTCGCCGGCGTGCTGCCGGCGCCCGACGGCGGCGGGAGCCCGTGACGATGAGCCACCGGCACCTCCCGGGAGGTGTGAGCGACGGCCGCACGGTTCAGGCGGCGGATCCGCGCGGGGAGCGCCGCCCGTGGGACATGGGCCGTGTGGGCGACGGCCGCTCGGGCTCGGGGCAGCGAAGGCCGTGCTGACCGTCTACAGCGCGCACGGCTCCCCGGGGGCGTCCACGACGGCGATGTACCTCGCCGCCCAGTGGGCCTCCACCGGCACCGAGGTGCTGCTGGTCGAGGCCGACCCCAGCGGCGGGTCGTTGAGTCACCACCTGGGCATCCAGTTCACGCCCGGCTCCGCCTCGTTCATGGCGTCCGGCCTGCCGGTGCGCGGCGGGAACCTCATCGAGCACTCCCAGGACGTGCTGTTCAGCAACCTGCACGTCATGCCCGCCACGTCGAGCCCCACCGGCGCACGCGAGATCGCACGGTGCTGGGACGAGAACGCCGCCGAGTTGCGGGAGGTCGCCGAGACCGAGATGGCGGTGGTCATCGACGGCGGCCGGATCACCGCCGATTCCGTCGCGGCCGCCCTGACGGTCCACGCCGCCGGTGTGGTGGTGGTGGCTCGCGGCGACCGTCCGCCGACCGGCCTCGAGCACATCGGCGCCCTGCTGGCGGCGGAGACGGCCGGAGACTCGGTGGAGCGGCGTGTGGTGACTGTCGGCGACTCGTCCCTCAGCGCCGAGGAGTGGGCCGAGAGGTGCAAGGTCGGCTTCGCCGGTGCGATCAAGGACTTCAGCGAGGTGTCCGGCGATCTCTCGGCGTTCCTGAACCGCAACAAGCGGAAGTCCAAGCGGTGGCGGGTCAGCCTCGAGGAGGTCGCCGCCGAACTGCTGCCCTTCGCAAAGCCGTCGGCATCGGCTCCGGCCCGGTCGCGGCGCGCCGCGGCGGCCCCCGAGCCGCAGGCGGCGGAGGACGAACCCGCACCGCCGGCCGCGTCGGCGCCTCCGGAGCAGGCGCAGAGCCCGCCCGAGGTGCTCGAACCGGCCGCGGCGGCTGCGGGGCTGCCATCCGCCGGCGCGTACGCCGGTTACGAAGCCGGGGCGCCCGGGGAGGTCCCCGGCGAACCGCCCTACGCGGTGGAGCCGCCGCCGTATGCGGAGCCGCCTCACGCCACGGCGCCCGTGCCGCCCTGGACGCATGACCCGCCTCCGCCGGCCGGGTGGGCCGAGGCGCCGCCGGCGCCCGCCTTCGACGACGCCGCGCCGGCGCTGCACCAGAGCCCCCCCCCGGTGGCGCCGCAGCCGCCCGGGCACTGGTCGCCGGCCGGCGCGCCGCACGACACGGCGCCGGCGTGGGCGTCGCCGCCGCCGTACCCGCAGCCGCCCGGCGGGTACGAGTCCGAGTTCGCGCCGCCGTTCCAGGAGCAGATGTCCCATCCGGGCGTGGTGCCGCAGCCCCCGCCGCCGTACCAGCAGGAACCC
>CAZTZI010000169.1:0-5028 GCA_964618115.1 uncultured Acidimicrobiales bacterium
TCGATCCCGACCCACGCCTGCCAGTCGGTGATCCCGCCCGAGGCGAACGTCATCGCCAAGCGGGTTCCGATCCCCCTGTTCGGCGCCGGCCTGATCGAGGCGATTCCCGACGCGGCGCTGGAGGCGCTCGCCGATCCGGACGATCTCGACCGCGACGGGGTCAGCGGACGGGCTCCGATCGTTCTCGATCTGGCGACCGGCGAGCCGCGGGTGGGCCGCTTCGGGTGGAAGTCGCAACGGGCGACGCTGCTGGACTTCGGGGCGGACGCCTATCGCAACGAGATGGGGATCACGAACGACCTGTTTCCGGCCGAGCTCACGTTCCGGCTGTCGGCGCGGCAGCTCGCGCTCTGCGACGAAACGCCGGACCCCGAGGACATCATCGATCCGCCCACCGGTCGGCGCGGCATCGACAACTTCGAGTCGTTCATGCGGCTGCTGGCGCCGCCCGCGCGGGGACCGCGCTCGCCGCTGACGACGGTCGGCCGCCAGGTCTTCGACGCCATCGGCTGCGCCGCGTGCCACGTGCCGGTGCTCGCGACCGGACCGAGCGCCAATCCGCTCTTCGACCGGCAGCCGGTCGCACTGTTCTCGGACCTCCTGCTGCACGACGTGGGAACCGGCGACGGCATTCGGCAGGCCGGGGCGGAGCCGGGCGAGATCCGGACGCCGCCGCTCTGGGGCCTGCGCCTTCGGCGTCCGCTGCTGCACGACGGCAGCGCCGCCACGGCGGTCGAGGCGATCCGGCGGCACGGGAACGAGGCGGTCCTGGCGCGGGAGGGCTTCGAGCGTCTCGCGCCGGCCGACCGCGCGGCGCTGGCGGCGTTTCTCGACTCGCTCTAGGGAGTCCGCCCCGCTTCTGCGGCGCGGCTTCCGAGGACCGCGGCGGAGACGCTGACCGCTCGGTGCGCGACCGACGCGGATCGCGAATTCTCACGCGGCCCGAAGGCCGGTTGCCGTGGTACGCTTCTGCCGCGCATGCCGCCGTCCAGCACCGTCGAGAACTACCTGAAGGCCATCTATCAGGCCGAGATCGCCCACGGCGACGACGCCGCGCTGGTGCCGATGGGGCAGCTCGCCAGCGCCCTCCACGTCGTGCCCGGGACCGCCACCACGATGGTGAAGGCCCTGGCCGACTCCGGGCTGGTGCGCTACGAGCCGTACGCCGGCGTGCGCCTGACCCCCGCGGGACAGAAGCTGGCCGCGCTGGTGCTCCGCCGCCACCGCCTGATCGAGCTGTTCCTGGTGAAGGTGCTCGACATGAGCTGGGCCGAGGTGCACGACGAAGCCGAGCGACTCGAGCACGCGGCGTCCGACCGTCTCATCGACCGGATCGACGCCATGCTCGGCCGGCCGGCGGTCGACCCCCACGGGGATCCGATTCCCGACCCCGACGGGGCCATCGCGAAGCCGCACTACCAGAGCCTGCTGACCTGTCCGCTGGACACGCCGGTCGTTCTGACGCGGGTCACCGACCAGGACGCCGGGTTCCTCCGTTTCCTGGAGAGCCACGACCTGACGCCCGGCCAGTCGATCCGGGTCGCGGTGCGCGACGAGGCCGCCGACCACGTGCAGGTCCGCATCGCGCCCGACCGGCCGGTGATGATCGGCATGCGGGCGGCGGCGAAGCTGCTGGTGGCGCCGCGCGGTTGAGCGCGGGTGGGAGGCGATGGACATCGATCGGGAGCAGTGGTCGGGCGAGGGAGACTTCACCGAGCAGTTGCTGGCGTGGCTCGCCGGGCGGGACGACATCGCCTTTCTGCGGGTCGAGGACGCGGTGGCGACGCGGGCGGAGGTCGACTACAACTTCATCAGCAACGAGATCTACGTCGGCTTCCGGACGCGCGACCGACAGGAGCGCCGCCGCCTGTGGGGAGTCGTTCCCGTCCGGCGGACCATCGTCGAGAAGGTGACGACCATGGAGGCGCTCGAGACCGCCCTGGCGGACGATCCGGAACTCGGAGCGCCCGACTATGCGGACGAGGGCATGATCCAGTACCTGTACACCCAGCGGGTGATTCCGCCCTACCAGACCCGGGGCTACAAGCTGATCGAGCTGGTGCGCATCTACGAGGCGGGCGCGGCGCCGCGGGACTGACGGGACGACATGGATACCGGGGACGTTCGGCGCCGTGTGCGGCGCGCCATCGACGACGCGCGGGCACGGGCGCAGGAGAGACGCCGGCACGCGGCGGCAGCCGAGGAGGAGGGGCGGCGAGTACTCCGTGTCGTGGCCGCGCCGCTCTTCAGGACCGTGGCCTCGGCGCTGAAGGCCGAGGGCTATCGCTTCGCGGTGGAGACACCGGCGGGAGCGGTGCGCCTGTCGCCGGGTGGCGCCAGCGAGGACGTCATCGAGATCGCGCTCGACACGACCCGGGATCCGCCCGCGCTGATGGGCAGGATGACCTACGCGCGGGGTCAGCGCCTGTTGAGCGACGAGCGCGTCGTCGCCGAGCATCCAGCCCTCGGCGACCTCGCCCCGGAGGCGCTGCTGGATTTCGTACTGTCGGCGCTGGCGCCCGTGGTGGAACGGTAGGTCAGACCGCGCCGTCGCTCGTCAGCCGCTCGATTTCCGCTGCCGAGTACCCGAGTTCGCCGAGAATGGCGCTTGTGTGCTGTCCCAGCACCGGCGGCGGCGTGCGAACCGCCCCCGGCGTGTCGCCCAGCTTGACCGGGACGCCGAGCTGGCGGATGGCGCCGGCCACCGGATGCTCCAGCGCGATCACCATCGCGCGCTCGACGATCTGCGGGTCGGTCAGCACCTGCTCGAAATCGCGAACGCCGCCGCAGGGAACCCCGGCCGCCTTCAGCTCCGCCAGCCACTCGGCGGCCGGCCGCGTGCGCAGCCGCTCGACCAGCAGCGGACGCAAGGCTTCGCGCGCCCCGACGCGGTCCTTGTTGGTCCGGAAGCGCGGGTCGTCGGCCAGCGCCTCGAGACCGATCACCCCGCAGAACGTCCGCCAGAGCTGGTCGTTGCCGGCCGCGACCACCAGGTCGCCGTCGGCGGCCTCGAGGGTCTCGTAGGGCGTGATCGTCGGGTGCAGGTTGCCGAGCCGGCCGGGCGGCGTGCCGGTGGCGAAGTAGATGCCCGCCTGGTAGGTGAGCAGCGCCGCCACCGAGTCGAGCATGCCCACGTCGACGAGTTGCCCGCGGCCCGTGCGGTGCCGGGCGAGCAGGGCGACCGCGACGCCGTAGGCCGAGAACATCCCCGAAGCGATGTCCGCGATGGCCACTCCCAGCCGGTAGCCGGGGCCGTCGGGCGCGCCGGTGATGCTCATCAGGCCGCCCTCGCCCTGCATAACCGCGTCGTACCCCGGCTCGCGCCGCCGCGGGCCGGTCTGGCCGAACCCCGAGACGGAGCAGTAGACGAGGTCGGGGCGCTGCCGCGCCAGGTCCGCGTAGCCCAGCCCCATCCGCTCCAGCGTGCCGGGCCGGAAGTTCTCCACCAGCACGTCGGCGTTGGCCGCCAGCTGTCGCACCAGATCCTGTCCAGCGGCTTCCCGCAGGTTGATGGTGACCGACTTCTTGCCCCGGCCGACCACCGGCCACCACAGCGATTTGCCGTCGGCCTTCTCCTGGCCCCACACCCGCATGGGATCGCCGGTTCCCGGCGGCTCGACCTTGATTACCTCGGCGCCGTGGTCGGCCAGCTGCTGACCGCAGAACGGCCCGGCCAACAGGGTGCCGATCTCGATCACCCGGATGTCGGTTAGCGCCCCGGTCATCGTCGTCCTCCTCTGCCGATATGCTCAGCCTTGCTGTGAAAGAGCACGTTCAAATCGTCGAGGTCGCCCCACGCGACGGATTGCAGGCCGATCCCGCCGACCTCAGCGTTAGCCAAAAGGTCGAACTCATCGAGCGGCTGGCCGCGGCCGGCCACACCCGGATCGAGGCGACCAGCTTTGTCAGTCCCAAGG
Source organism: uncultured Acidimicrobiales bacterium (assembly GCA_964618115.1). Lineage (GTDB taxonomy): Bacteria > Actinomycetota > Acidimicrobiia > Acidimicrobiales > CATQHL01 > VXNF01. The sequence continues at coordinate 3,918 of CAZTZI010000169.1, forward strand.
CAGTGCCGAAAATGGCCGACGGTGACGCGGTCATGGCCGCAGTGCCCCGCTCGGACGGGGTGAGCTACAGCGCCCTCGCCCTCAACCAGCGGGGGGTGGAGCGGGCCGTCGAAGCCGGCGCCGACGAGGTTTGCGGGGTGGTGGTGGCCACCGAGACGTTCTCCCAGGCCAACCAGCGGGCGTCGGTGGCCGAGTCGGTGCAGCGGTGGCGCAGCATCAGCGAAACGGCCAAGGCAGCCGGTATCAAAACCGCGGTGACGGTATCGGCGGTGTGCGGATGTCCTTATGAGGGACGGGTGGCCATCGACAAGGTGCTCGGCATCGTGGGCGAATTGGCCGAGACCCAGCCCGACGAGCTGGTGCTGGCCGACACCATCGGCGCGGGCGTGCCCACCCAGGTGGCCGCCCTGTTCGAAGGCGCCGGCGAGCGGGCGCCCGGTATCGCGCTGCGGGGCCATTTCCACAACACCCGCAACACGGCGCTGGCCAACATCGCGGCAGCGATGGGCACCGGCGCAAGGGTGTTCGACTCCAGCCTCGGCGGGGTGGGGGGCTGCCCCTTCGCTCCCAAGGCCACCGGCAACGTCGCCACCGAGGACGTGGTGTATCTGGTCCACGAGATGGGCTACGACACCGGGTTGGATCTCGACGCGCTGATCGAGACCACCGCCTGGCTGGAAACCCAACTCGGCCACGGGGTGCCCAGCCTGGTGGCCAAGGCCGGCGGATTTCCCGATCCCCGCTAAACCCCCCATGGGGGTGGCCGCCGCGCTCATGTCGGCCGCTTCTGGTATTGGCCGCCGGGGCTGCCCACCACCCGTCCGTCGGCCAGAATGCGCTGGCCCCGCAGCCAGACGTGGCTGACTTTTCCGGTGAGCTCCTGGCCTTCGAACGGGGTGTAGCCCTGGCTGGACTCCGACTCTGCGGCCCGCACCACATGGCTTACCGCCGGATCGAGCAGGGCGATGTCGGCGTCGTAGCCGACCCCGATGGTGCCTTTGGTGCCCAGCCCGTAGCGCCGCGCCGGATTCCACGACAGCAGCCGGGCGATGTCGGCCAGCCCCAAGCCCCGCTTGACGCCCTCGGAATACAGGCCGTTCAACAGGTACTC
>CAZTZI010000170.1:0-52140 GCA_964618115.1 uncultured Acidimicrobiales bacterium
GCTACCGGCTCTGGGACGTCGGCGCGCCGCCCGCCTTCGTCTTGGAGATCGCCTCCGAGGGCACCTGCAAGGCCGACTTGGAGGACAAGCCCGACATCTACCTGGAGATCGGCGTCGGGGAGTACTGGCGTCTCGACCCTACCGGCGGCGACCTCTACACCCCCATCCTGCAGGGCGACCGCCGGGCGGGCGGCGCTTGGGCGCCGTTAGCGGTGCGCGCCGGCGGCGACGGGCGCCTGCGCGGCCACAGCCGCGTCCTGGGTCTGGACTTGTGCGCCGAAGATCGCCGCCTGCGGTTCCGGGACCCCCAGAGCGGCCGCTGGCTCCCCGACCCCGACGAAGCCCACCACACGCTCAACGAGACCCAACGCACGCTCGACATGACCCGCCGCGAGCGAGACGCCGAGGCCGCCGCCCGCCGCGCCGCCGAAGACCGTGCTGAGGCCGCCGCGGCCGAGTTGGCGGCCCTCCGGGCCGGACTCAACGACGAGAGGTAAGGCGGTAAGGCCGAGCGCCACCGCCAGCCTCGGCCCCGGGCGGGCTGGGGTTGCCCCGAGAGCGCGACTGGCCTCGCCGTGTCGGAGACGGCGAGGCCGTGGAGCCGAGCGGCGAAGGCGACGCGGTCAGCCGTCTCCGGCTACCCAGAAGTCCGGGCACCCGAGCGATCCGTCGGTTCGCACTCCGCAGGTGGTGCCATGTTCGCCCGCGAACGCGGTGAATCGGCCTTCGGGCGCGGTTACCGGATTGTCGCCCGTGACGGCGCCGGACATCTGGCCCCAGCAGTCCATGGTGCCGTCGGTGGCGATCGCACAGGTGTGGTCCAGTATGGCCGCGATGGCGGTGTAGGCGCCGCCGGGCGCGTCGGTCTGGCCGTGGTCGTTGGCGCCCCAGCAGGCAATGGTGCCGTCGTTGCGCAGGGCGCACGCGGAGTCATCGTTGAGCGTGGCGATGGTGAGGTGTTGCAGAGAGCTGGCGGCAGGGCTGGAACGCGAGCCACCAATGGAGATGGGGGTGCTGGCGAGCCAGCGTCCGACCGCCGCGGTTGTGGGGAAGTAGCGGGAGCGGGGGAGTTGTCGTTGCCCCCAGGTGTCGTCGCGGCGCTGTTGGAGTCCGAATTCGATTCTGCCGTCGGTGAGTTTCCGGGCGACGATGCGCGCTTCGGTGTCGATCTGTTGGGCGGTGGCGGCTGGTGAAACGAGGGTGCCTGCGAGAACGGCGAGCAGCGCCCCTGCCGCTAGGAGGGCTCTACGCCGGAGCTGCCGACCCGCGGGGGGGGGGGCTTGTGCGCCGAGCCGCGGCGAGAGGCCGTCTTGCGACGGCTGCGGACAATGGCTGATGGTCATGGGGAATCCTCCTTGTGGCGTGGACGTGAGTCCCCGCGGTGATGAGCCTGATCGGCCGGTGAGGATAACAGTTCCCAGGCGGGGGTGTCGGTGGCGTCAGGTTCGGCAGGACCAGCGGCCCCTCAAGTTGCCCTTGATGACCATTGCGTGCCTCAGGTGCGGTATTGGCCGGGCTGGCCCCAGCGGCTGCCGCGGTGGCCGAAGGACTCGCCAAGGTTGACCTCGGCGAACTCGGCGGGGGCCTCGCCGGTGGTGGCGTACTCGTAGAGCGCCGTCTGGTAGACCGCGCTCAGCGCCGAGGCCACCACCGCGCCGAAGACCATCAGCAGGCCGCCGACGATGACGCCGAAGACGCCCAGCGGCCCCGAGCCCAGGAAGATGGCGATCAGCAGCCCGGGCAGCATCAGCACGAAGCCCACGATCGAGAGACCCGCCTGGGCGATCAGGTTCTCGCCCCAGGTGCGCCGCAGCAGATCCTTGGAGCGACCGAGAGCCCGGAAGGGGCCGGCGCGCTCGGCGATGACGATCGGCATGACGAGGAAGGTCATCACCCGCCACGCCAGGTCCAGGAGGCTGCCGAAGATGGCGCCCACGAAGCCGGCCCGGTCGCGGGCGGCCGCCTGGATGATGTTGATGATCGTGCCGACGACGAGGGCCATGATCGCCCACAGGGCGATGGCGCCCATGCGTCTCCTGGCGCCCCTGATGGCGCTGGCGACCGTCGGGTCGCCGCCGGTCAACCGCTCGCGGGCACCGGAGACCAGGGCGCCCTGGAAGAAGTACACGGCGATGGCGCTGGCGATCACGCCGACGATGATCAGCAGGACCGAGCCACCGCTGGGCTCGAAGTTGTTCCAATCCACCGACGGGTCGTAGTCCACGAGCATGATGAGGCCGAAGACGACGCCGGCGATGATCAGCGCCGCCACGCCGCCGAGGACCGGCAGCCACAGCAACTCCTTGTCCTTGCGCAGGACGCGCCAGGACGTCTTGCCGAGTTCCCAGGACCGTCCGAAATATCCCATCGGGTCTCTCCTCGTGCTCGATACGTTCCCACAGCCGCCAGGAAGGTGTCGCTCTCGTCGCCCCCGGGCCGCCGATCCGCAGCGTACTGTCTCGACGGGTCTGATTCTCAGGCGTTCACGTCCACGACGACCCGTCCCCGAACCTTCCCCGCCAGGATGTCGCCGGCGATGCGCGGGACCTCTCCGAGGGGCACCTCGGAGGTGATGGAGTCCAGAACCTCGGCGTCGAGGTCGGCGGCCAGCCTCCCCCAGGCCTCGGCCCGGCGGGCGGCCGGCTGGTAGACGCAGTTGACGCCCAGCAGGCTCACTCCCCGGAGAATGAACGGGAACACGGTGCCGGAGAGGTCCGAGCCGCCGGCCAGGCCGCAGGCGGCCACACAGCCCTCGGGTTCGAGCGCCGCGATGAGGTTCACGAGCGTGTGGCTGCCGACGGTGTCCACGCCGGCCACCCAGCGGGGCCTCGCCATGGGTCGCCCGCCAGGCTCGCCCAGCTCGCTGCGGTCGATGATCTCCGCGGCGCCGAGGCTGCGCAGGTAGTCGCCCTCGGTGCCGGCCCGACCGGTGGAGGCCACCACCTCGTAGCCCAGCTTGGCCAGCACGGCGACCGCCACGCTGCCGACCCCCCCGGCGGCGCCGGTGACGACGACCGGCCCGCCCTCGGGGCCGGCGCCGCGGTCCTCCAAGGCCATAACGCACAGCATGGCGGTGTAGCCGGCGGTGCCGATGGCGGCCGCGGCGCGGGTGCCGATGCCGGCGGGCAGGCGCGTCAGCCAGCCCGCATCGACACGGGCCTTGGTGGCCATGCCGCCCCAGTGCTTCTCGCCGAGGTCCCAGCCGTTGACGGTCACCCGGTCTCCGGGGTGCCAGTCGGGGTGGCTGCTGGCCTCGACGGCGCCCGCGAGGTCGATGCCGGGCACCAGCGGCCAGTTCCGCACCACCGGCGCGCCGTTGCAGATCGCCAGACCGTCCTTGTAGTTGACCGTGGAGTAGTCCACGGCGACGGTCACCTCGCGATCGGGGAGTCGATCGTCGGCCAACTCGGTGATGTCGTGACGGAATCCGTCGTCGGTCTTCTGCAGCAGCAGGGCGGTGAACATGCGGAGCCTCCGAGCCGTGTTCGTCGGTACGGCCCGAGCCTATGGCGCTGACAACCGGAGCGACCGGCCGCACGCACACCTTGCGCTCGGCCGGCGACTCGACGCGCGGCGGGGACGGGCTGGGCGGGATCCGGCCGGCCCGCGCCAGTGGTGTCACACGACGAGTCCCTGGATCTCCGCCACTGGCGCTCGGATCGAGGCTCTGCGGGTCACCGCGCCCAGAGGGCCGCGCATGCCGCCGAGCCCCACGGTCGTGAAGCTGCCCACGAAGGTCACCGTGGCGGTGATCTTGTAGCGGTCGCTGGAGGTGCCGTCGGATGAGTGTCGGTAGGTGTACTTGCAGGTGCTGAGCGCGTCGTTGAAGCCCGGGACCCACGGGGTGCCCGGTCCGATGCAGGTGATCGAATCCCCGTTGCCCATGTTCCAGCGCACCGTGGTGGGGGTGGCGAAGATCGTCACGACGTATCCCCACACCATGATCGTGGTGCTGTAGGTGCGCCAGTAGGACGGCGGCAGCCAGAGCCAGGTGGGGGTCTGGACCAGCAGCCCCGACCGGTGGCTGGGGGAGGTGTGGATGGTGGGCCGCGGCGGGTTGAGGGCGCCCATCGCCGAGGAGATGATCGACGACCGGGCAGGCTTGGGCCGCGGCTTGCTGGGGGCGAGGTTGACGGTCTGTATGTAGTTGCCGTCGGCGTCACAGACGTCGACGTTGTAGGTGCCGTCCTTCTGGAGCCAGAAGGGTCCGCAGTAGTTGAGGCTGCTGGTGGTTTTCTTCTCCGGCGGCTCCGGAGTGGGCGGACGCTCGACGGTGAGGGTCGTGCAGAAATTCTGGTCGTCGGAGCAGTTCTCCACGTCGGTGGAGTCCGCCGCGGCCACTCCCGGCGCCGCCGCCGAGATCGTCCCGACGACGCTCAACAGGGCCAAGGCGCTCCGGGTCAGCCGCTGGGTGCCCGGCCGTGCGCCTCTTCGGACGGCCGGCCGCCGGGATGTGCGGTGGTCGGTTCGGTGGTCGATCGGATCATGCATCCGTCTGTCCTTCCTGTGTGAACGGCCTGCTCGAAGATCTCCGCCACGCGCCAGGCGCCGCCCTCGCGCCGCATCAGCGCCAGATGCATCACAGTCGCCCGCTCGTCGTTGCGGACGCGTCCGGTCGCCACCTCGTAGAGGACGGCGGTGTCCACGAAGCAGTCGGCGACTTCGGCGCTGTCCTCGTCCCACCCCTCGATGCGGACGACGCGTCCGATGCCGTGGTCGGCGGGAAGGCGCAGGGCGATGCCTTCTGCGGCCCGTCCGAGGAGGACGCCGACGGTCCTGCTGCGGACAGGCTCGGTGCTGTGCCGCCCGATCCCTGGATGCTCGGGATCCACCGGGTGGACGGCGGCGTCCCAGTAGCTCTCCCAGAAAGCCGTGTAGGCGCCGAGGATCGCTGCGGCCAACTCCGCCGGCGGCTCGGAGGCATCGAGTGAGGACCGGAAGGGGACGGGCCCGGCTGGATCGTCGGGGCCTGACGGCATCGCAGCGACCTCGACGGGCTCGGCTGCATCGAGGTCGTCTGCGGAGGGGCCACGTGTGCTGGGAGGGGTTCCCGCGGCGGCCGCGGGTTCCTGCGCTGCGGCGGCGGGCGGCGCGTCAGCCGCTGCGGTGCCGGTCCCGGAGGCACCGGCGGTGCGTGAGGACGGCTCGGTGTTGCCGGAGGGAGCGCGGCTCGGCAGCGGCGCCAACTCGGGTGCTCGAGAGCCGGTCGGTGCGACATTCGGTGCCGGCAGGTCGAGCCGGATCTCTCCGGGGGTCGGACCCCGCGCCGCGGGTCCCGCGCAGCCGACGGCCAGGAGGGCACTGACCGTCAGCCGAACCGTGAAGTGATGCCCGGCTCTGAGGAGCACTGGATGGCGACTTCATGTAGTCTCACTGCATCGAGACTACAGTAGAAATTCAGAAAATCATCACATTATTTGAAATTCATACCTCGCCGTGGAGCAGATCGGGCTCGATGTAGATGGTCTGAGCGATGGGGACGGCCACCCGGAGGCGCGCCTCGGTCGCATTGATCGCGCCCGCTAGGCCAGTCATGTCCAGATCGGGGTCGAATTCGGCCTTGAGCGCCACCAAGAGTTCGTCGGGGCCCAGGTGCTGGGTGCGCAGGTGGATGACCCGGTGCACCTCCGGTGCGGCCGCGGCCGCCTCCAAGAGCCTCTTGCGGTGCTCGGGTAGGGCGCCCTCACCGATCAGCAGACTCTGCAGTTCCACGGCCAGCAGGATGGCGATCGTTCCCAGCAGGGCTCCGATGCACAGGGTCCCGATCCCGTCCCAGACGGCGTTGCCCGTCACGTGCGCCAGCACCACGGCTGTCAGCGCGATGACGAGCCCGGCCAGGGCGCCGAGATCCTCCAGCAGCACCACGGGCAATTCGGGGCTCCGGCTGCGGCGGATGAAGCGCCACCAGCCCCGCTCGCCCACCAGCGGGCGCGCCTCGCGAACGGCGGTCCGGAACGACAGGCCCTCCAGCACGATTCCGATGCCCAGGATGACCACCGCCCACCACAGCCCCTTGATCTCATGGGGGTGCCGCACCTTGTCGATTCCCTCGTAGACGGCGAAGCCCGCACCGAGCGTGAAGATCACGAGGGCCACGATGAACGACCAGAAGTAGCGCTCGCGCCCGTAGCCGAACGGATGCTCGGCGGTGGGTCGCTTCGTCGCCCGCCGCACGCCGAGCAGCAGCAGGGCCTGGTTCCCGGCGTCGGCGACGGAGTGGATCGCCTCGGCCAGCATGGAGGAGGACTGGGTGAAGACGAACCCCACGAACTTGGCGACGGCGATGCCCGTGTTCGCCAGCAGGGCGGCGACCACGGCCTTCGTCCCGACTTCAGCGGCCATCGATCATCCGGGGCGCCGGCGGACGTGCATCACGGCACCATCCGTAGCACAACGATCGGCGCGGCGGCGGCACCTCGGGCGCGCCGTTAGGCTGATCGCATGCCCGACAGCAACGGTTCGCAGGCCACGGGCCACGTGCGGGTGACCCGCGACGGCGACATCGGCGAGATCCTCTTGGACAATCCGGAGCGGCGCAATCCCCTCGGCCTGGCGGTCCTGGGCGACCTCGTCGCGGCCGTCATCGAACTCGGCGCCGACCGCGCGGTTCGCGTCATCGTCATCGCCGGGACCCCTCCTGCGTTCAGCGCAGGACACGATCTCGCCGAGATGCCCGGTCGCACCGACGACTTCTACGACGAACTGTTCGAGGCCTGCTGCGAGTTGATGGCGGCGATCCGCAACGTGCCGCAACCGGTCGTCGCCGCCGTGGACGGCATCGCCACCGCGGCCGGCTGCCAGGTGGTGGCGGCCTGCGACCTCGTCGTGGCGACCGACCGGAGCCGCTTCGCTGTGCCCGGGGTGCGCATCGGCCTGTTCTGCTCGGTGCCCATGGTGCCGCTGTCGCGTGCCATCGGGCGCAAGCGGGCTCTGGAGATGCTGCTCACCGGCGACCCCATCGACGCCGCCACCGCGTCTGAGTGGGGGCTGGTGAACAGGGTGGTGCCCGCCGGGGAGTTGCAGGAGGCGGTGACCGACCTGGCCGCGCGCATCGGTCGCTCCAGCGCCGGCGTGCTGGCGATCGGCAAGAGGGCCTTCTACGAGCAGCTCGATCGCGCCGAGCCGGAGGCCTACGAGTACACGCGTCAGGTCATGGCGGCCAACGCCGCCATGGACGATGCTCAGGAGGGCATCGGGGCGTTCCTCGAGAAGCGCCCGCCGGTCTGGCCCGCGCCGTCGCAGGCGGCGGGAGACCCGGCCGCGGTGTAGGGGAGTGGCCAAGCGCAAGCGGCGGCCGCCGGTGCGGTCCGCCTCGGTGCAGCCGGGCATCGTCGGGCCGCCCCGACCGGTGCCCCGCCACATTGCCCGCCCGCCGTATGTTCGCAACGCCCGCGGGGAGCCGGGACCGGCGCGCATGTCATCGGTGCGCTCGCCGGCGGAGATCGAGGCGATGCGCCGGGCGGGGGCGGCCGCGGCTGAGATCCTGCTCATCGCCGGCGAGCAGGTCGCGGCGGGTGTCACCACCGACGCCATCGACGAGGTCGTCCACGCCGAAGTGCTCGCCCGGGGGGCGTATCCCAGCCCGCTCGGGTACCGCACCTTCCCGAAATCGGTTTGCACCTCTGTGAACGAGGTCATCTGCCACGGCATTCCCGACAGCCGCCCGCTGGTGGCCGGCGACATCGTGAACATCGACGTCACCGTGTACCTCGACGGGGTGCACGGCGACACCTCGGCCATGTTCTGCGCCGGCGAGGTGGACGCCGAGAGCCGCCGGCTCGTGAGCGGGACGCTGCGGGCGCTGCAGGCGGCGATCGCGGTGGTGGCTCCCGGCGTGCCGGTCAGCGAGATCGGCAGGGCAATCGAAGGGGTTGCGCGCCCGGGCGGTCTCGGCGTCGTGCGCGAGTTCGTGGGCCACGGCGTGGGCACCGACTTCCACGGCGACCTGCAGATCCCGCACTATCACGATCCGCGCAACACGACGCTACTGGCCGAGGGCATGACCTTCACGATCGAACCGATGCTCACGCTCGGCAGCCTGCAGGTGGAGCTGTGGAACGACGGTTGGACGGCGGTGACCGCCGACCGGTCGCGCACGGCGCAGTTCGAGCACACCCTGGTGGTGACCGCCGCCGGCGTCGAGATCCTCACCGTCACCGCCGACGGGCGCTGCGCGCACGACCTCTCGGCGGCGCCGGCGCCCCGGGCGCGGGCAGGCTGACCTAGAGCGGATCCTCGGGCGTCTCCCACCACCAGGCGAGCCCCGAGACCCCCACGCCGGCGGTGGCGACCAGTGCCCCGCCGAAGCCGCCGATGAACGCCGTGGCCGGCTCGGTCTCCGCTGTCACTGCCGCCAGGAGGGCCTCGGCATCGGCGGGCGCGCCGGCATGGACGGCGGCGACGTGCAGGGCGCGGACCACCGGCGGGCGACTCTGGCGCCACTGATCCAGGATGCGCCGGTGGGCGCTCTCCGTGTTGCGGCTCGGCAGCAGCCGCCGGATACGCCCGTCGTGCACGTCGAACATCGGTCGGACCCCCAGCCGATCCCCGGCCCGGCCGGCCATCGAGGGGATCCGCCCGCTTCGCACGAGTTGTTCGAGGCTGCCGAGCACGCCGATGAGGCGCGCCCGTGCGGCGACACGGCGAGCGGCGTCGGCGGTCTCGGCCAGGCCGGCGCCGCCCCGTGCGGCAACGGCCGCGGCGTGTACGGCGAGGGCCTGGGCGCCCGCCGCGTTGGCGGTGTCCACCACGATCGTGGGACCCTCGGCCTCCCGTGCGCCGAGGACCGCCGCCCGGTGGCTGCTCGACAGCCGCTCCGAGAGGGTCAGCACCAGCACGCCGTCGGGACTCTGGCGCTCGCGCACGGCGCGGGCGAATGCTCCGGCGCTCGGCGCCGCGGTACTCAGGGTGCCCGCGGCGAGGAGTTCGTGCGGCGGCAGGGCGTCGTCGGCGATCTCCTTCCCGTCGACGGTGAGCAGGATCGGCACGACGCTGATGTCCAGGTCCCGTTGCATCGCCGGCGGGAGCGCCGCGGCGCTGTCGGTGACGACCGCGACCGTCACGCCGTCACCGCCGGCCCCGAGACGCCCGGCAGGCTGGCGCGCCCGGTCGCTGCAGTGCGTGTCAGGACGGTCACGAGGCGTTATCCGTATCCGGATCTTCGAGCGATCCGGCGCGCACCGCCACAGCGCTGCCCACGACGAGGATTCCCGAAGCCAGGAGAACGAGCCGGGTCCCGCTGAGCGTCCAGAAATCGAAGATCGTCACCTCGTCGAGAGCGTCGCGGATTGCACCGGCCACCACGGCGGCAAGCCCCAGCGCCATCCGGATGACCATGTGGAAGGCGGCGAACGCGAGGCCGCGTTCTATCTCGGTGGTACCGGATTGCAGGGCTGTCATGCCCGACGTGAGCGCCACCGTCGCTGCCAGGCCGAAGCCGAACGCACCCAGATAGGTCAGCCAGAGCACGGGGCTGAGGCTCATGCAGGCCACCAGTGCGCCCATGGTCAGGGTGCCGTAGCGGGTCATCTCCATCAGCGGGAGCGCGAGTTGGGTGGCGATGATCAGGCCGGCGCCCGCCCCCAAGCCGAAGACGGCGATCAGCACTCCGAATTCCAGGTTCGACGCCGCCAGTTCCACGAGTACCAGGCTCAGGCCCAGGGAGAACAACGCGCCGAGCCCGAGCGCCACCGCGGCGGCCGCGGGCATGATCGAGCGGACCAGGGGAATGTGCACGGCGTCTCGCAGACGTCCCGCGCCGGTGCCCGTGACAACGACGCCGGTCGGTTGCTTCAGTGGCGCCATCCGGGCGATGAGCAAAGCCGAGGCGAGGTAGGTCACGGCGTCGATCCAGAACACGGTGGCGTGCGGGCGCGACGCCAACCAGCCCTCGTCGGCGAACGGCAGCAGGGTCAGGACGGCGAACGCGCCCGCGCCGATGGGGATGCTGCCGAACGACGAGCCCAGCATCAGGCTGTTGGCCGTGGGGAGGTCGTCGGCCTCGGCGAGATCCGGGACGGCGGCGTCGCGAGCGGACAGGAAGATGACGCTCGCGGCCTCCAGGACGAACGCCCACAGGTAGATCCACCACAGACGGGCGATGAGCGGGATGATCGCCACGATTCCCATGCGCATCAGATCGGTCGCCAGCATGGTGCGGCGGCGATCCCAGCGAAGTGAGACCCTGGCGGCCACGGTCCCGCCGAGCGCCGCCGGCAGGAGGCGCAACGTCAGTATCCCCCCCACGGCGCTCGTGGACGAGGTCACCTCCCAGGCCAGGGCCATCAGCGCGAACGTGGCCATCCAGTCGCCCAGTCCCGAGATGCCCTGCCCGATGAGCAGGCGACGGAAGTCGTTCCCACCCAGGACACGGCGCAGCGAGCTCATGGCCTACCGTCGTTGTCGCAGAGCAGGCGTCGTAGGAGGACTCGGGCCCGCCGGCCGGCGGGCGGCAGGGCGTTGTTGCCGGTCAGGCGCTTGAGAAGCATCGGTGCGACGACGAGCGAGCCCGCGAGTGCGGCGCTGCGCCCGTCCCCCCAAAGCGCCAGGAACGGCAGTGCCAGCATCGCCAGGAACGACACCAAGGCGGTCTGCCGCAGCACCCGGCCGACGGCCAGTCCCGCGAGCAGCAGGACGGCGCCCGGCCAGAAGACCACGGCCAGCGCACCCATGGCCGGCGAGACACCGCGCCCTCCGGCTCCCCGGAGGAAGGGCGACCAGTTGTGACCGGCGACGGCGGCACCGGCGGCGAGCGCACTGACAACCGGGGTCGACCCGGCCGCCAGGACTCCCGGCGCCCCCTTGGCGACGTCCATGATCCCCCCGAAGGCGAGGGGAGCGAAGCCGGCGACCCGGTACAGGGCCGTGCCGGAGACGGTGCCGCTGCCGACGGTGCGCAGGTCGGTGGCCGCCATCGACTGCGCCAGCAGGTTCGAGAAGGGGATGGCGCCGACGACGAACGCGACGATCACGATGCGGGCCCCCGGTGCGACCAGGTCGTCCTGCGCCACGAGGAGCGAAACCACCGACAGCGCCGCCGCCAGGCCCGCGGCGGCGGCGAGGAGTCGCAGGGCATCGGTGCGGTGGCGCAGGATCCCTGTCACGTGTGGCCGCGAGCGGTCCTTCCGGACGGATCGTCTCACACGCCGGCGACGATCTCGATCTCCCCCGCGGGGACCGAGTCCGTGGTCTCACCGATGGCGGCTGCCGTGTGGCCGGCTGTGCCCAGAGCCCCCAGGAGGCCGTCGGCGCCGCCGGGAGGGCACGCCAGGAGCAAGCCGCCGGACGTCTGCGGGTCGGCCAGGATGTTCAGCAGCAGGGCGTCGGGCTCGGGGTCGGCGGGCTCGGAGCGGAGGTGCGTTCGCACGGCGGCGATGTTGCGACTTGTACCGCCGGGGACGTGGCCGGCGGCGGCGAGGGTCGTCACGTCAGGCAGCAACGGCACCGCAGCGGCCTCGAGTCGCGCTCCGATGCCGCTGGCCGCGCACATCTCCTGCAGGTGCCCGAGGAGGCCGAAGCCGGTGACGTCGGTGGCGCCGGTGACTCCCGCCTCCAGCGCCAACTCCGACGCCGTGCCGTTGAGCCGGCACATCTGCGCCACGGCCGCCTCCAAGGCGTCGGCCGGGAGGTCGGCGTCGCCCGGTGGCAGGCGCTTGTGCGCCGTGGTGACGACGCCGGTGCCCAGTGGCTTGGTGAGCACCAGGATCTGACCCGGCTCGGCGCCGCCGGAGCGCAGCAGCCGGCCGGGATCCACCTCGCCGGTCACCGCCTGGCCGTAGATCGGCTCCGGTCCGTCGGTCGTGTGGCCGCCGACCACGGCCCAGCCGCCCTCGGCGGCGGTCCGGGCGCCGCCGCGCAGCACCTCGGTGAGTAACTCGAGGGGCAGGCGCTCACGCGGCCAGACCGCCACGTTCAGGGCGAACAGCACTCGGCCACCCATGGCGTAGACGTCGCTGGCGGCATTGGCGGCGGCGATGCGTCCCCAGGTGTGCGCGTCGTCGGTGACCGGCGGGAAGAAGTCCACGGTCGACACGAGGGCGCGACCGTCCGGCCGGCGCCATACAGCGGCGTCGTCGCCGGTGCCGATCAGCAGATCGGCGTGGGTCTGGGGGGTGAGCGAGCGCAGAACCTGCGCCAGGTCGTCGGGACCGAGCTTGCCGGCTCAACCCGCGCCGTGGCTGTACTGCGTCAGGCGGTGCGTCATGGGAACTGTCTCGTGGCTGGTCGCGGCGGAATGCCCCGGTGCCCGCCAACGCTAGTTCTCGTCGCCCCGCACGGCCGTATCGCCCGTGGTGCCCGCTCCGCCGCCCGCTCTCTCATCGGGGACAAGCCGAGGGCGTCGGCGGCGTTCAGCGCTGGCAGGCGGGGCAGTAGGTGGTGTTGCGGGCGTCGAGGACGCGACTGCGCAACTCGGTGCCGCAGCGGCGGCAGGGCTCGCCGCTGCGGCCGTAGCAGTCGAGGTGGGCGAAGTTGTCGCCTCCGGGGCCCAGGAGGGTGCGGTAGTCGCGGAACGTGGTGCCCCGGTGGGCGACGGCCTGCCGCAGCACCTCGGGGATCGCCGTGTGCAGGGCGGCGGCCTCGGCCCGGGTGATCCGGCGTTTGGCGGGGTTGATGGCGGCCCGCCACAGAGCCTCATCCGCGTAGATGTTGCCCAGCCCCGCCACCGGGCGCTGGCTGAGCAACTGGGTCTTGACCTGTCGCCGGCTCTGCCGCAGCGCTGCCCACAACCCGGAGGCGCTGAACCCGGCGCCCAGTGGCTCGGGCCCCAGTTGCGCCAGCGTCGGGATGGTCTCGTAGCACCCGGTGGGGACCAGACGCACCCTGCCGAAGCGTCGCACGTCGTGCAACTCCAGCACGGCGCCGTCGTCGAGGATCCACCACGCCCTCACGTAGCCGTCGCTGGGAGGAGTGCCGGCGGCGAACTGCAGGCGCCCCGTCATGCCGAGATGAACCACCAACTCCTGCCCGCCCGCGCCCTCGCCCGCAGCCTTCGCCGCTGCGTCCCGGCCTGGATGCGTCGCCGGCCCGCCGCCCAGTGCCACGATCAGGTACTTGCCCCGGCGCGACACGCCTCGGACCGTCAGACCGGTTGCATCCCGGGCGGGCAGGAACTTCTCCGACGGGTGACTGGAAGCCTCGGTGATGCGGCGCCCCACCAGCCGCGGCTCCAGCTGGCGACGGATGGTCTCGACCTCGGGCAGTTCAGGCATCGCTGGACCTGTCTCTCCGCCTCCTGCGACCGCCCTCGGCACTCCGCAGACTCCACCAGGCACCGCACCTGCCGCCACACGGGACCGTGCCCTCGGGCCGACCCGCACCACCGAACCACTCCACGACCGACGAGTATGCCCCGCCCACGGCGACCACGCCGGTCCGCATCTCTGACCCGGTCTCGACGATGAGTCCGTCCGAGGACATCGTTCACAGACCGAGCGCGGTGATGAACGCCTCGGCTTCCTCGTCGCCGATCGACTCGTCCTGGAGTGACTCGACATCGCAGACGATGTCGACGCCCTGTTCTTGGACCAGTTCGGCCAGCGACCGCGTGGTCCAGAAGTCGCCGATCATTGGTCCGGGTGCGAGCCCCTGACTTCGGCGCTACCCGAAGACATGCCGGTACTGGGTGCAGGCGTCTTCCAGTGACGAAGGAGATGGTGATCGCAGCATGTTCTTGCTGCACATGTCCGCTAGGGCGTGGATGTGCGGAGCACAGTCTCGGGGACGGTCCAGGCGCGGGTAGTCGCGCCTGGTCTCCTCGACCACCTCGCCGTCGAGGTACGCCAACCAAGTCTCGATGTTCCAAGTCGGCACGCAGACCAGAACCTGGTCGGCGTCGCTCGGTGGGGGGATCTGCCGCTCAAAGCAGGCGGCGTCGAGCGAGGCTCGGCGACCAGCAACGCCTTTGTCGTCGCCGTCGATCATGGCAACCAGGTATGCCTTCTCGCCGCGCTTGGCTCTCACGCCCCGGAGTTCGATCGGAAATCGCTCGCGGACGTACTGCTCGGCTGATCCTCGGCCCGATGGCGACCGCAGGACGCGGAAATCGCGGAGCCGCCAGCCCAGTGCCTCAAGGAGTTTCCTGGCAAAGGTCGCGTGCTGTGCGTCTTCGCAGAGCAGGACGATTCGGACGTTGCGGCTCACGCGAGCCAGCCGCGTGCCAACTGTTCCGACAGCTTGAGTCCATCATCGCCGGCCAGTTCAGCGAGAGGCTGCGCGGTGATCGCCGTAGAAGACTGGCGGACGAGTAGCACGCCGTTGTCCGGCCCGAGGTAGTCGATCAACTCGGGGTGGTGTGAGCAGACGATCGCTTGGGAGGGTGTCTCGTCGCAGAGGTCGATCAGTTCGAACAGCCACGGTTGGATCTCGGTGAGTGCCAGGAAGTTGTCGGGTTCGTCCAGGAACAGGGTCACGCCGCTGGCCTCCGGGCGGAGGTGCAGCAGTGCGTAGAGCACAACCAGTGCGCGGTGGCCGTCGGACAGTTCGTCGAAGCGCAGCTTGAAGTTGTCCCCGCCGTTGACGTATTCCCCCACGAAATCGAGCATGAGCGCCCGGGTGTCCAGGCCGGACTGCTGGAGGTGAATGTTGTGGAAGCCGTCGATCACCTCTCGGAGAGCGGCGACGTGGGCGACTGCGGAGGCCGGGTTCTCTTGGACGGCGTGGCGGTACCAATCCACGAAGTTCTCCGCGTGGCGATCCAGGAGCCGAGCTTCGCCGGTGGACTCGGCGCGCAGCAATGCTGGGCGGATGTTGCAGACCACGGTTGCGCGCATGGCGTTCTTGAACGCAGTGAGGCGAGTATTGCTGGCCTGAGGCGCAACGCGTGCAAGTGCTGATTCGGTCCAGTCCGTCTTGTACGTCGGCCCCTTCGATCCGTCGTCTCGGTAGAGCTGTACGTCGCCCATGTTGCACTGGAATAGCGGCGTGTCGCCCACCCCGAGGCTCTCCCAGACGACGCGGGACTGTCTCCCGCCGTCGGCGTGCTCAATTTGGAGTAGGTAGCGGAAGGACTCGCTGCCGACTTCGACGTCGATCTCGAACGTCTGGTTTCGGTCCGGCTGCCAACGGGTCAGCGTGGCGGGATGAAACGCAACGTGATCGGTGATCTTTACCTCGGCTGCAAGCAGCTTGCGAAGCCCGAACACCACATCGAGTACGGCAGTCTTGCCGGCTCCGTTCCCGCCGAGCAGCAGGACGGTCCCCTTCAGTTCCAACTCGAAGTCGTCGAGGCACTTGTAGTTGATGACCCGCAGCCGCCTCAGCACGCCGGTCATCGTACTGTCACTTCGGTGAGGCCCAATCAGGCTGTCAGGTGGCGATCGGTGCGTTGAATCGACTGCTTACCCGACTCCTCCATGGCCGGCTGGGGCAGGCAGCGGCTCGGGTTCCGGCGAAGTCGAGTCCTGCGGCGCCATCACCAGTCCAACAGGCTCGCGGTGTCGTTCCGGTCGTGATTTGCTGAAGAGCAGGGTTGGAAGTGATGACCCGGTGCTCGGCCCGGCTAGGGGCGCGCGCGATCATCGAGGAACATCGTGAGCGTGTTCGTCTCCGCTGGCACGAGTACGAGCGTTGACGTACCCGGAGGGGTCCCATCGTCCGCCTCGGTCCACGAGTGCACTTTGGCAGAGTCGATTTCTTTCATCAGCATCCCGATTGGGACGGTGGTGCCTTGGACCATGATGCTGAGGTGCGCCCCCGCCACCGATGCATGAGTTCTCTGCTCACGTCCGTCGGTCGGGGGTCGCCGCGGGCCGAGGGGCTTGCTACT
Organism: uncultured Acidimicrobiales bacterium; assembly: GCA_964618115.1. Taxonomy (GTDB): domain Bacteria; phylum Actinomycetota; class Acidimicrobiia; order Acidimicrobiales; family CATQHL01; genus VXNF01. The sequence continues at coordinate 15,764 of CAZTZI010000170.1, forward strand.
CCACCGTCTCAAAATGCAGCTCAGAGGCATCCAACGCCTGCGACCGTGCCGAGAGCTGAAGCATCTCGACACCTACGACATCATCGGCGTGGTTGTAGTCCAGCACGACCCCAGGCGCCACTTCGACCGACTCTGCGATCTCGGAATCGTCAAGCCGCAGGTACAAGGCATCGGCATTGGTGTCGACTTGGAGCCTCACAGTTCACCTCGCATCGAACGGTCGAAGAATGCGCTCACCACCGGCCACGGCCCCTTCGGCGGATCGCCGGCGCGCAGGCGCGCCAGGCGGGCGTGGTAGGTGCGCCGCGACACGCCCACCAACTCGGAGAACCTCGAGATCGAGCAGCCGGCTTCGACGCGGATCATCTCGAGGTCCCCAAGGAGGGAGATACTCCGCTCCCTTCTGCCACACCCGCAACTGCACGTGCGCCTCACCGAGGGCGGCTTTGAGTTCTTCGTTCTCGGCCTCCCACTCAAGTTCCCGCGACGATCGGCGCTGCCGGGGGCCCGCCAAGCCCGCACGGCCGGCTTCCAAGAACGCGTTCTTCCAGCTGTGCACCGTCTGCTCGGCCACACCCGCGCGGCGCGCCGCCTCCGCCACAGACACCTCCCCGCGCAGCACGGACAACACCACCTGCAGCTTGCGATTCACAGGACTTCTCTCGGCTGGCTTGGCCATCAGGATCTCCTTGCATCAGACCCAACCTAGACCTGAGCAAGATTTCCTGACCCGGGACAGTGGCCACGCACAGGGGCCATCTTCGAAGAACTGGCTGCCAGCTATGAGGCGGACGCCGCACTGCACGACCGCTCTGCAGAGGCGGTTCGCCGAGGGTTACCGCTGTGATCTGACGACTGGGTCGTCCAGGGGGTCGCCGGCCGGTGTCGGCGATCGAATAGGCGCCGATGCGGTGACACACTCGCCCCTAACCTCAACAAGGGCAGTGCCACCGGGACCTACCAGTTTGAAGGTCGTCGAGCGGCTTCTACGATGCGGGGAGAGAGCCTCCTCACGGGTAGTCGTGACTTCCCTCGGTTCAGAACGCATCGCTCGTTCCGCCTTCGTATTCCTGACGGTGATCCTCCCGCGCTTCCCCCCACCAGCGAGACCATCGACTGGAGGAGCCGCGTATGGAACCAATCACATCACCGGAAGAGGCGATCCGACTCAGCGCTCAGGTCGCAATCGACATCGAGGCGGCGGCGGCGGGGATCGCCGAGGAGATCGCCCGGCGCTTCGCCAATCTCGATCATCCCCTGCACGGCTGCCAGGTGATCTGGTCCACCGACAACGAGTGCATCTGGGTTGTGACCGCGGAGGGGCCCTGTCTCGACGAGCGTTACACCCTCGTCGACATCTACCCGGACCGATCCTGGACCGGGAGCTGTTCGGACTACGAGGAAGGTCCGAGAACCGGATGGCGGGTCAGCACCCCGGCTGAGATCGTTGACCTATTGGGCGAGGCCTGACGGGGGACTTGCTCAGTGATGTGCCGGCGGAGCCGTTCCCTTACCTCCGTGCACGGTGGGCTCGGAGCACCACTGTTCGCGAAGGATGCCGAGTGGCCCGAGGATCTCCTCGGGCAGTCTGAGTGATTCGCACAGCACGGCCTCATCGAGTTCAGCGCGTACAGAGTCGCGATAGGCCTCGTTGGCAGGCAACAGGTCGCGGCAGGTGAACCGGTCGAAGACGGAGTCGAGCGCATTGAGTTGCTCGGGGCTGAGACCGCGGCAGTCGAGCACCGGGAGTTCTCCGAGTCTTCCCACGGAGAGATTCGACCTTCCCTGCTGCTGGCGCGAGCCGACCCACCAGTGTCCGATCAGCCCAAACGTTGTGGCGTACCAGAGGGCCACGGCCTTCTCGTAGGAACGATCGTCGAGCAGGAACGACGGCCATGCTCGCCCACCGATGGCCGCCGTCGGTGTCAGGCACGCTCCGAGGCTTTGTGAGTTCAGCTGGAAGTCACTGCTCAGGTGTAGGCGCGTGCTCGTTGCCCAGATCTCGAGTGCATTCTCGCGTTTGCCTGGCAATACGCGTCCCTGGCTGTCGGGATCGACTACCAGCCGGCGTTCTCTCCCCGCGTTGTGTCGCCATAGCGCTGGGTACGAGGCAGTCCTACCCGGCGACAATTTCTCAATCTCGAATGGTCCCCGTGCGGTCGTTCCGCCGCTCCTGATGTCGAGATGGTAGGGGCCAGCACCGCCGAGCTGGTCAAGCCTCGTCACCTCGATTGGAATCTCAGGCAGTCCAGACAAGCGCAGCACGCCGCGACTCAACGCCAGAGCAGCCTCGACGACATCAGTCTCGAACACTTGCGCGCAGCCACTGTCGTCGATCCCTGCTCGTACGTAGCATCCGACAATGTCATCGCCTATCTGGAGTCGGCCAGTCGGTCTGCCCTGGTCGATGGCTTCGACGGCACGCGCGATTTCGACGGCTTCAGGGATTCCCTCCGGTCGCCGTGACAGATTGACCCAGAGCACCTCTGGCGAGGCCGTTGCTTTCTTGGTGTCGTCGAGTCGTCGATCCGCGACCAGGAGGGCCTCGGCCATGCCGGTGTCAGCCGAGAACGCCCTGCTGTTTGAACCGGCAGCGGCGATGGTCACGATCGTAATATTTCGATAGTGCTTCTGGAGCAGCCGTCGCGTAGGTCCCCAGGCGTCGCCTGCCGAGATCGTCGACGGGAGCACGAAAGCGATCGTTCCACCTGGCTTCACCTTGGTGTGGGCCAAGTCAATGAAGTTGGAGGCGAGGCCGGCGTTGCCGTGGCCTGCAGGCTCGTGCTCCAACTTTCGCCGGACCGAACCCAGCCGCTTGGACATCTCCCTTTGTTCCAGATCGGAGGTCTCGAAGCCGGCGAAGGACGGCACGGGCACATCCGAACTCTCGTGATTCGTGGGTCGAGTAAACGGCGGGTTCATGACGACCAAGTCGAGGCTCCTGTCCGGCAAGTCGATTCGGCGCTCGCCCGCGTCGCCCACCTCGCTTGTCCCGGTCACGGTCGCCGCCCCAGTGCCCAGCAGACTCCACACCGCACGGTTGTCGAGCAATTCCAGTGAGCCAATGAAGGTTCGCGTCCCGCTGCCGGGGTCGTGCTCTCCGTACGGCATGGTGTGGATGCGTGTGTTGCCGAAGGTCACAGTCGGGTGCGCGGCAGTCAGTTGGGCAGCGGTCAGATGTGTCGCGGCGGGCATGATGTCGCAGCCGATGAGGACTTGTTCCAAGAAGCTGGCGTGAACGTCCTCGTCGTCCAATCCACTCCTCCGCATCCGGGCGACAATCCGGCGATAGACGGCGGAAAGCAGCGCTCCCGTGCCACAGGCGAGATCGGCGACGCGCAGTTCGCCGACCGCATCGCTGTCTCGCCAATTCGTTCCGAGGCGCGCCACGGCGAGTTCTGCGAGCAGCGTGGCGGACGATGGTCGCGTGTAGAACGTTGCCAGGAACTTCCGGTCGGCGATGAGTTGCCCGAACATCTGCCCGGCCATGTCGCCGATGGTTGTGGCCCCCAGCCCTCGGAGCTTGCTCGCCACGTCGCTGAGCCGTGTGAGTGCTTGTCCGGCTACGGCCTCGTCGAGGGCACCGAGGATGTTCCGTGCGACGTGGAAGATCGGCCAGTAGTTGACGTCGAGGATGGCGCTCCAGGTCGCTAGAACCTCGGACTGCAGGAGGACGTTGTCATAACCCCGCATCGAAGGGTCGATCGGCGATCGGATGTCCCGGTTTACGGCGGCGATCGCGGAGTGCACCGTGAGAGCGTTGGCGATGATCGCAGCCGCCATCCTGGTCGTTTGCTCGCCGTCTCTCTGGTGCAGGATGGCTGCAATCTGATCGAGACCCGCCGGATAGGTCTGCTCCATGCCATGCCTGATGATGTTGGCCGCCTGTCGCACCCCGGTCTCGAGGACGTTGACGCCTTCTGCCAGTTGCCGGGGCGACACCGCGACCGTCTCGACGAATCCGGCGAGGTCTGCCAGCGTGCCCTCGATCCAGCCGTGGGCGGGGAACCACAGCTGACCGTCGGTGCCGCTGCTGCAGACCTTGTAGGAGTAGGTCAGATCTTCGAGCCGAGCACCGGGGGTCTTTGCCGTTGCGGGGATCTTCACTGCCATGACCTGCTCGACGGGCGAACCGTCGGCCGCGAACGTGTTGCCGAGACGCCCTCGGGCTTCGTCCTCCACCATCCTCGCGGGTTCGAACTCTGTTTCGAGTATCACGCCCCCGATGCGGTTCTTGTTCGTAATCAGGATGTCCGGTCTTCGACCGGCGCTCTCGGCCAGGACGGCGGTGTTCTCGGCCAAGACGGTCCGGTCGTTCCACGCCGGGTGCAGGCACCGCAGAGCAGTAGCGAGGTCGTTGTTGATTGAGCCTTCGGTGCGACGGCTCATGACGGGTCTCTTGTGCTCCGTCCCGCTCAGACGGCCTCGGCGAGGGCGGGGGCGTCGGGCCGGAGGGAGCCGGCCCGGTGCCGGCGCTCGACTTCGGCAAGTCCCTCGGGGCAGTGCCGGACGAAGGCGCACCAGCCGCACAGCGGACCGGGCTCCGGCGGGAACTCGCCCGACTCCGATCGCTGGAGCAACTCGTCCCACGTGTCGGCCAGCCGCTGGGTGACCTCCTGGAGGTTCTCAGCGGTGACCTGCGTCTCGTCGATCCTCTGGCCGAGGTACATGAGCCGCGCCCGCGCCGGGAGCGCGCCCTGCAACTCGGCAAGGGCGGCGGCGTACAGCAGCACCTGCTCGAGCCGGTCCTCGGAGAACTTCCGGCCCGGTGCCCGTCCCGACTTGTAGTCGCTGATGACGACACCGTCGGCGGTGCCCTCGACACGGTCGATGTACCCGATGAACGGCACGCCGCCGATCTCGACGGACACCTCCGTCTCGGTGTCGATCAGCTCAACGGTCTTCGGGTCCTCGAGATCCCACAGTCCCTCGATGGCCCGCCAGGCCGTCCACTTGAAGTTCCGGATGCCGTCCGGGTCCAGCTCGAGCGCCGTGAAGTCGTCGTCGGCCTGCATGTCCGACCAGGTTTCCTTCGCAAGCGCTCGGGCGCTGTCCATGGTTCGTTCCTGGGGCTCGAGACCCAGCAGGTCTTCGAGCACCTTGTGCGCGAACGTGCCCGCCAGCGCCGCCTCGCCAGGCGGATCGGGCAGCCGGTCGACGTAGCGGAACTTCCAGCGCTGGGGGCATTGCCGGAACACCGAGGCGCTGCTGGGCGAGAGGTGCCTGGGGCGCACCGGTATCTGCACCACGGCGCTCGTCGCCCCGGGGGCGGGGGGCACCTCGGCGTGCGCGTCCGGAACAGTGGTGGCAGGGAGGGATGGACCTGGGTCCGCGCCAACGTCGGCTTCGCTTGATTCCATGCATGTAGTTCTACCACCTGGCTGAGACAGGGTCGGGCTTGGACCTGGCAGCGGGATCGCGGCGCAACGCGGCCGGGGTCGCACCGGGCAGACTGGAACCATGCCGTGGCTCGTGGCAGGGGAGAGGGTCATTTCGAGCGTGGAGGTGGCGAGGAGCGCCCGCCGGCGCGCCCTCGGGCTGCTGGGGCGTGACGGCATCGAGGGCGCCCTGTGGTTGCCGCGGACGCGGTCGGTGCACACCCTGGGGATGCGGTTCGCCATCGACGTGGCCTACTGCGACGCCGGGGGGAGGGTCCTGGAGATCGTCACGATGAGACCGTGGCGCCTGGGCCGGCCGCGCCTGCGGGCCCGCAGCGTGGTGGAGACCGAGGCGGGATGCCTGCGGCGCTGGGAGGTCGGTGCGGGCACAGTCCTCGAGGTGCAGGAGTAGGGGCGGTGTCCGGTGGCCCGGCGCTCGTCCTGGTGGCGACGCCCATCGGCAACATGGGTGACCTGGCGCCGCGCGCCACCCGGGAACTCTCGGCCGCCGACGTGATCGCCTGCGAGGACACGCGGCGCACGGGCCGCCTGCTGGCGCTCGCCGGCGTCTCCGGCAAGGAGCTTCTGACGGTCAACGAACACAACGAGGCCATGGCTGCGCCGTCACTGGTCGAGCGCATCCGCGCCGGCGCCCGGGTGGTGTACGTGACCGACGCCGGAACACCGGGCATCGCCGACCCCGGCGAGCGTCTCGTGCAGGCCGCGGCCGACGCCGGCTGCACCGTGACCATCGTGCCCGGACCGTCGGCGCCCATGGCCGCGGCAGCGGTCAGCGGTTTGACGTCGGGGAGGTTCGTCTACGAGGGGTTCCTGCCCCGCCGTGGCGCCGCGCGCGCGGCGCGCCTGGCCGAGTTGGCGACCTCCGAGCGGGCGGTGGTGCTGCTCGAGGCCCCGCACCGCTGCGAGCGCACCGCCGTCGACCTCGCCGAGTCCTTCGGCCCGCAGCGCCGCGCCGCCGCGGTGCGCGAACTCACCAAGATGCACGAGGAGATCTGGCGAGGCACCCTCGCAGAACTGTCCGCCTGGGCCGGTTCGGGTCTTCGGGGCGAACTCACCCTCGTCATCGAGGGATCGCCACCAGCCGGACTGCCCACCGACAGCGATATCGCCGAGGCGTTCGAAACGGAACGAGCAGCAGCGCCGGAGGCATCCGTTCGAGATCTCACGTCCACCGTCGCCGGCACGCTGGGCGTGAGCCGGCGCCGCGTCTACGAGGTGGTCCACGGGATGGAATCGCCCACAGCGTCGGGACCGGAGGATCGAGGATTGCGGGAAACGGGAGGGCGGTGATGGCGGGGTCGCCGTGGGCGGCCAATCCGGGGCCGCGGGAGCGCCGGCGGTAGCACCGCCCGGACAGGCCGCTGGTGGGCGCCGGTATCGTGACGGCGTGGCTCGCTACTTCTACACAACCCCCATCTACTACGTCAACGACGTGCCGCACATGGGCCACGCCTACACGACGTTGAACGGGGACGCGCTTGCACGCTGGCGGCGACTGCACGGTGACGAGGTGTTCTACCTGACCGGCACCGACGAGCACGGGCTGAAGGTGCAGCGCGCCGCCACCCAGAACGGCCTAACCCCCCAGGAGCAGGCCGACCGCACCAGCAGACGGTTCCGCGAGGCATGGGACCTGCTCGACATCGCCTACGACGATTTCATCCGTACCACCGAGGCGCGCCACCACACCGCGGTGCAGACCCTGCTGGAGCGCTGCTACGAGAACGGCTACGTCTACAAGGACAGCTATCAGGGCGCCTACTGCGTGTCGTGCGAGGCGTACTACGCCGAGGCCGACCTGATCGACGGCGACTGCCCGATCCACGAGTTCCCGGTGGAGCAGATGTCCGAGGACAACTACTTCTTCCGGCTGTCGGCGTTCCGGGATCGGCTGCTGGAGTGGTTCGAGGCCGTTCCCGACAACATCACCCCCGAGCGGTACCGCAACGAGGCTCGTGCGCTCGTGCGGGGCGGCCTGGACGACCTCTCGATCACGCGTACCTCCCTGCAGTGGGGGGTACCCGTGCCGTGGGATCGCAAACACGTTTTCTACGTGTGGTACGACGCCCTCACCAACTACGCCACCGCAGCCGGCTACGGCACCGACGACGAGCGTTTCGCCACCTGGTGGCCGGCGTGCCGCCACCTGCTCGGCAAGGACATCATTCGCTTCCACTGCGTGTACTGGCCGGCCATGCTGATGGCGGCGGGTGTCGAACCTTTGCCGCGGTTCCACGTGCACGGCTGGCTGCTCGTGAGCGGTGCCAAGATGGCCAAGACCAGCGTGGTTCAGATCGCGCCCGCCGACCTCGCCGCCAGCATCGGTGTCGACGGTCTGCGCTACTCGGTGCTGCGGGACAATCCCTTCGGCCCCGACAGTGACTTCAGTTACGAGGCGCTGGTCCAGCGCTGCAACAGCGACCTCGCCAACGGCCTCGGCAACCTGCTCCAACGTGTCACCACGATCGTGGCGCGCTCCGGTGGGTCGCTCAGCAGCGCCCCGGTCCCCGACAGCCCGCTGGCGGCGGTCACCGAGCAGGCGTACGAGGCCACCGCCGAGGCATGGGACCGGGTGCAACCGTCGGTCGCCCTGGAGGCGACCTGGCGCATCGTCCGGGAGACCAACGAGTATCTGCAGGCGCACGAACCCTGGAAGCTCGACGCCGGGCCGGCCCGGGATGCGGTGCTGGGCGACGCGCTGGAGGCTCTGCGGGTCGTCGCCGTGCTGGCACACCCGGCGATCCCGCGGTCGTGCTCGGAGGTGTGGCGGCGCATCGGCCTCGACGGCGACCCGTCGCATGCGCGCCTGCCCGGAGCGGCGAAGTGGGGGCAGTATCCCGGCAGCCTGCCGATCGAGGTCGGCGAGCCGCTGTTCCCGCGCCTGTCGACTGACTGAGAATCGGTCGTGCGTCCAGCCGGCCCTGCCGGCGCTGCGGGCGGGACGTGGGTCGACACGCACTGCCATTTGAAGCTCGAGTCCTGCGACACCGAAGTGGCCGCGGCCCGCGTCGCGGGCGTGGCCGCCCTCGTTGCCATCGGCACCGACGTTGCCGATTCCCGCGAGGCGATCGCGGTGGCGGGCCGTCACCGCGAGATCCGCGCCTCGGTCGGGGTGCATCCTCACGAGGCACGCGCCGGCACCGAGGGGCTCGCCGAACTGGTGGAGTTCGAGGACGTCGTGGCCGTCGGGGAGTGCGGATTGGACTACCACTACGATCACTCGCCCCGCCCGGACCAGCGGCGAGTGTTCGCCCGCCAGATCGCCCTGGCGCACGAAGCGGGGCTCGCTCTCGTCGTGCACAGCCGATCGGCCTGGGACGACACGTTCTCGATCCTGGCTGCTGAGGGTGTGCCGGCGCGCACCGTCATGCATTGCTTCACCGGTGGCGTGCCCGAGGCCGAGCGGGCACTGGAGATCGGGGCCTATCTCTCCTTCAGCGGCATCGTCTCGTTCCCGAAGGCGCCCGAGGTGCGTGAGGCGGCGGCCCGCTGCCCCGCGGACCGCCTCCTGGTGGAGACGGACGCGCCGCTCCTAGCGCCCGTGCCGCTGCGGGGCCGGCCCAACAGCCCTGCCAACGTGCCGCTGGTCGGCGCCGCAGTGGCGCAGGCCCGGGGGACGACGCCGCAGGAAGTGGCGGCGATCACGACCGCCAACGCCGTTCAGGTCTTCGGACTGGACGGGCTGATCACGAGCTGAAGTCCCCGGTGGGCGGCGATTCGTCCGCCGGGAGTATCGGTCGTAACATTTTGTACCTATCACGGGCGACTACATTCCTCGAGCAAGGGCGGGAGGGCTAGCCGTGCGCGCTCCGGCACTCTCTCGGCGCCGGCGATCCCCGGCGTGCGCCACTCTCGTCATGATCACGGTGATCATGCTGCTGGCCACCGGCTGCGGGTCGGAGACTGCTGAACCCACTGAACCGCTCCCGGAGGCGGGCACCTCCGCCCCATCTCCGACTGTCGACGGATCGGCGGCCGCGCCGGTGGGCCCCGCGGAGACGCCGGTCCCGGCACCCACTCCGGTCCCGGACGATGCCGCGTCCCAGCCCTCGGCTCCGCCGCCGGGCCCGTCGCCGCCGCAGCCGTCCGCCGGCTCGCCACCGCCCCCGCAGCAGAGCGACACGTCGGGGGCTCGCGTGTTCCCGTCGGGTGCGGTCTGGGAAGCCCTGCGGCAATGCCAGTCGCAGGGCGATTACGGGTTCGTGCACCCGTCGGGGGAGCACTTCGGGGCCTACCAGTTCACGGTGAGGACGTGGAATCGGCTGGCCGGGCAGCGCTACACCGAACTCATGGGTGTGCTCCCGTCCGAAGCGGCCCCCGAGGATCAGGACCGGATGGCGTACTACCTCTGGATCGAGTCGGGCTCCGCTCCGTGGCCGGCGTGCCGCCACGTCTTCACCGGGGACCTGCCGCCGGACGAGGCGGTCGCACCGGCCACGGCCGCGTCCCCGCAACCCTCCGAGGATGCCGACGGAGGCGCTGCGGCGGTCGGCGAGAGCGGATCTCCCCCGGGCGAGGAAGCGAGCACACCCGCGGACGGCACGCCGGAGACCACGCCATCGGGGGAGACGCCGGATCCGGAGACCGACCCGTCGTTGCAGCCGGCAATCCCTCCGGATGTGGAGGGATTCCCCACGCCGGAGCAGTGGGAAGCCCTGCGGCACTGCGAGTCCAGCGGCAACTACCGGGCTGTCAGCCGTAACGGTCTCTACTACGGCGCCTACCAGTTCTGGCCGGACACGTGGAACTTCGTCGCCAGTCGGAACTATCCCCGGCTTATCAACGTGCCCCCTGAGGAGGCCACGCCCCAGGACCAGGATCGGATGGCCTACCGGCTCTGGGAGGAGCGCGGCGACCAGCCGTGGCCTGTGTGCGGCCGGCACCTGCGCCCCGGTGCCTGAACAGGGTGGGCCGGGTGACTCTCGGGGCCGCCGCGGTGGCCGACCTGCTCCGCCGCTACGACGTGCGGCCACGCCGCTCACTGGGACAGCACTTCGTCGTCGACCCCAACACCGTGGCGCGGGTGGTGCGCTTCGCAGGAGTATCGCCCGGCCAGCGGGTGGTCGAGATCGGCGCGGGCTGCGGAGCATTGACGGTCGCTCTCGCTGATGCCGGTGCCACTGTGCTGGCCGTGGAGATCGACGATCGTCTGTTGGGTGCCCTCGAAGAGGTCACCGCCGGTCGTGCCGTGGAGGTGCGGCATGCCGATGCCACCGATCTGGCTGCGTGGGCGCCGCACCTGGAGGCCGGAACCCCGCCCGGCGGTACGGGCGAGCCCTGGAAGCTGGTCGCCAACCTGCCCTACAACGTGGCAACACCCCTTCTGCTGGACGTGCTGGACGGTCTGCCGCAGATCACCGACATGGTGGTCATGGTCCAGCGCGAGGTCGCCGAACGTCTTGCCGCGCCGCCCGGCCACCAAGCGTACGGGCTGCCGTCCCTCAAGGTCGCCTGCTGGGCCCGTGCGTCTGTCCTCGGGAGCGTGCCACCGACTGTGTTCTGGCCTCGCCCTCGGATCTCCTCGGCGCTGCTGGCCATCCGCCGGCTCCCCGAGCCTGCTGCCGGCAACGTCGCGGAACTCTTCGGGTTGGCGCGCCGGGCGTTCGGTCAGAGACGCAAGATGCTGCGGTCCTCGCTCCGCAATGTCGTCGAGGCGGCGGCGTTCGAAGCCGCCGGGGTGGATCCGGCCGCCCGCCCCGGTGAGCTGACCGTGCGGGACTGGTCGCGCCTGGCGTCGGCTGCGACCGCCGGGAGTGGCACCGCCGGTAGTCAGTGGATCGACCGGTGACAGCGGAGGTGCTGGTCGCCCCGGCCAAACTCACCCTCTCCCTGCGGATCACCGGGCAGCGCCCCGACGGGTACCACCTCATCGAAGCGGAGATGGTCACGCTCGACCTCGTGGACCGCCTCGTCGTCGAACCCGGCGACGGCCTCATCGTGGTCGACGCCGGTGCCGCAACGACGCCGGGGTCGCAGGAAGTGCCCGCGACTCGTCCGGACGTGCCGGCCGGCGCGGAGAATCTGGTGATGCGGGCACTGGCTCTCGTCGGCCGTCAGGCACGTGTGACCCTGTACAAGGCCATCCCGGCCCGTGCCGGACTGGGCGGAGGTTCGGCCGATGCGGCGGCGATATTGCGCTGGGCGGGCTTCGGCGACGCCGAGCGCGCCGCGCAACTCGGTGCCGACGTGGCCTTCTGCCTGCGGGGTGGGCGTGCCAACGTGCGTGGCATCGGTGAGATCATCGAACCCCTCGCTTTCGAACCACGCACATTCACGCTCTGCACGCCGCCCTACGGCTGTTCGACGGCTGCGGTCTACCGCGCCTGGGACGAACTCGGGGGGCCTGCCGGACCCGCCGGCAACGACCTCGAGGACGCGGCGGTGGATGTCGAGCCGCGCCTGGCCCACCTGCGCGACGAGCTGGCGGAAGCCACCGGGCAGCGCCCGCGGCTCGCGGGAAGCGGTTCGACGTGGTTCGTCGAAGGGTCCTACCCGGCTCCGGGGCGGAGGGTGGTGCGGACGACACCGGCCAACTGAGCAGCCGGGTCGGCGGCTCAGCGGCCCCTGCGGCGCTGGAAACGGGTGCGCCGACGCATCTTGCGGTACTTCTTCTTCCGCATGCGCTTGCGGCGCTTCTTGATGAGCGAACCCATGGGGGCCAGAGCCTAGCCGGTCGGGGACTCGCAACGCCGCGGTGAGTTGGCAGCCCGAGTCGCCGCCGGCTTGCGAGGCGCCCGCTAGCGTGGCGGTACGGTGGCCGGTAGTTCAAAGGTAGAACGCCTGACTTTGGATCAGGAGGTTGCAGGTTCGAGCCCTGCCCGGCCAGCATGATGCCCGACCAAACCCCGACGGCGACGTGACCGGACCGTGAGCGCGTTCGGGGGCGTCGACGTCTCGGCAATCGTTCTGGCCGCCGGCCGCGGTGCCCGCATGCGGTCGAAACTCCGCAAGCCTCTCCATCGGCTCGCCGGTGCGCCGATGCTGGCCCACGTGGTCGACGCCCTCGGCACCTGCCGTCCGGATCGCATCGTGGTCGTGCTCGGGCCCGACGACGAGGTCGTGGCCAAGGAGATGCAGTCCCGGACCGGGCATCTGCCCCTCGATGTCGCCGAGCAGCCCGTCCCCCGTGGCACCGGCGACGCCGCCGCCTGCGGTCTGGCGGCCCTGCCCGATCCCGCGGGTGATCCCGAGGCGGGCGAACTGATCATCGTCCCCGGCGATGCCCCGCTGCTGCGCCCGGCGACGCTGCGCTCCCTCGCCGAGAGCCATCTCGGCAGCAGCGCAGCCTGCACGTTGCTGACCGCTCGCGTCAGCGACCCGTCGGGCTACGGACGCATCGTGCGGGGCCGCGACGGAACGGTGCGCCGCATCGTCGAGCAGGCCGACGCCTCGCCGGCCGAGGCGGCCATCGACGAGATCGGCACCTCTGTCTACATCGTCCGCCGCAGCTTCCTCGGTCCGGCACTGCGCAGGATTCGCCCCGACAACGCCGCCGGGGAGTTCTACCTGACCGACATCGTGAAGGTCCTCACCCAGATGGGCCACAGGGTGGAGGCACTCACCCTCGCCGACCCCATCGAGGCCCAGGGTGTGAACAACCAGGAGCAGCTCGCCAGCGCCCGTGCCGAGATCAGGCGGCGGGTGATCGAGGGCTGGCTGCGGGCCGGCGTGGCCATTGTCGATCCCGCCAACACCTACCTCGACGTGACCGTCCGCCTCTCCGCGGGTGTGGTACTGCTGCCCGGCACCGTTCTGGAGGGCCACACCGTCGTGGGGAAGGGTGCTGTGATCGGTCCGCACACGCGGCTCGTGGACTGTGCGGTGGGAGCGGAGGCGGTCGTCGAGATGAGCCACGGCACCGACGCCGAGATCGGTCCTCGCCAGCATGTGGGGCCGTTCGCGATACTCGGGCCGACGGCGGTCTCACCGGAGCCGTACCCTGACGAGGGAGGAAGATCGTGCAACTCGTGACGACCAAGCGCCTGCAGCTTCTGTCGGGCCGGGCCAACCTGGAACTTGCGCAGGCGATCGCCGAGCATCTCGGGGTCGAGCTGTGCGAGACCAACCTGTCGGAGTTCGCCAACGGCGAGATCCACTGCCGGTTCGGGCAGTCCATCCGCGGCGCCGACGTCTTCATCATCCAGTCCCACGCGGCGGTCGAGGGCCGGTCGGTCAATGACGCCGTCATCGAGCAGCTCGTGATGGTGGACGCGGCGAACCGCGCCTCGGCCAAACGCGTCACCGCCATATGCCCGTTCTTCCCCTACGCCCGGCAGGACCGCAAGGCCGAGGGCCGCGAACCCATCTCGGCCAAGCTGATGGCCAATCTGCTGGACTCCGCCGGGGCCGGCCGTCTCGTCAGTGTCGACCTGCACTCCGGCCAGATCCAGGGTTTCTTCGACGGGCCCTGGGACCACCTCACGGCCATGCCCGTGCTGTGCGACCGCATCGCCGAGTTGGGCGACGACCTGGTGGTGGTGTCACCCGACGCGGGCCGCGTGAAGGTCGCCGAGCGCTACTCCATCGCCCTGGGAGCGGACCTGGCGATCGTCCACAAGCGCCGGATCCGGGGCGAGAAGAGCACCGTGCAGGCCCGTGAGGTCGTGGGCGAGGTGGCCGGGCGCGTCTGCGTTCTGATCGACGACATGATCGACACGGGTGGGACGATCGTGGCTGCGGCCGAGCAGTTGATGGCCCGCGGCGCCGACGAGGTGTACGCCGCCACGACGCACGGCCTGTTCTCCGGACCGGCTATCGATCGGTTGAAGAACTCGGTGATTCGCAAGGTCATCGTCACCGACACGCTGCCGATGCCCCCGGAGAAGAGCATCGACAAGCTGGAGATCGTCTCGGTGGCACCGATCATCGCCAGCGCCATCCGGGCCGTTTTCGAGGACACTTCGGTGAGTGAGATCTTCGGCGGCAACAACTTGTCCTGAAGGAGCGCCGGGTCCACAGCGCGCCCCGCTAGGCTCGCGCCGGTTCGTCAGCCGAATCTCCGCCGCTGGATGTCATGCAGGAAGTCGTTCTCCCCCTCGAACTAGGCCGCCCCACGGGTAGCGCGCCGTCCCGCCGCCTCCGGCAGCAGGGCAAGGTGCCTGCTGTGGTGTACGGGCTCGGCCACGACGCCGTGATCGCGACGGTGGACTACCGCGATCTGCGCGGTGCGCTGTCCACCGAGGCCGGGCTGAACGTGGTGCTGAACCTCGAAGTCGACGAGCAACTGCAGCTCGCGCTGGTGAAGGAACTGCAGCGCCACCCGCTGCGCGGCGACGTGACCCACGTGGATTTCGTCCGCGTCGATCCCGATGCCGACGTGGCTGTGGACGTGCCGATCCGGCTGACAGGCGAGGCCTCCGCGGTCCTGGAAATGAACGGCCTCGTCGACCAGTCGCTGGCCACGCTGCGTGTCATCGCCAAACCGCGCTCGATCCCCAACTCGTTGGCGATCGACGTCACCGACCTGACCGTCGGGACGGCGCTGACCGTGCGCGACGTCGAGTTGCCTCCCGGCGTGGTGTCACTCGTTCCCGAGACGGCGCCGGTGGTCTCCGGGATCATCACGCGCATGGCACTCGAGGAGGCGACGACCGAGGAAGACGACGAGGAGACGGACGTCGACGGTGACGAAGCCGCGGAGGACGACGCCGGCGACAGCGACTGAGGGCGACGATGTCCCTGCGCCGGCGACGCCCGGCTGGGACACAGCGCACGGGGACCCCGGCGGATCTGCTGGTCGTCGGGCTCGGCAACCCGGGACCGAGCTACGCCGCAACCCGCCACAATGTGGGCGCCGCAGCGGTGGAGATCCTCGCCGACCGCTACGGCGGTCGCCTGCGGCGCCGGCCCCGCATGCCGGCGCTGACCGACGAGGTTCGCATCGAGGGAAGGCGCGTGGCCGCGGCCTTCCCGCAGACCTACATGAACGGCTCCGGCGAGGCAGTGCGGAAACTCCTGGTTCGTTACGGCATCGACGACATGGCCCGGCTGGTCGTGATCCACGACGAACTCGACCTGGCGAGCGGGCGCGTGCAGGTTCGCGTAGGTGGAGGTCTGGCGGGACACAACGGCCTCCGCTCGATCCGCGATCACTTGCGAGACACGTCCTTCGTGCGGGTGCGCATCGGTATCGGCCGCCCGCCCAACGCGGCTGCCGGCGCCGACTACGTGCTGAGCCGGCCACCGGCTCGCGAGCGCGACGCACTGGCGTCGGCCGCCGGCCGGGCCGCGGAGGCGGCTGCGGCGATCGCCACCGCCGGCGTCGCCGCGGCCATGAACACCTTCAATGCCCGCTGAAGTCGGCGGGGCCGTGACCGAGCGGCGATCGCCGCTCGCCCACCTGGCGGTCGACATCGCCGCGGCGCCCGCGCTCCGCTCCTCCCTGGGCCGGCGCGAGGCGTCCCTGGCGGTGCCCGAGCGCGGGCAACCGGCCGCGCTGGCGGCACTTGCCCGGGCCTCGGGGCGCCGGCCGGTCGTGGTGTGCACACTCAGCGAGGGGGCTGCCGAGCATCTCTGCGCCGACCTGCAGAGTTGGCTGGGCGCCGACGCCGTGGCCGCCCTCCCGGCCTGGGAGACGCTGCCGTTCGAGCGGATCAGCCCGACGGCGGCCGCTATGGGTGCCCGGCTGCGAACCATCTGGCGGATGCGCCGCCCCGAGACCACTCCAGCGGTCGTCGTGGCTTCGATCCGCGCGCTCATGCAGCGGCTCGCGCCCGGCTCGGAGGACTTCGAGCCCGTCCGGCTGGCTCTCGGCGAGCGTTGTGACCGGGATGAGTTGATCGAGCGGCTCGTGAGCGCGGGCTACCGGCGCGGCGTGCAGGTGGAGCAGCGCGGCGAGATGGCCGTCCGGGGCTCCATCATCGACGTGTTCGGAGCCACCGCCGCCACTCCGGTGCGCATCGACCTGTGGGGCGACGAGATCGACCGCCTGTGCGAGTTCTCCGTGAGCGACCAGCGCTCGGGCGATCCGCTGGAGGCAGTGGAGATCTTCGGCTGCCGCGAGCTGCGCCCGACCGCGGCCGTGCGCCGCAGGGCCGCCGCACTGGTTGCCGAGGCGCCCTGGGGGCGCAGGCAGTGGGAATTGCTGGCCGAAGGGGGGTTCTTCGATGGCATGGAGGCCTGGCTGGGGTGGCTGAGTCCCGGAAGTCGTTCCTTCGCCGATCTGGTGCCCGCCGGCGGACTCGTCGTGCTCGTCGATCGGGACCGGTTGTGGGCGCGAGCTCAGGATCTGCTCGACGAGGAGGCCGAACTGGCGAGCCACCTCGCCGGGGCCTGGGGCGTGGCGCCGGGCGCCCCGTTGCCGAGCGCGCACGTGGCCGCTGCCGACCTTCTCGGTGGCTGCGAGGCGCCCGTCTGGGCGCTGAGCACCAGTCCGGTGGGCCCCTCGGAGCCGCTGCTGGAGGTGTTGGGGTGGGAGTCCCCGCTCGGCACCGGCGACGGCCCGGTCCGCCAGGTCTCGGGCCTCCTGGCCGAGGGCTACCGGATCCTCGTGGCGGCCGACGGCGAGGGATCGGCTCAGCGATTGCGCGACCGCTTGGCGGAGCATGGGGTGGAGGCCCACCGCTGGCAGGCCGGCACCGGCGCCGCCCTGGCCTCGGAGGGGTGCTCGGTGATCGTGAGCCCGCTCCGAGGTGGCTGCATCCTTCCCGAGGTGCGCATCGCCGTCGCGGCCGAGAGCGACCTGACCGGGCGACGCCGCGTGCACCGGCGTGCTCGTCCCGCCGCACAGGGTGCGGGGTCCCGCGCCGCCTTCGAGGACCTGCGTGTCGGCGGATTCGTGGTGCACCGCACCCACGGCGTGGCCTGCTACCGGGGCATGGTGACCCGCGCCATGGACGGTGTCGAGAGGGATTACCTGTTGCTGGAGTACCGGGGCGGCGCACGCCTCTACGTCCCCACCGATCAGCTGGACACCGTCCGGCAATACACCGGCGGTGACGAGCCCACGCTCAGCCGTATGGGGGGAGTCGACTGGCAGCGCACCAAGAGCCGCGTACGGGCGGCCGTTGCCGAGGTGGCCGGCGAGTTGGTCGAGCTCTACCGCAAGCGCCATGCAACGACCGGACACGCCTTCGGTGCCGACACGCCGTGGCAGGGGCAGATGGAAGCCGCCTTCGCCTATCCGGAGACACCCGACCAGATGAGCGCCGTCGCCCAGATCAAGCAGGACATGGAGAGTCCGGTGCCGATGGATCGCCTGGTGTGCGGCGACGTGGGATTCGGCAAGACCGAGGTGGCGATACGCGCCGCCTTCAAGGCCACCGCCGACGGTCGGCAGGTGGCCGTCCTCGTCCCCACGACGCTGCTGGCACACCAGCATCTCCTGACGTTCTCCGAGCGCTATGCCGGCTTCCCCGTGCGGGTGGAGATGCTCAGCCGTTTCCTGTCGCCCGCCGCAGCCCGTGGTGTGCTGGACGGCCTGCGCAGCGGCGACGTGGACGTGGTCGTGGGCACCCACAGGCTCCTCTCGGCGGACGTGTCCTTCGCCCGCCTGGGACTGCTGATCGTCGACGAGGAGCAGCGCTTCGGCGTCAGCCACAAGGAGGCCATCAAGCAGCTCCGCCACGACGTGGACGTCCTCACGCTGACGGCGACCCCCATCCCCCGTACGCTCGAGATGAGCCTCACCGGGATCCGCGACCTGACGGTCCTGCAAACGCCGCCGGCAGATCGCAAGCCCATCAATACCTACGTCGGTCCCTACGACGAGCGGGCCGTGGTGGAGGCCATCCGGCGCGAGCTGCTGCGCGACGGGCAGGTCTTCTTCGTGCACAATCGGGTGGCCGACATCGACCAGGTGGCGGCGCACCTCCGGGAACTGGTGCCCGAGGTGCGGGTGGCGGTGGCGCACGGTCAGATGGACGAGGCCGCCCTCGAGCAGGTGGTGCTGGACTTCTGGGACCACCGCTACGACGTGATGGTGTGCACCACCATCATCGAGTCGGGAATCGACATGCCCACCGTCAACACGCTGATCGTCGACCGGGCCGACCTGATGGGCCTCGCCCAATTGCACCAGATCCGCGGTCGCGTCGGCCGGGCGCAGATGCGCGCCTACGCGTACCTGTTCACCCCGCCCGAGCGCTCCCTGACCGAGGAGGCCTATGAACGGCTCAAGGTCGTGGCCGAGTCCACCGAGTTGGGCTCCGGGATCCGCATCGCCATGCGCGACCTCGAAATCCGGGGTGCGGGCAACCTCCTCGGGGTGGGTCAGTCCGGGCACATCGCCGCGGTGGGGTACGACCTCTATTGCGAGATGGTGACCGAGGCGGTCGCCGAACTGGCGGGCGAGGCCCCCTCGATCCCTGTCGAGGTGAACCTCGACGTGCCGGTGGACGCCCACGTGCCGGCGGACTACATCCCGACGGAATCGCTGAGGTTCGCCGCCTATCGCCGCCTCGCAAACATCACGACGCCCGAGGAGGTGGCCGACGTCCGTGCCGAGTGGCTGGACCGCTTCGGCCCGCTGCCGCCGGCGGCGGAGGCGCTGCTGGCGGTGGCGCGGCTGCGGGCTCTCTGCGTGGGTGCCGGTGTCACCGACGTCTCGGTGCGCTCGGGGCCCGGTCGGGGAGCCGAGGCCCGCATCTCGCCCCTGGCGCTGCGCGAGAGTCGCCGGGTGCGGTTGGAACGGCTCTGGCCCTCTGCGATCTACGACCCCTCGGCAGGGCGGCTGCGTCTGCCGCTGCGGCATCGCTCGCGGGCGGTCGAGGCACTCACGGAGGTCCTCGAGCAGGTCGCGGACCAGCCGGCGCCGGCGGCGGCAACCCAACCGGCGGCGTGAGGGCCTCGCCGCGTGTCGTCGTCGTCGGGCTCGGCCCGGCGGGGCCGGACCTCCTCACCGCGGGCACCCGGGCGCTGATCGAGGCCACACCTCCCCCGCAGCGCTTCGTGCGCACGCGGCAGCATCCCTCGGCCGGAGCCGTCGCGCCGGCGGCGAGTTGCGATGACCTCTACCGGTCGGCCGAGCGCATCGAGCAGGTGTACGAAGCCATCGTCGAGCGGCTCGTGACGGCGGCCGACCGTCACGGGTCGGTGCTCTACGCCGTGCCCGGCTCGCCGGCGGTCGCCGAACGATCGGTGCAACTCCTGGCGGCCGACGAGCGGGTCTGCGCCGAGGTCCACCCGGCACTGTCCTTCGCCGATCTGGCGTGGTCCCGGCTCGGGATCGATCCCCTTGCCGCCGGGGTGCGCATCACCGACGGCCACCGGTTCGCCGCCGAGGCCGCCGGTGAACGGGGCCCGCTGCTCGTGGCGCAGTGCGACAGCGCCGAGGTTCTGGCCGCCATCGGTCTGGCGCTGCCGGCACCGTCGGTGCCCGTGTGGGTGCTGCACCACTTGGGCCTCGACTCCGAGCGAGTCGAACAGACCTGTGCCGCCGAGCTGCCGCGCTGGCGGCCGGTCGACCACCTCACCTCGCTCTACGTTCCGGCGATGGTCGAGGCGCCGGCCGCGGAGTTGGTCCGCTTCGGCGAGTTGGTGGCCACGCTGCGCGCCGAGTGCCCGTGGGATCGCCGCCAGACCCACCGGAGTCTCCGCCGTCACCTTCTCGAAGAGACCTACGAGGTGCTCGAGGTCATCGACAGGCTGCCGGAGCCGGCAGCGCCGGGCGACAGTGCCGGCCTCGACGCGGGGCAGGGGTACGAGGATCTGGAGGAGGAACTGGGGGACTTGCTCTTCCACGTCTTCTTCCACGCCACCCTTGCCGCCGAGCAGGGGCAGTTCACGATCGGCGATGTCGTGCGGCATACCGATGCGAAGCTCCGCCGCCGCCATCCCCACGTGTTCGGTCCCGGTGCCGGGGCCGGTACCGACGAGGAGTCGCTCGCCGCCGGCTGGGAGCAGATCAAGAGAACCGAGAAGGGCCGCCTCTCGGCCATGGACGGGATCCCCGAGGCGCTCCCGGCGCTCCTGGGCGCACTCAAGGTGCAGAAGCGGGCCGAAGCCGTCGGTCTCGACCGCGGCGGAGAAGCCGAGGCGCTGGCGCGCCTGCGGGACGCGCTCGGCGTACCTGCGGCCCAGCGCGACGAGCTGTGGCTGGGCTTCCTGCTGTTCGAAGCCGTGGAGCTGGCACGCCACAGCTCCCTCGACCCCGAGTCGGCGCTGCGGGTCGCTTCGCAGGCTGTCCGGGAGGAATTCCGCCGCGCCGAGCAGGCCTGACACAGAAAAAATCTGGGTCCAACCTCTTTTCATCGCGTTCCAACACGAGTAACTTTTTCCACCTACTCCCCATGTTCAACAGGAACAACGCAGCTGGGAGTTAGCCGACTGCATGAGGGCGCATCCGAATGAGCGCAATAGTTTCCGTCGCCGGGCGGGAGATTCTGGATTCTCGGGGGAATCCCACCGTGGAGGCGGACGTGGTCCTGGCGTGTGGGGCGAGGGGTCGAGCAGCGGTTCCGTCGGGTGCCTCCACCGGCAGCCTCGAGGCCGTCGAGCTCCGCGATGGCGGGACGAGGTACGGCGGCAAGGGGGTGCGCGACGCGGTGGCATCGGTGGACGGTGAGATCGCCGCGGCGGTTCGCGGACTCGACGCCGGCGACCAGCAGCTCGTGGACCGGACATTGATCGAGCTCGACGGGACGCCGGGGAAGTCCCGTCTGGGCGCCAATGCCGTCCTGGGCGTCTCCCTGGCCACAGCGGTGGCCGACGCTGTCTCGCATGGGATCCCCCTCTACCGCCGTATCGGAGGCGACAAAGCCACCACGCTCCCCGTGCCGCTCATGAACCTCCTCAACGGCGGAGCCCACGCCGACAACAACCTCGATCTGCAGGAGTTCATGGTGGTCCCCGTCGGCGCAGCGTCGTTCTCCGAGGCGCTGCAGTGGGGCGCGGAGATCTACCACACGCTGCGCGGCGGGCTGTTCGTGGCCGGGCTGTCCACCGCCGTCGGCGACGAGGGCGGCTTCGCGCCGGATGTGGCGAGCAACGAGACCGCGCTGGGATTGCTGCTGGACGCCGTCGAGGCCGCCGGACTGCGACCGGGCACCGACGTGGCGCTCGCCCTCGACGTGGCGGCCACCGAGTTCGCCACCGACGGCGGCTACCGGCTGGCGGGCGAGGGGAGGAGCCTGGATCGGTCACAGATGGTCGACTATCTGGTGCATCTGGCCGACAACTACCCGCTCTGCTCCATCGAGGACGGCATGGCGGAGGACGATTGGGAGGGCTGGCGGATGCTCACCGAGGCGGTCGGCGACCGCCTGGCGCTGGTGGGCGACGACCTCTTCGTGACTCGGGTCGACCTGCTCGAGCGCGGCATTCGCTCCGGCGTGGCCAACTCGATCCTCGTCAAGGTCAACCAGGTCGGCACGCTGAGCGAGACCCTCGACACCATCGAGGCGGCGAGGTCCGCGGGCTACGGAGCGGTGGTGTCCCACCGCTCCGGCGAGACCGAGGACACTGTGATCGCCGACCTGGCGGTGGGCACGGGCACGGGGCAGATCAAGGCCGGTGCGACCGCCCGCAGTGATCGCACCGCCAAGTACAACCGGCTCCTGCGCATCGAGGAGGAACTCGGCTCGAGTGCGTGCTTCGGATCCTCGAGCCCACCCAGCGGACCGGGGAAACCCGGGGGGGCGTCGTGACGCGGCCCAACGCACGTCGTCTGCTGACGGTGCTGGTCATTGCCGGTCTCTTCGCCATCGCCGCTGTCGCCGTCTGGACGTGGGGCGTGGTGCCGGTGCGGAACTGGGTCGCTCAGCGGGACGAGATCACCCGCCTGGAGACCGAGTTGGCCGAGATCCAGGCGTCCAACGCAGCTCTCGAGGCCGAGATCGGTGTGCTGCAGACCGACGCCGAGATCGAACGGATCGCCCGGCGGGATTTCGGTCTCGTGTATCCCGGTGAGGAGGCGTACGCCATCCTCCCCCGACCTGTCGCCACGGCCTCCGGCTGAGCGCGGTCGCCACAGGAAACATCGATCCTCCCTGCACCGTTGCGCGGGCGTGGCGGGCGATGGGCGCCGCCCGGGGATCAGACCATCCGGCCGCTGTGAGCGCCCGGTAGCGTGCGCTACTGTGTTCGCCCGGCGGGCGGCGGGACGATCGTTCGATAGTTCGAGTCCGGCGAAGGGCCGGTCACAGGGAGGTGCACGTGGAGATCTCGGTCACGAT
This sequence comes from uncultured Acidimicrobiales bacterium, assembly GCA_964618115.1. Lineage (GTDB taxonomy): Bacteria > Actinomycetota > Acidimicrobiia > Acidimicrobiales > CATQHL01 > VXNF01. The sequence continues at coordinate 38,274 of CAZTZI010000170.1, forward strand.
CAACGGGACGACCCACACGCACGATGTGGAGCCTCGCACACTGCTGGTTCACTACATCCGTGACGTGGTCGGTCTCACCGGAACCAACATCGGCTGCGACACCTCCTCCTGCGGTGCCTGCACCATCCACGTCGGCGGCGAGTCGGTGAAATCCTGCACCATGTTCGCCGTGCAGGCCGACGGCGAGGACCTTCTCACCATCGAAGGCCTGGCCGACGGCGACACCCTGCACCCCATGCAGGAGTCGTTCCGCCAGTGTCACGCACTGCAGTGCGGCTACTGCACACCCGGCATGGTCATGGCGGCGGTGTCGTTCCTGGAGGAGAACCCCGACCCGACCGATCGGGAGGTGCGGCTCGGCCTGGAGGGCAACCTCTGTCGCTGTACCGGCTACCACAACATCGTCAAGGCGGTCCTGCACTGTGCGGCAGGGGGGTGAGCAATGATTCCTGCAGCGTTCGACTACGTCCGGGCCGGCTCGGCTGACGAGGCCATTGCCGCTCTCGCCGCCCACGGCGACGAGGCCAAGCTCCTGGCCGGGGGCCACTCACTGATCCCCCTCATGCGATTCCGCCTGGCGCGTCCGGCTGTGGTGGTGGACATCGGGCGGCTCGACGACCTGAGTTACATCCGTGACGGGGGCGACCACGTGGCGATCGGCGCTCTGACGAGGCACCGCGATGTCGAGACCAGCGAGTTGGTGGCGCGCCGCGCCGGACTCCTCGGCGAGGTCACCTCGCACGTGGGCGATCCACAGGTCCGCCACCGGGGCACCATCGGCGGGGCCGTCGCCCACGGCGATCCGGCGTCGGACATCCCTTCGGCGCTGCTTGCGCTCGGGGCCACGCTCGTGGCGGCCGGGCCGCAGGGCACCCGGGAGATCTCGGTGGACGACTTCTTCACAGGATTCCTGGAGACCGCTCTGGCCGATGACGAGCTGCTGACCGAGGTACGGATCCCCGCCGCGGACGGTTCCCGTTGGGGATTCGAGAAGTTCAACCGGCGCGCCCAGGATTGGGCGATCGTGGGGGTATCCGCCGTGGTGCGGGCCGGCGGTGAGGTCGGTGTGGGTCTCGTGAACATGGACTCGAGGCCCGTGCGGGCTTCGGCCGTCGAGAGCGCCGTTGCCGGTGGGGCATCGGCCGCCGAGGCCGCAGAACTGGCTGCGGAGGGTTGCGACCCCACCGAGGATCTGAACGCCAGCGTGGAGTACCGTCAGCACCTGGCTCGGGTCCTGACGCGCCGGGCACTCGAGACCGCCGGACTGTAGCGGCCCGTGGGACTCGCTCCCGGGTCGCCGGCGGAGGTCGCCGACGGCCTCCGCGCTCACGACTACCTGCCGTCCGAAGGCCTCGCCACGGCGATCTTCCTGGCGCTATCCCTGCAGCGACCGCTGCTGCTGGAGGGTGAGGCGGGGGTCGGCAAGACGGAGGTCGCCAAGACGTTGGCGAACTGGCTGGACAGCCGCCTCATCCGCCTGCAGTGCTACGAAGGCATCGATGTGTCCCAGGCTGTCTACGAGTGGGACTACTCGCGCCAGTTGCTGCACCTTCGCACCGCCGAGGCGACCGGCGGCGCATCAGGGGCGGACGCGGGGGCGCTGGAGGACTCGCTGTACTCCGAGCGCTTCCTGGTGAAGCGGCCGCTGCTGGACGCCATCTCCCACGATGATCCGGCGCCCCCGGTGCTGCTCATCGATGAGGTGGATCGCGCCGATGACGAGTTCGAGGCCTTCCTGCTGGAGGTCTTGTCGGATTGGTCGATCACGGTCCCCGAGTTGGGCACCTTCCGGGCTGCGGCGCCGCCGGTGGTGGTCGTCACGTCGAACCGCACCCGTGATGTCCATGACGCTCTCAAGCGCCGCTGCCTCTACCACTGGGTGGAGCATCCGGATTTCGAGCGCGAGGTGTCGATCATCTCCCTGCGCACTGATGGCGTGGCACCCGAGTTGGCGCGCCAGGTGGCGGCGGCGGTCGCCAGGTTCCGCGACATCGGTCTGTACAAGCCACCCGGCGTGGCGGAGAGCATCGACTGGTCGATGGCGCTGGTGCGCCTCGGCGTGGATGCACTGGGTTCCGACAGCGCCGAGGTCACCCTGGGTGCCGTGCTCAAGTACCGCGAGGATCAGGGGCGGGTACGGGATTACGGCGTCGAGAAGATCATCGCCGAGGCCACGAGCCGGTAGCGGAGGCGGCCCGTTGTTCTGGTGCCCGCTCGCTGCGCCGGTTCCAGCGGCTCTTCGACCGTGACAGACAGCCCCGTCGTCGCCGCGGCGGAGCCCGAGAACATCTGCGCTCTCGCCGCCCGCTTCGGGATGGCGTTGCGCGAGGCCGGGCTGGAAGTGCCGGTGGGCTCCATGATCACGTTCATGGCGGCGCTGGGGTGTGTCGGGGTGGACACCCGCGCCAAGGTGTACTGGTCGGGTCGGGCCACGCTCGTCCACCGACCCGAGGATTTCGACACCTATGACGTGGTCTTCACGCGGTTCTGGGAGGGAATCGATCCGCTGGGCCTGCTTCCGCCGCCGCCGGTGGCCGAGGTCACGCTGGCCTTCGATGACCTCGAGGGGACCGGGGCCGAGGGTGACAGCGAGGACGACTCGGAGACCATCGCGGTCCGGTACAGCCCTTACGAGTTGCTGCGGGACAAGGATTTCGCCGACTGCACGGCCGATGAACTCGCGGAACTCGCGGAACTGATGAGCCAACTGCGCCTCAGCGGCGCCATGCGTCGCTCGCGGCGCCTGCAGCCCGTGCGTACCCCCCGGGGGCGCCCCGATCTGCGCCGCACCGTCCGGCGGGCTCTGCAGGCCGGCGGCGAGCCGATCACACGGTCGTTCCGCCGGCCCGGCGAGCAGCCCAGGCGGCTGGTCCTGCTGCTCGACGTGAGCGGCTCGATGGAGTCCTACGCCCGGGCCCTGTTGCGCTTCGTGCATGCCGCCGTGGTGGCTCGCCGCCGTGTGGAGGCGTTCACTCTCGGGACGCGGCTGACCCGCCTCACCCGGGAACTCTCGACTCGCGATCCCGACGCCGCCTTCGACCGTGCCGCCGGCGCGGTCCAGGATTGGTCCGGCGGCACGCGCCTCGGGGAGTCGATCGGCGTGTTCTGTGACCTGTGGGGAGTCCGCGGCATGGCCAGAGGTGCCGTCGTCGTGATCCTCTCCGATGGCTGGGACCGGGGTGAGCCGGTGGCCATGGCCGAGAGCATGGCCCGCCTCAGCCGGGTGGCGCACAGGGTGGTCTGGGTCAATCCCCTGAAGGCCACACCGGGGTATGCCCCGCTGGCGCAGGGGATGGCGGCCGCCCTGCCGTTCGTGGACGAGTTCGTTGAGGGTCACTCGCTGGCGTCGCTGGAGGAACTCGCCAGCCGGGTCGCCGCCTGAGGGCCCCCCGGGCTGCGTTCCGGAAGCGGGCAACTCCAGAGTCCCCGGTGCCGGTCCGGTCGCCCCGATCGGGACTGTCGCTGGCGGCGCCGGAGGCGGCCTACGCTGCAGCAGTTACCAGGAGGAGGAACCGATGCAGGAGTTGCTGGACGACATCGACCGGTGGCGAGCGGCGGGTCTGCGGGTCGCCGTGGCCCGCGTGACCGACCTCGACGGGTCGGGTCCCCGCGATCCGGGCGCGGCCATGGCGGTCAACGAGGCGGGCGAGGTGTCCGGTTCGGTGTCGGGCGGCTGCGTCGAGGGGGCGGTCGTGGCCGAGGCGCTGGAGGTGCTGGAAGCCGGCGATCGGCGCATGGTGAGCTTCGGCTACAGCGACGACGAGGCCTTCGCCGTCGGGCTGACCTGCGGCGGCACGATTCACCTCTTCGTCGAGCCGCTGGACTGGTAGGGGATGGCTGTGCCTGCTGGCGAGGCACCGCTCTACGAGGCACTGGCCGAGGCGCTGCGGGCCGACGAGCCGGTGGCGCTCGCCACGATCATCGGCGGGGTCGGCAAGGGTGCCCGCCTGCTGGTGCGTCCCGGCCAGGAGGTTCTCGGGAGTCTCGGCAGTCCCGAACTCGATGACGTGGCGACCCGCGACGTACTCGGCGAGTTGGAACTCGGCCAGACGTGCGTGCGCCACTACGGCGCCGGCGGCGAGCAGCGGAGGGAGGACCTCACCCTGTTCGTGGAATCGTTCGCCCCCCAGCCCCGCATGCTGATCTTCGGAGCGGTCGACTTCACGGCGGCCCTGGCGAGGGTGGCGAAGGTGCTGGGCTACAAAGTGGTGGTGTGTGACGCCCGGAAGGTGTTCGCGACCCGCAAGCGGTTCCCGATGGCCGACGAGATCAGGGTGGAATGGCCCGACGCCGTCTTCGATTCCTACGGCGAGAAGCTCCGGCCCGTCGACGCCGTCTGCATCCTCACCCACGACACGAAGTTCGACATTCCGGCCGTCGTGCGTTCTCTGGCGACCGACGTGGGGTACATCGGGGTGATGGGCAGCCGTCGCACGCACACCAAGCGGGTCGAGCGGCTGCGGGAGGTCGGCGTCGACGAGGAGGGTCTGGCCCGGCTGATGGCTCCGATCGGCCTGGACATCGGCGGGCGAACCCCCGAGGAGACCGCCGTGTCGATCGTGGCGGAGATCATCGCGGTCCGTGCGGGCCGGGCGGCACCGTCGCTCCGCGACAGCGCGGGCCCCATCCATCGTTGAGAAGCGCTGCCGGGGCGCTCTCCGCCGGGATCAGTCGTGGTGCGATCAGCGGCCTCTTGCATCCGCGTACTGAGCCCGGTGCAGTCTGCGTCTCGATCTGCCGAGGATCCCGCCGATCGCCCTGCCCGCGGAAGATGCCGTGGCTGATTCCCACCGGGGGACCGCCGGCGTGGTGCTGGCCGCCGGCGAAGGATCGCGGTTCGCCGGGCCGGTCCACAAGCTGCGTACCGAGTTTCGTGGCCGGCCCCTCGTTCGGTGGGCCGTGGATGCCGCCTTCCAGGCACCTCTGGCGGCCGTCTACGTCGTGCTCGGGGCGGAAGATCTGAGCGATCTGCTGCCGCCGGAGGTCACGATCGTCATGAACCACGATTGGGATCGGGGCCAGGCCTGGTCCCTGCAGGCCGGCGTGCGCACCGCCGAGATGGACGGCCACAGCGCGGTCGTCGTGGGCGTTGCCGACCAGCCCTTCGCGGGAGCCGAGGCCTGGCGGCGCGTCGCCGAGGCGCCGGGGTCGATCGTCACCGCCGTCTACGGTGCTCACAGGCGCCCGCCGGTGAAACTCGACGCCGCCGTCTGGCCGCTGCTCCCACTCGACGGCGACGAGGGCGCCCGCCAACTCATGCGGCGCCATCCGGAGATGGTCCGGGAGGTGACCTGCCCGGGCGACCCGGCCGACATCGACACCTTCGAGGATCTCCGCCGCCACAACCGCTGACCCCGCAGCACGTCCGACATGACCCTCGTGCTCGACGAGGAAGTCCCGTACGACACGGTCGCAGCGGCCTGCTGGGCGGCATCCTGGCGGACGCCCACGGCGAGTGCCGCGGCCTCCCGAGCGTCCACCCATGACCGCACCACCTGGGCTGCCCGAAGGAATCTGCCCAACCCCTCCACGTCCAAGGTCCCCGGGTCGCCATCCAGCACGGCAATCGCCTGGGTCGGCGCGCCCGAGAACTGGCAGAGGTCGTCCGCAGCGGCGCCGCTGTGCCCGTTTGCCGCACGCTCGGCAGTCGGCCGCCCGGCGAGGACATCGGCTGCCGAAGCCGGTTCCGGTGCGGAGTCCTGGATCTGCACTCCCGTCATGTTCTCCACACTACGAAGGGGGAGCATCAGTCCTTTCGGACGCTGCCGTCGCGACTCGGTCCACCGTTCGAGCGCAGGGGATCTCGCGTCGCCGGACCCGACCAACTCACCTGCTGGACGGCGTGTCCCCTGTTCAGAGGCAGTCCGACCCACGCCCGCAACACTACTGAGGGCGTGTGACAGTCCTCCGTCAGCGGATTCCTGAGAACGTATGTGATCCGGTGAAGTGGCTATGCCCAAGACTCGGGGGCGAGAGTGACACCCAGCGCGGGGAGTTCCCGGGATCGACGACGGCCCTGCCGAGCCTTGCCGTGCCACGTCAGGCCTTCGACTAGCCACACCTGCCTTGCCGTGCGAGGCCAGGCTGTGCCTCCACGGCTCTCTCATCCTGGCCCAGGACGTAATCAATTCGACCGGCAACCAGCCGCGGTGGCGCCTACCTGCTTGTCAGTAGCTCGTCAGATGGAAGGACGCATCCCGACTTGGGAGAGGAACTCGCGAACTGCCGCCAAGCTTCCGCCGAATGGGTCCAGCCACTCGTGCTCATCGCCGACGGTCACGCTAAGCCACGCAGTATCGGTGGCGTCCGCGCCCGTGTGTTGACCCATGTAGCCGATTACCTCTTGGTGCAGGATGGACTTTGGCAGAACCCAGGCGTGTGCGTCGTATGGCGAGAGACCTAGAGCAAACAGGAAGTCGTAGCTCTGGTCGCGGATCTGCTGAAACTTGTAGACACCCGACTTCCAAAGTGTCGAGAACTTGATCTCGAACCTGTATCCCTCGATGAGTCGGTCGGCTTCCGAGTCGGGAGACCTCACGACATCGAATCCGTTGGCCGCGCACCAAGCGGCGACGAGTTGCTCCCCGATCTTGCCGACTTGCCTGGATGGTCGTGTCTTGATCCAGCCGAACGGGCTCCCGTGCCACGGGTCCGGGTCGTCTGATTCGTAGTCAGCGCGGATTATCTCGGCGTAGGCGGCTAATTTGCGCACCTCGGGGTCTCTGATCTGGGAGTAGTGGTCGGTCATCCGAATAGTCCGAGTTGGCTCGATGGCGGCTGCTCGATGGTGAACGGCTGCAGCGACCCGTCGGCGTATCGGACGCCGCTGGTGCCGAGGCGACGAGTCATTACCGAAATCGCCTCATCGTTGTTGTCGATCAGAACGTAGCGGCGGTTCATCTGCCGGGCGACGGCGCCAACTGTTCCGGACCCGGCGAAGAAGTCGAGAACCCAGTCCCGCTCCTGCGAGGAGGCGCTGAGGATCCGCCGCAGGATGCCTTCAGGTTTCTGCGTGGCGTAGCCCGTCTTCTCCTTGCCGTTGGTTGCCACGATGGTGTGCCACCACACGTCGGTCGGGAGCTTGCCGCGTGCTGCCTTCTCCTTCGACACCAGTCCAGGCGCCATGTACGGGATTCTCGCGATGGCGTCCTGGTCAAAGAAGTAGCGGTCGGCATCCTTGGCGTAGACGAGGATGGTGTCGTGCTTCGCCGGCCAGCGGCGGCGTGACCGCCCACCGTAGTCATAGGCCCAGATGATCTCGTTGATGAAGCACTCGCGGCCGAAGATCTGATCCAATAGAACCTTGCAGTAGTGGGACTCCCGGTAGTCGATGTGGAAGTACAGGGTGCCGTCCTCGGTGAGTAGGCGGTGGGCGTGCTCGAGCCGAGGACCGATGAACTCCAGATAATCGTCGAAGACATCGGCGTAGGACGTGGCGCCGAGCGAGATGGTTCGGTACCGCTGGCCCCCGAAACCGATACGGTCCCCGTCCTCTGACCGGACAGTCGACAGTTCGTGGCGTCGCTGGATCTTGCCGCTGTTGAACGGGGGGTCGATGTAGATCAATCGGAAGGCGCCGTCGGGAAGTCGTGGCAGCAGGACGGCGTTGTCGGCGTGCAGCACCCAGTTGTGCTCCCCCGACAGATCGATCGTTGCAACATCGCTGACGACTTGCGCTCGTTCCACGCCGGTCACCCTATGAGAGTGCTGTGACCCATCGGTGGCAATCCGGAGTGTTCCCGCCCCCCGGCGTCGCCCGGCCGGCTCAGTACCAGTCGTAGGCGCTGTTGGGCCGCTGTGCCCAGGCCTCCTGGCCGATTGAACGCATGGCCGGGCCGAGTCGGGCCATCTGGCGGGTCCAGGCGTCCACGCCGACGTTGTGCCACTTGCCGTGGCCGGGGAAGAGCCACTCCACCGGTAGGCCGGAGAGGACGTCCATCGTGTCGGCCAGGACGTCCCATGATTGGAAGGTCTGGTCGGGGAACACGTCGAGTTCGCCGCGCCGGTGGTTCCAGTGCAGAGCGTCGCCGGTGAACACCCAGCTGTCGTCGACGTGGAACACCACGTGGCCGGCGGTGTGGCCGGGCGCGAAATACGCGGTGGCCCCCGGCGAGATCGTCGCGGGCTCGTCGCCGAGTATGACCGTGGCGTACGGCGCGGCGTCGGCGTCGGCCTCGTGGATCCACACGTCGGCTCCGAAGCGGTCGGCCCAGCGGTCGGCGTCGGCGACATCGTCACGGTGGGTCAGCAGCACGTGGCGGAGGCCCCCGAGGTCGTCGATCCGCCCTGCGAGCTGCCGGGTGAACCGGGGCGAGTCGGTCATCAGGTTGCCGTCCGGCCGGGGCAGGAAGTACGAGTGCGCCCCGAACGACGACCGGGCGTTATTGCCCAACGCGTAGACGCTCGGCGTCAGCTCGAACGGGAACGCCGGCTCCGGTGGGCGGCGGGCCTCGACGGTGCCGATCGACTGTGTGGGACAGGCGACGGCGGCCCGCCAGAGTTGCGCTTCCTCGTCGGGATGGGCGGGCTGGCGTGCCACGAACGAGCGGCCCTGCTCATCGGCGCCGATCAACTCCGGTGCCCAGTGACGTGCCGCGTCGCAGCGGATGCAGCGTGTGTCGACGAACCAGGGGCCGCTCTCGTTCGCCGGATGTGCGAGATCGAGACGCGCCATCGCCGATCACCTCCTCCGCCATTGCCCGAGGTGACGGATCGTCACTACGGGAGGCTAACCGCCGGCGCCGGTGCACATAGCGACGCGGTCGCCGGCTGCCGAGCTGCACCGGCGGCGGTAACGTTGCGCAACGATTCGGTCGGTCGCTGCGATTGTCATCGAGCCGCCGCCGACCCGGAACCGACGCAGCAGGACGTCACAGGAGGCCTACCGATGGAACTGAAGAGCGATTTCGAGGTGAGTGTTGGCGTCGACCGGGCGTGGGAGGTCCTCACCAACCCGGAGTTGATCGCCCCGTGCCTGCCGGGCGCCCGCCTCGACGAGGTCGAGGGCGACGAGTTTCGCGGCGCGGTGAAGGTGAGGGTGGGTCCCATCTCGGCGGAGTACCGCGGCAAGGCCACCATGGTGGAGTTGAACCGGGACGATCTGCGGATCGTGATCCGCGCCGAGGGGCGGGACACCCGTGGCGCCGGCAACGCCGCCGCCGACATCACGGCTCTCATGGAGGCCGCCTCCGAGAACAGCACCAAGGTGGAGGTCACGACCGATCTCAAGATCAGCGGCAAGGTTGCCCAGTTCGGGCGGGGCGTGCTCGGCGACGTGAGCGCCAAGCTGATGGGGAAGTTCGTCGACAACCTCGAGGAGATGCTCAGCGAGTCCGCGGAGGGCGACGAGGGCGGCGAGGCCGGCAACGGTGGTGACGCGACCGGCGAGGCCGAGGCGGCGCCTGCCGAGCCGGAGGCGGTGGATCTTCTGGCGGCCGTGCCGTCGAGGCTCCGCATCCTCTCTCCGATCATCGCCCCGGTTCTGGCCCTCGGCCTCCTTCTGAAGCGGCTGGTGGACGGCATCGTCAAGGTGTTGTCGTTCGGGCGGCGCCGCGCCGAGTAGGAGCAGGCCACGCCGATTCCGCCGGCTCGGCGGCTCCGAGTGCCGGCGACACGACGACGGGCGCTTCCGTGACCGCGCCGGGCGGCAGCCGGGGAACGTCACTGCGGGATTGGGCGGACGAAGCCGGGCCCACGGGGGACCCGGTCGCGCTGGCCGGCACCGACCGCCAGTACCGCGGGGTCGAGCGGGCGCCCTCCGCCGCCCGACTCGGTGCGGAACCGTGGGCCGCCGGCGGGGATGGCATCTCGCTCCGGGACTGGGCCGACGTGGCCGACCTGCTGGGACGCCCGCCGCAGGGTGGGTTCCGGGTGTGGGTGCGGCATGTCGATGGGAGTCCTCGGGTGATCCGCAACGATCCTCTGCTGGTCGACGGCACCCCCATGCCGACGCGGTACTGGCTCGTCTCGGCTTCCGATCGGCTCGCCGTGAGCCGGCTGGAATCACAGGGCGGTGTCCGGGAGGCGGAGACCGCCGTCGATGCCGCCGCCTTGGAGAGCGCCCACTCGCGCTATGCCGCCGAGCGGGATGCCGAGTTGCCCGACGATCACGAGGGACCTCGCCCCACCGGCGGTGTCGGCGGCACCCGCCAGGGCGTCAAGTGCCTGCACGCCCACTATGCCTGGTACCTGGCCGGCGGGGCCGACCCCGTCGGAGCCTGGGTGGCGGCGGAACTCGCAGCCGAGTCCTCCGGCGGCATGCCACCCGGGGAGGGCGGCGATACCGGTCTCGCCGCGGGAGCGGGCTCGGCGTCAGCGGCATCGTGAGCGCGCGCGGCGGGCGCGTCGTGGCCGCAGTGGACTGCGGGACGAACTCCACGCGCCTCCTCGTGAGCCGTGACGGCATCGAGACGCTCGAGCGGCAGTCCATCGTCACGTGCCTCGGCCAGGGTGTGGACGCCTCGGCGCGCCTGAACAGCGAAGCCATCGGGCGCACGCTGGCCGTGCTGGAGGACTACCGCCGGATCATGGATCGGCTCGGCGTCGAGGCTGTGCGGGCGACGGCCACCTCAGCGGCCCGCGATGCGCGCAACGCCGAGGAGTTCTTCGACGCCGCTGCCGCCGTGCTGGGCGTCACTCCCGAGCTGCTCGATGGCGAGACCGAGGCCCGCCTGGGGTTCGAGGGTGCCACCGCCGGGCTTGACCCGAGTCGGGGCCCGTTCCTCGTCGTCGACATCGGCGGCGGTTCCACCGAGTTCGGATTCGGCACCGAGCGCTGCGAGAGCGTTCTCTCGGCCGACGTGGGTTGCGTGCGTCTCACCGAGCAGTTCATCCAGCACGACCCGGCGCGGCCCGAGGAGTTGCACGCCTGCCTCTCGGTCACCGAGGCGCACCTCGATGACGTGCTCATCGCCATTCCCGACGTCTACCGGACAGAGTGCTTCATCGGCGTCGCCGGAACCGTGACGAGTGCCGCGGCGGTCGAGATTGGTCTCGATCCCTACGACCCCGATCGGGTGCATCACTTCGAGTTGAGCCGAGCCGCCGCCGAGGACGTGTTCCGGACGCTGGCCACCGAGGATCGTGCTCAGCGCATCGCCAACCCGGGCCTGCACCCCGACCGGGCGGACGTGATCGTTGCCGGCATGTGCATCCTGGTGAAGATCATGCGCTTCTTCTCCTTCGACAGCTGCCTGGTCTCCGAGACCGATCTGCTGGACGGCCTGGCGCGGAGCCTCCTGGCGCCTGGGGGGCAGCGAGAGGGAGCCGATGCTGGCTAGGGTGCCCGAACGAATGCGCAGGGTTCTCGCGTCAGCCGATTCCCCGCCGGTGCTGACCGGCCGGCGTGTGAGTCTCCGACCCCTGGTCACGAGCGACTTCGCTCAGTGGCGCGAGGTGCGAGGCCACAACGGTGCCTGGTTGACCCGCTGGGAGCCTGCCAAGCCCGCGGACCAGCCCGACCCCGACGTGACCCGAGCCGCGTTCACGGCGCGGTGCGGCGCCCGCGATAGGGAGCGCCAACTCGGAACCGGTTTCGGCTTCGGCGTGTTCGTGGACCGCGCGCTCGTCGGCGAGATGAACATCGCCGGCGTCACCCGGGGTCCGTTCCAGTCGTGCAACATCGGCTACTGGATCGACAAGCGTCATGCCGGCAACGGCTACATCCCCGAGGCGGTGGTCGCCGGCCTGAGATTCGCCTTCGAGGAACTGGCGATGCACCGCGTGGAGATCGCCATCGTGCCGCGGAACCAGCGCAGCCGGCGCGTGGTGGAGAAGCTCGCCCTCCGCTCGGAGGGTGTGGCGCTGCGGTTCCTGGAGATCAACGGCTGCTGGGAGGACCACGAGCGGTTCGCCATCACCGCCGAGGAGTGGGCGCAGCGCCGCGACGGGCTGGTCTTCCAGTGGCTGTGAGCCGCCCGTGACCGCACCGGCCCCGGCACGGCCGCCCCTCGGGGTGTCGGTTCCCCTGGGTGGACCGCTGGGCACCCACCGCGAGCGGATCCGCGAGTTGGTGTCGTGGGGCTACACCGACCTGTGGTCGGCGGAGGCATCGGGCGTGGACGGCTTCACCCCGCTGGCCCTGGCGGCCGCATGGGAGCCGACTGTCCGCCTCGGCACCGCCATCATCCCGATCTACACGCGGGGTCCGGCCACGCTGGCACAGTCGGCCGCCGCTCTGGCGCAGGCCGCGCCGGGACGGTTCACGCTGGGCATCGGCACCTCCTCCGACGTGATCGTGGAGCGCTGGAACGGCATCCCGTTCACCGAGCCCTACCGGCGGGCACGCGACACCCTGCGCTTCCTGCGGGCCGCGCTCACGGGGGAGAAGGTGACCGCCACCTACGACACCTTCGAGGTGAAGGGCTTTCGCTTGGCCACCGGCGAGCCGCCCGACCCGCCGATACCGCTGCTCCTCGCCGCCCTCCGCCCGCAGATGCTGCGCCTGGCGGCGCGGGAGGCCGACGGGGCGATCATCAACTGGCTCTCGGCGACCGACACCGTGAGGGTCGCCCAGGTGGTGCGCGACGTGGCGCCGGACGCGGAGATCGTGGCCCGCCTGTTCGTCTGCCCGAGCCCCGATCGTGCCGCGGTGCTGCCCGCGGCGAAGCGCATGCTGGCGGGCTACCTCTCGGTGGCCGTCTATCGCGCTTTCCACGTCTGGTTGGGGCGCGAGCAGATGCTCACCCCCTTCTGGGAGCGCTGGGACACCAGGGATCGGGCGGGGGCTCTGAAGCAGATCCCCGACGAGTTGGTCGACGACATCATGGTCAACGGGTCACCCGAACAGTGCCGCGACCAGATCGCCCGGTACGTCGCCAACGGCGTCACCACGCCGGCGCTGCACGTCCTGCCTTTCGCCGGATTGGACGCCCACGAGGGCTACCGCCTCCTCAGCCCCGCGGCAGCTTCGGACACCTGAGGCAGCAGGCAGTCGGAATCGACCGAACTTGCTGCGAGGGCGAATGCCGCCTCCCCATAATCCTCGCCCAGACCTTCGGCACGCCGACCACGGCTGACCAGCCAAGGCGCCGGCACTCGCCGTGGCGACCGACTATGGCATTCGCTCGGTCCGCTCGCAGTCCCGATTCCGGTGTGCGGTGCGGGTCCGGGACGTTTGATCAGCCGGCCCACTCGGTGCCGTTGGGATAGCCGAAGGTCAGCTCGGTGCCGGGTTGGAACTCGGTGCTGGCGCCGGGGCGGCTGGGCAGGCGGTAGCGGCCGTTGCTGACCTCCACGGGGTCGGTGAGGTGCTCGTGCAGGTGGGCGACGTATTCCAGGGACAGGCCGCGGGTGTCGGCGGCGACGCAGACGGCGTTGAAGAATGCGTAGTGCTGGACCGCCTCGCAGAGGCCCACACCGCCGGCGTGGGGGATCAGTTCCACGCCGGCGCTGGCGGCCATGAGGATGGCGGCCAGCAGGTCGTGCGGTCCGCCCATGCGGGTGGCGTCGATCTGCAGGATCTGCACCCCGCCCAGTTGGATCAACTGCTTGGCGAGGGTGGGGCTGGCCAGCATCTCGCCGGTGGCGATGGGCACCGGCCGCACGGCCTCGGCGATGGTGGCGTGACCTACCACGTCGTCGGGATGGGTGGGCTCCTCCACCCACCGCAGGTCGAAGTCACGCAGCTCGCCGATGGCGGCGATGGCCTCCGGCACGCTCCAGTGCTGGTTGGCGTCGACGGCCAGCGCCACCTCCGGCCCCACCGCCTCCCGTGCCAGCCCCAGGCGCCGCCGGTCGTCGGCCACATCCGCGCCGACCTTCAGCTTGATGGTCGTGAACCCGTCGGCGACGGCCTCCCGGCACAGCCGCACGAGCTTCTCGTCGCTGTAGCCCAGCCAGCCGGGGCTGGTGGTGTAGGCGGCCAGGC